>JAEWIL010000165.1 GCA_023387085.1 Pseudomonadota bacterium | reverse complement strand
GCTACGCCCTTCGGGCTCCGCTGCACAGGCCATTGCTTACACCGCGCTCATGCGCAACAAAGCTGCTGGGCTCTAATCCCGGCTGGTGGAAACTAGGGGGTCACGTCAGCAGGCTCAAGGAGGGCCGCGCTGTCGTAGAGAAATAGCCGGCACGAACCACAAGGTCCTTGGTTGGACGGTAGTTTAGAACGACGCGAGGAAGCCATGTCGTTTGCGCC
This sequence comes from Pseudomonadota bacterium, assembly GCA_023387085.1. Taxonomy (GTDB): domain Bacteria; phylum Pseudomonadota; class Alphaproteobacteria; order Sphingomonadales; family Sphingomonadaceae; genus Sphingopyxis. The sequence goes on along the minus strand of JAEWIL010000165.1, from coordinate 8,504 downwards.
GCCTTCTCCGTTACAAATTTCCGATTAGCGTCCGCAAAAGCTTGATCACATTCGAAATTCTCATCGCAGAAAAGAGGCGCGCGCAAAAAGTCCGACGTCACTTTGACGCGGGTATAGCGAAGCCCACCGATGACTGAGAGATTTCCGAAATTGAACTTGCCTTCGAGATAAGCCGCAAGAACTCGCGCCGAGAGTGACCGGAGCTATTATGGCCGGTGCAAACGGGCGCTGGTCATCGCCGACTGGATCGAGGGCAAGAGCATGACCCGCATCGAGACCGATTACTCGCTAAATGCATTCGCGCAGGTCCGTCCGGGAGACATTCGGGGCTATGCTGATGGTACGCGCTTTCTGCTCGACGCGATTTTTCGGATTACGCCGATAGTGACGGGACGTTCGATGGAAGCGGGCGAAGGCGAGAAGCTACTGAAGCGATTGGAACTAGGCCTGCCTGAAGATGCGCTGCCTCTTGCTTCATTACCGATGCCGCTCGATCAAGGAGCGATGCTCGACCTATGGAACTCCAAGTTGCTGGATGGCGACAGCATAGTTGAAGCCGACGAGGCCTTTCTCGTTGACCTCATCGGACCGGGCGCGCGCACCCAGCTTGCTAGGCTCAACAAAGCGGGGCGGGAGACGGTCTAGCAAAGCTTCTATTCCGGCGCCCCACTCGGCGGCGCGCAATGCGGATGCTACCCCAACGGGACAAGGAACCACGCGAAGAACTGGGGTTGGAGCACCGAAGATACAACGGCCGCATGATGGCAGTTTGGGGCTTTGGAGACAGTGCCGGTACTTTTTCGAAATACGGCACCAAGCACCAGCCCAAGCCGGGCTTTCTCTCGCCCAATAGGCGGGAACAAAAGCAGGTCAAATCGATCTTCCATGTAACATCCGTGCAACATGGCAAGCTGGCATTAGGCGCACCGGCGCTGCCGGCAAACTGCAGACACGGCCGCCCGGACAGATCGATACGCACGGCGCGTCGGCCCCGGTCCAGGGCCGTCCTGTTCCCCCCACTCGCCCTACCTTCCACAGTCCGCCGCTCCCGCTCTTGCCGAACATCGCTTCACGGCGCGTCCGATCGATTACGGCACGGCCCCAAGCCATCGTCCGCCCGCAAGGCGCGCGTGCGCGCGGGGCGCCCAGATGAAAGACGAACGACAGGCGGCAAATCGCACGACTTTCTTGCCGAGCAGGGCGCTCCCAACGAAAAGGCGGCCCCGGATCTCTCCGGAGCCGCCATTTTCACCCGGTTCGCGGGACCGGATCAGCTGGCGTTAAGCCCGTGCTTCAAAGCCGACATCTGGTCATGGCCTTCGCGAACCGACGCATAGCCGGTTTCGATCAGCTGACGCACCGAGGCATCGAGATCGGCATCGCCGAGCGCATTCTCGAACTTCGACTTGATATGATCTTCGCCGCGTTCGACCTCGGCAATCACCGCATCATCGTCGCGTGCGCCGGTGAGCTTATCCCGAAGCCCGAGAAAAGCGCGGTGCGCCGAGGCGAGGATCGTGCCGTCGTCCTCGGGCTCGCCGCCAAGCTCGCGCACCTTCGCTTGAAAGTCCGAGACCAGCTTCTGCCGTTCGTTGGCGCGGCTCTGGAAGATCTCGCGGAACTGCGCGGCATTGGCTTCCTCGGCGGCCTTGCGATAGCCGTCGACGCTGTCGAGCGTCGTGGCGATCAGCGAATTGAGCGTGGCGACATTCTTGTTATCGAACATGATCGTTCCTTTCGTGAGAGTGTGCCGGCCATCGGACCGGCATCCTGCCCAGCAACGATCAAGCGTCTGGTAAAGTTGCCCAATCAATCGCGCGATGCGCTCCGATATGCGATGAACGGTGCGCCGCGAGCCCCCTACAGCCCCGCCTTGGCAAGCGCCGCGGCCAGTTCTTCGTCGGACGTCTCGCAATCGTCCGGCGCAAGTCGCCCCAGCGCGGTCTGCAAGCGCTTCTGCGCTACCTGCAGCGCCTTGTGACGCACTTCGCGATCCTTGTTCGTCCGCCACGACCGGCTCTGTCCGAGCAGAACCTCCCATTTCTCCTCCTCGGCGGCGAGGATGGCCAGCGCGAGACGAAGCCCGTCGCGCCGCCCATGCTCATAATCGTCGGACATGCTCGTCTCCCGCGCGCCAATATCTGGGCGAACTCACCGACATATCAGCGCAGTTGGCTGTCCTTGCTCCCGCGGCGATTGATGCCGCTCTGTCGCTGCTTGCCGTCACGGACGGACTGGCAGCCGACGCAGGTCCGGCTGCCCGGCAAGGCCTTGCGCCGCGCCGCCGGGATGCGCTCGCCGCAGTCGTCGCAATAATCCGCGCCCGCGCCTTCGGCGAGGCGCAGGCGCGCGAGCTTCACCGCATCCGCCACCGTGTCGTCGATCTGATCCTGTACGGCGCCGTCGCGCGCCCAGCCATTCGCCATAGTCTCACACTCTCGATGATCGGCGACACGTCCTTGCCGCTCCGGTCGCTATCGACCTTTTTCCCGATCGCGGCGCGTTCCATGGTCGCAAGCCGCATCGCTTCCAGTGCTATGTATGGTCGAAAAACGCTGGCGCAATACTGCGTGATGCGGACCGGCGGCCGAAGCCGATCCCGCAAGCCCATAAATATCGCTCATTCCTGACGGCATCGCTTCCTCATTCGCGACCGTCGTGCGTCTATCATGACGAGATGCTTCTCTTTTTATTTGGCCGGAGCGGGCAAGAGACAGGGGGGATGCTGTGTGGAAGACGACAGAGGCGCGGCCGGACCGGCGCTCGACCGGCATGTCTTCATGGTGGCGGGCGACGATTGCGAAGGCGATTGCCATGTCGTCTTCACCGAGAGCGCGGTGCGCGCCATCGCCCATTATAAGCGAATGAGCCGGATCTACACCGACGTGCGCGGCAACGAGAATTTCGAAATCCTCCGACCGATGATCACGACCTTCGAAGAAGATGCCAAGCGCTTTGGGCCTTGAGCATAGGCCTCGGAACCAGGTGGGCCGCCGGGGATTCCATTTCCGTCCAAGGGACGTGGAAGGATAGTGGCCATGACAGGTAGAGCTGCGGCGATCGGGCTTCTGATTGCACTTTCGGGATGTACCGAAAAGGTCGGTGCGAGCGATCCACCCGCGATCGGACTGACGGCCGACCCCGAAACATATGTCTACTCGGAAATGCCCGCCGAGATCGTGACCGAGAGTCCGCCCCCGGCCGAAAAACCGGCCAAAGCCGAGGATGAACCGGCCATGCGAAGCCCGGTCCAATTCGACTGACCCGGCCGGGACCTCAGGCAGCGATCACGCCGCGGACGGCGATGCCTTTGGCCTCGAGCACGGCGAGGCAGGTGCGAATTTCCCGCCATGAGCGCGGATCGCAATGCGGCAGCATTTCCTGACCGAACCGCCTGCCCTGCGCCGCCATCAGGTCCGCGACCGTCTCGAACGTAGAGGCGGCGAGGATGGACCGCGTGCGGCGGCTCAGCGGCAGAAACGCCAGCGCCGTCTCGGGCGACACATCCGCCATCGGGGTCAAAGGTTCCAGATGCGGCAACCGGTCGACCTGCGGGCGGAGCTGCGAAAGCCGCGCGGCGGAGATGCCGAGCGCCGCGGCGATCTCGCGATATTTGAGCCCGGATTGGCGAAGCCTCCGTATCTGGAGGAGTCGGTCATGATGGTCTATCTCGATGTCGGGTTGGAACATTGTCGCTTCTCCAAATAGGCGCGATCGTTCCGCATTCGCTCGCGCAGCCGCGCCCGCTTCGCCCGCGAGCCGATCGTCAGAGCACCCATTCGACGCTGTTCATCTGGACAAGCCCGTGCGCCTTGGCGCGCCGCTTTTCGACCATGATGCGATGGAGCCGCTGGATCGTGTCGCTACCCGTGGTGATGCACCACCCCGGCACAACGGCGTGAACCAGAGCACAAAGTCCGCCGCGGATCATCCCGACGCCGAATGAGGACGCGACGCCGAAATGCGCAAGATATGTCTCGTCGACGCTTTTCGGATGATCGACGAAGAGGCGTTTGAACATCCTGTTGCGCTTTCGAAGCATGATTATTCGGAGTGGAGCCATCGCCTGGGCCAGGAAGCACGGGCGCGACAGCGCAGAAGCTGTGCATCAATCAGCCTTGCAAAACTCCCCGCCGCGCTAGCAAGGCGCGCGGCGGGGAGCCTCTCGGCACAGTCCGCGATAGGGACCTCGCGGAGCGCTTAGAAGCGCAGACCCAGACCGACGAGGATCTGGTGACGGTCGATGTTCGCGGCGATGCTCGTGCCGGCGTAATCGATGTTGCCATAGTTCGAGTAACGATACTCGACGCGGGCATAGCTCTTCGGGCCGAGCAGATTGAGCTGCTGCTCGATGCCGGCGCCGATGCGATAGCCGTCGCCCTTCGGGCGAGCCTTGGTGCCGTCGTCGTAACGGACGTCGATCGCGCCGTTCACATAGCCGGCCTTCGCATAGAGAAGCGTGCGCGGACCTGCCGCAAAGCCGAGACGGCCGCCGACGTAAATGTCGCGGCCCGCACCGATGGTGAGTTCGTCGCCGACCACGTCGAAGTCGGTCGCGGTTTCGCGAACGGTCGAATCGTTGATCTCGGCTTCGATGCCGATCGTGCCCTGGCCGACCGCGACGTCGTAACCCGCGGCCACGCCATAAACGAGACCTTCGTCGCCTTCGACGATGTCATAGCCGGCAAGCAGCTCGACGCGCGGACCTGCAAAGCCCGCATCCTGCGCGAAGGCAGGCGATGCGACGAGCGCGGTGGCGAGAGCCGCAGCCGAAACGTATTTTTTCATTTTAGTCCTCCTTGGTCGTGCGTCACATGCGCACGTCCCAAAGACGCGTGTCCGACCGAAATCAGGAACAGCCATCGTACTTTTATTTCATTATTGTGAAATAATGTTGCAATCTTGCAACACCGGCTCCGTCCGCCAATGCGCTTCACGGCTCTCCCATTTCCACTCGCCAAGAAATGAAAAAACGGCGACCCCGAAGGGCCGCCGCAAGGAGCAATGGAGAAAGCTCTCCATCTGGGTCGCGAGGCGGCAAATAGCGCGATTGCTTTCCAACGCCAGCAACAATGCGCGTTCCGTAGCGTAATCGGCGCCGAATGTTGCAGCGCCGCAACAGCCTCACGCTGTCATGTCCCGTTCTGCGTCGCACACCGATCGAGCCGTAAAATTTTTCTGCCACCGTTCCTCAAAATAGCGTCTCGTGCGTCGCGCGCGGCGAAACGGGTTTTGTCCGGCGAACGGGCTTAGCGCAGGCTTCGAAACGTCAGCGACCAGCGCGGCTCGGGCATATCCGCGATGCTATGTTCCCAATCGCTGCGCGCTTCGCCGTCCAAATGGTAGATCGACCGGCGCGCCAAAGGCATGGACACCCTCTCGAAACCAGAACCGGCTCGTCGCCGGAAGCGCATCGCCGTGGCGGCGCCGAGCGAAATGCCGACGACATGCCCGAACACCGGTCGGTCCTTGTGCCAGCCGATGCCGGCGCCGACGCCATATTCGATGACCAGCGCCTGCACGAGTTCGGACGGGACAAGCCCCGCGAAATGCGCCGCCCGCTCGCGCACGGGCGCCAGCCATTCGGGGATCGGCTCCGATGGGGCGAACCGCCCGGTCTGGAAATCATAGGTCCAGCCAAACGAGCGGGTAAGCCTTTTGCCTTCCCACTGCTGGAACTGGAACGGCCTCAAATCCAGCGCCGCGATCTTCTCGATCAGCGCCGCCTCTTCGGCCTTGTTCACGATGTCGTCGGCATAGGCCAGTCCCGGGAGCGGCGGCGACCCGAACAGATCGACCTGCGGCGCCGGGCACAGCGCCCGCGCGCCAGAGCCGGACCTCACAGCGCGAGCTCCGCCTGCGCGCGAAGCGGCTCGACGAAGAAGCTGTGGCGCGGCGGCTCCTCGAACAGCAGCTCGTTCGGGATGCTCCCGTCGAGCCAGCCCATCACGTCGCGGCGCTGGACGATCACGCCATGCCGCGATTGATAGGGGATGATGTCGGCCCCCGCGGCGATCGTCAGGATGCGATAGGAGAGCGGCCAGTCGGCCAGCGGCGGATCCCAGATCGCAGCGAGATAGAAGAAATTGCCGCTGTCGAGCGTGACGCGGTAGCGATGATCGCCCGACCCCATGCGGAATTCGGAAGCGGGAATGAGGCAGCGGCGCTTCGGAAAGGCGCGTCCTTCCGACCTGACGAAACGATAATTGATCCCGTCGGCGAAGCGCGGGTCGCTGCCCCACACCGCCTCGACCATTTCGATCTCGCTTTCATTGTCCGGATTGCGTCTTATGAGCGCGCGGCAACCGTCCGGGGACTCGGGGTCGAAAGGGGTTGGCGCCAAACGCATATTCGGAACATAATGGGAACGAAGATGAGTCGCAAGGGCGCGCAAAAATGTCAGGGGAAGCACGGATATGTGCAATGATTATCGGCTGGAAGTCGACATCGCCTCGATCCTCGAGGATTTCGACGACCTCCAGATCAAGATCAACATGCCCGAAGGCACGCCCAACGTGCCTGCACGCGAGGATGTCCGCATCACCGACATGGCACCGATCGTGAAGAGCAGCGACGGCGACGCGATCGACGAACTTGTCAACCGGCGCTGGAGCTGGCCGAGTCAGGGCGGCAAGCCCGTCTATAACGTCCGTTCCGAGCGCCGCGACCTCGGAACCGAACGCTGCCTCGTCCTCTGCGACGGCTTCTATGAATTCACCGACCCCACCGACAAGGCGCAGAAGCGCCTCGACAAATGGCTGTTCACGCTGAGGGGCCATCGCTGGTTCTGCATGGCGGGCATCTGGCGCGATGCCCATGTCGGCGAGGCGTTCAGCCTGCTGACGATGGACGCCGGCCCCGACATCGCCTCCTATCATCACCGCCAGATCATTCCCCTTCCCCGCGACCGCTGGGCCGACTGGTCGACCCGCGCGTGCCCGCGAGCGAAATCCTGAACTGGCTCCCCGAGGGCAGCCTCATACCGAGGCAGGTCTATGGCCAGCCGCCCGCGCAGGGCGCGCTCGCGCTATGACGGGCGAGGACAGCCTCCAGCGCTTCGTCGAGGCGCAGGAGCCGATCTATCGCCAGGCGCTCGACCAGATCCGCCGCGGCGCCAAGCGCAGCCATTGGATGTGGTTCGTCTTCCCGCAATTCACGGGGCTCGGGCGGAGCGCGATGGCGCAGCGCTATGCGATCGCCTCGCTCGACGAAGCGAGCGCCTATCTCGAGCATCCCCTGCTTGGGCCTCGCTACATCGAATGCGTTTCGGCGCTGCAGGATCTGACCGGGCACGATCCGGAGCCGATCTTCGGTGCGGTCGATGCGATGAAGCTGCGTTCGTCGCTGACGCTGTTCGAGGCAGCCAGCGGCAAGCCGCTCTTCGGCGCGGCGCTCGAGCGCTGGTTCGGCGGCGAACGCGACGAGCGGACGCTCGCAGCGATTCGCACCGCCGCATAATCTGCGCAAGGCGCGGTAGCCGCTCGCTCTGACCCGGAAATATAAGGACCCCGCACGCGCACCGGCGCGGGGGGTCCTTCGTCGTTCATCGCGGTCAAGCATCCCTGCCGGGCGAACGATCTCAGCAACGCGGCTCAGCAGCGATAGTTGCGCCGGACGGGTGCAACCCGACCCATGACAGGCAGATTTTTCGATGGGCCCTCGGCGACGGCGAGCGTGCCAGCCCAATCGGGCGAAACCGCCTTGGCGTTGCGACGGACTGCCGGAACAATCGCGACCGGGGAACGTGGTTTCGGCATGAGCTTTCGCTCACTTTCAACAAGGAGACTCTCTTCGACCTCTCGGAGATGCAGCCTTCCGATCCGGCGTGCATCGCCAAGATTCGCGAGTTTCGCACCGACATCGAAAAGCATATCAAGAGCGAAGAGGAAGAATTGTTCCCAAGCTGAAAGACGCGCTCGGCGTCGAGGGCAATGCCCATGTCACTTCGGCTATGAACAAGGCCGGGTTCGCGGCCGCGTAAAAATCGTCGCCGTGCAACTTACCGCATGCCCCGACGTTTATATATCGCAAGTTCCGACCTTCGGGCCGGACTTCAGGAAAGCCCCGCAGCCTTGCGCAGCGGGGCTTTACCTTTTCCGGCATATAACGACCGCCATGGCCGGCCGCGTCACTCGGGCGGTAGCGCCTCGAACCAGTCAGCATAATCTGTATTGATCGCCATATGGCGATTGAGATCGGGCGCATCGTCGGACCACCACACCGGTCCCCGCTCCCCCAGCGCCCGCTTCGCACGATCGACGTCCGCTCTTGCACGCCGCATCGCGGCGGCATCCTTCCCGTCGCGTGCCGTGCGGACCGCACGCCGCGCCGCCAGCAACTCCGACACAAGACGCGCGCGCTCAGTCTCCGGCAAGTCCGGGTCGGACATACGCCAAAGCCGGCCGCGGACGACGAAGTAGCGGCCATCGGGCGTCACGGGATTTGGGGAAGATCGGCTTTGCAAGGGCTGTCGTTATCCGCACCGCGCGCGGACATCCTCGTCG
>JAEWIL010000124.1 GCA_023387085.1 Pseudomonadota bacterium | reverse complement strand
GTTTACGACGATGTGATGGTCCGGGTTCTCGCCGACGGTCGGGCCGAGATCGACTGCCAGTCGCTGCTCGCCAATATCGCTCCGTTGCTCAAGATCGACGCGCGCAGTGCGCTCGAACGGAACCTGCCCGAAACGCCCTTCGTGTCGCTCGAACAGGTCGCTGCTTCCGGCGTGACGTTGCGCTATGATGCGGCGCGGCTGGAAATCGTGATCGAGCGGATCGACCCGTCGATCCGCGAGGCACAGCTTCTCGGCTTTATTTCGGCATCCGAAGTGCCGATCACCTCGCAACCTGAAAAATTCTCGGCCTATGTCAATTTGATGGCCGATATCACCTCAATCGATTTCAACTCGGTCGAGACGCCGGCGATGCTGGTCAACGGCGCGGTACGCTATAATAATTTCGTTTTCGAATTCGATGGCGGCTACGACAAGAATCTGACCACGGGGTCGGGTCTGTATCGGCGCCAGGCCCGTCTCGTGTACGACGAATATGACAAATTTCGTCGCTGGAGCGCGGGCGATTTGCAGCTCAACGGCCTGCCGATCATCGCCGGCACGCTCGTCGGCGGCGTGGCCGTCGAAAAGGGGCGGCGCGTTTTCAACGCCATTTCGCCGCTGACCAGCCTTGGCACCCAGCAGTTCTTGCTCGACCGCGACGCGACGCTCGACGTCATCATCGACGGCCAGCAGGTTCAAACGCTGCAACTCAATTCCGGCGCCTATGACCTCGGCCAGTTGCGCGCCCAATATGCGGGTACCAATGCCCAGTTGTTCATCACCGATATTACCGGGCGGCGGCAGATCACCGATTTCGACACCTATGTCGATACGATCGACCTGTCGGCGGGCGAGGATGAATATAGTGCTGCGGTGGGCTTCGTCGCGCGGGATTTCCAGGCGGGGCCGAAATATGGCAATGACCCTGCGTTCAGCGGCTTTTACCGGCGCGGCCTCAGCAACCGCCTCATCCTCGGCGGATCGCTGCAACTGTCGAAAGACATTCAGGTCGCGGCGGGCGAAATCATCGTTGCGCCGAAAGCGATCCCCGGCCGTTTCGACTTCTCGTTGGCGGGCAGCTCGGGCGACTCGACCGGCTTCTCGGTGCGGGGCGGCTACTCGCTGCAGACCGGGGGCGCCGGACGCGGTAGCCAGATCGCGATCAGCGCGGATTATCGCACCAAGAATTTCGCGACTCTGGCCGATGCACTCGCGGTCACCGACCGCGCCGAAGCCTTGAACATCAACGCGAGCTATATCCGCTATTTCGACGAGCGGACGTCGTGGATCGTCGGCGTGAACTGGTTTGATCGCGCCGATGCCCGCAACAGCCGCACCATCTTTACCGAGGTCGTCCACCGCACCGACCGCTTCCGCGTGACCGGCGGTGTCGAATATGGCACCGGGCCCTTCGCCCATAAATTCGGGGTTCGCGTCGGGCTGACGATTCCGTTCGGCCCGCGCGCGCGCGCCGATGCCTCATACAACAGTCGCCGCGAGACGTTCCGGGCCTTCGCCTCGCAGAGCGTCGAGGACCGGGTCGACAGCTTCGGCTATAACGTCGGTGTCCGGCGCTCGCCAGGAAGCGCCAGCGTCGATGGCGCGTTCGACTATAACGGCAATCGCTTCAACAGCCGTCTTGTGGTTACGACCGGCGGCAACGGCTTCTCCAGCATCGACGACCGGCAGCAGGCGCGCCTGCAGATCGGAACGTCGATCGCCTATGCGGGTGGCAACGTCGCTATCGGGCGTCCGATCAGCGACAGCTTCGTGATCGCCAAGCCGAATGAAGCAATTGCGGATCAGCAGGTCGTGCTTGGCCGGTCGGTGCGCGACCAGCGCTATGAAGCGCTTTCGGGCGACCTTGGTCCGGCGCTTGAATCGCGTCTGCAATCCTACACGCGCCAGACGCTTGTCTATGACCTGCGCAACGGACCGACCGGCTACGATATCGGGCCGGGGATCGAAACGCTCTTCCCCTCCTATCGCAGCGGTTACCACCTCATCGTCGGCAGCGACGCGACCGTCAGCGGATATGGCTTCCTGACGCTGAACGGGACGCGGGCGGATCTGTTGTCCGGCACCATCTCGTCGGCCGACGATGCCGACTTCCAGACGCAGCCCTTCTTTACCAATTCGGTCGGCCGTTTTGCCGTGATCGGAATGCGGCCGGGCAAGTCCTATCAGGTAAAGTTGCTCGAAAGCGGCGGAACCTTTACAATAACGGTGCCCGCGGATGCGCAGCCGTTGCAGCAACTGGGCGAGATTTCGCTCTCGATCAGCCCCCAGGGCAAGTAGGAGTGTCACCCATGACCAAGACAATCACGATGGCTTTGGGGTTGGCCGCGATGGTGCCGACGACTGCGGCCGCCGAATGCGTGCCGAGCTTTGCCAGCGCGCCGACGGTGGTGGAAATCCGCCCCGATGCGACGTTCGGCAGCGGCCAGTTGATCGAACGCTTCTCGGTTCGCCTGCGCAACGACGGCGATAGCATCTGCCAGCTTCGCCTGACGGTCGGGCGCGACGTCGCGGGGTCGGCCGGATGGTTTCCCGAATATGTGCTGACGGGCCCCGGTGGCGAGATCGCGTCGTTGACGCCTGGAACGAGCCCCGGCGGCGAAGCAACATCGCCGGTTGTCATTCCGGCGGGACGCGAAGTCTCGGTTCCCTACCAGGTTCGTACCAAGGTGGGTTGGGGAGACCACTCGGGGGACTATTCGACGAGCCTGCTCTTCGCGTTGAGCGGCCGTGACAGTTCGTCGGAGGTTGCGAACCAGCGCACCGAGCTTCATCTGGAAATCCCCGCAACCGCCGCCATCCGCTTCGCGGGGGCCGGGGCGGGTGGCGGCGGCTCGGCGCGCCTCGAACTCGGCGAACTGACGCCCAACGTCGTCAATCGTTCGCCGCCCTTCGCGGTGCGGGTCCTCAGCACCTCCGCCTATCAGATGCAGGTGACATCGGAAAATTCGGGCGCGCTGGTACGTACCGGCGGCGTCGAACGCCTCCCCTATCGGATGACGATCGGCGGACATTTGATGAGCTCCGCTGGCGGCGGTTCGCTCACCAGGGGAACGCACAGCAGCGCCACCGGCGATCTGTTCCCCGTAGCCGTCACCGTGATCCCCGATGCCGAACAGCGCGCGGGCGATTACAATGATCGTGTCACCGTGTCGGTTACGCCGATCTGAAACAAAAAAGGGAGGAGCCATGCTCCTCCCTCTCTTGCATCTCCGCTGATGACGGCTTTCGTTAAAGCGCCGTGATCGTCAAGCCGATCGATAGCGGCTCGGTCAGCCCGTCATAGCGCACGCTGATCGGGCGCGTCCCGAACTTCGCGCCAAGCCGGGTCGCAACATGGCTCCAGCCATCGTGCTGCAGGAAGTTGGTCTGTCCGGCATAGTTGAACATCACGCGTTCGTTCTGTTCGAGCCAGCGATGCTGGGCTACGACCTGAAAGCCTTCCTGTGTATTGCAGCTTTCGAAGACCGATCCAGCCGCGAAACCCGCTCCGTTACCGGTAAGAATCGTCGAAGCGTTGATTTCGCACGATTCGGCAACATGTGCGCGAACCGCAAAAGACTGGCTGCCGTTTTCGGCAGCCGAAGCGGCACCGGTTGCTGCGATGGCTCCAATAATGGCGGTTGCCGAAAAAAGGGCCCGAACAGTGAAAATGTGCATGGTGTAAGTCCTTTTAACTAAGGACTGTATATCCCGCCGGTCTTAAGGATTTGCTTCGGCCCCATGGTTAATTTGCCATTAGTGTTTGAAAATAAACATGCTGGTGCTTTCGATCATTTTCATGCCCGTACAATGGGATAAATATCGGAAGGGGCATTGCTCGACAAAAATCGCCGAAACATTTTTTGAACGAGCGCGAGAAAGATTCGCCACCGAAGATGTCGAGGATGCTCGTGGTCCGCTGTCCAGCAAAGGACTCTGTTCGAAGCCATCGTTTACGCCGCCTTTACCAGTCCTGATGCATGACTTCCGCCGATGTTTGCGTTTGGGGACATGTGATGGACAGCTTGCGCGGACTGCTTTCGGGCAGCCACGACCAGGATGACGGCGCGATCGATGCGCCCCCGGTGGTCGGCGTCGACGAACGGCGGATGCAGGTGCGGGCCTATAATTATTGGGCGTCGTTGCTCGCCGACCGCGCCTATCCGTCGGTCGAGGACCTCGACCTCGATCGCGCCGACTTCGGCCCCTATTCGGTGCTTCTCGATTTTACCGCCGGGATCGAAAATCCCGGTCTTTCCTACATCGGCGAACGCCTCCGCGAAGAATCGCAGATCGACGACGATGTTCATTACATCAACCAGATTCCGGGCCGCTCGCTGCTGTCGCGGCTGACCGACCATTATCTCCAGATCATCGCGAACCGGGCCCCTATCGGCTTCGAGGCCGAATTCGTGAACGACCGCGGTGTGACGATCATGTACCGGGGCATCCTGCTGCCCTTCTCGTCCGATGACGACACGATCGACTTCATCATGGGCGTCATCAACTGGAAGGAAGCACTGCCCGCGGATCAGGCCGGGGAACTGCAGCTTTCGGTCGAGCAGGCGCTGCGTGGCGCCGCGCCGCTCATCGCTCCGGTGCCGGTGTGGGCCGATGGTCCCGATTCACAGCATATCGACGACGAGAGCGGCGCGGCGCCCGGCTTCGCGGCCCTCGACGACGATGGCGCTTTGCCATCGGTTGAGGCGGCGGCCGAAATCGACGACGCCGACCCTGTTTCTGGCGATCCGGGCGTCGGTGCCGAACTCGCCGACTGGCTGGCGCTGGCGCGCGAGACCGCCGAACGCGCACGATCCGCCGACAGCCGTAGCCGTTCCGCGCTGTATCAGGCGGTGAGCAAGGCATGGGATTTTGCGCTCGCTGCCGAGGCGCAGCCCGACGCCTTCGCCGAACTCCTCGAAGACGCCGGATTGAAGGCCCAGGCGCGGGCGCCGATGACTCCGGTCGTCAAGCTCGTCTTCGGCGCTGGATATGACAAGACGCGTCTCGCCGAATATACATGCGTGCTCGCGCATGCGAAGGACGAAGGGATCGCACGCGGCAACCTCGTCGCCTATCTCGACGGCTATCCGGGCGGCCTGAAGGGGCTCGTCAAGGATGCGCGCGCCCGCCGTAGCGCGGCAGGGCCGGCAACCGAAACCAGCGAAGAAAAGCTCGCGATGCTGCGCAGCGCCCAGCCCGCGCTGATCCTGGAGCATGATGCGGGCGAGGCAGAGTTCGTCGTCCTGCTCGCGCGCGCGATGCCTGGCGGCCATATCGGCATTGTCGCGAAAGCCGCGGACGATGCGGCGCTCGTCGCCAGGCTCGCCAAAAAAGCGGTTCCGATCACCGGCGCCTGACCCGCCGCGTAACAGACAAACCATGAATTGAAATTATTTTGCGTGAACGGTGCGCGGGGGTTGAGCCACGCGCGCCGCAGGCGCATAGGAGCGGTTAGCGAAAGGGTCTCGGCCATCCCCCGGCAGCGACCCACCTCTTTTCGTCGGGATGCTGCAACCCTATGCCTTCTAATCTGACCGAAACCGCCGACGCCGAAACTTCCTCGGCGCCGCAAGCCCCTGTTAAAATCGCCAAGGCCCTGTCGGCCGCGCTGCAAGCCAGCGCGCTGCCGGGCGAGGGCGACGATTTCGATGCGAAGGCGCTCGCCGCCGCGGGTGATTTTGCCGCGCGGGCGGCGCTTGAACGCGCCAACGGCAAGCCCTCGCTGCTGCTCGAACCGATCGCTGCCGACGGCACCGACCGCCGCATGCGGCTCGCGGTCGTCAATGACGACATGCCGTTCCTGGTCGATTCGGTGTCGCAGATCGTCAGCGCGCAGGGCCTTGCGATCCACCGCATCCTGCACCCTGTCGTCTCGGTCGAGCGCGATGCGAAGGGGGGGCTCACCGGAGTCGATACTGCCAAGACGGGCGGGGCCCGCGAGTCCGTAATCTATATGGAAATCGAACGCGGCGACGCGCGGGCGCGCCGCCGTCTGCTCGACGCGCTGGAAGGCGCGCTCGCCGACGTTCGCGCCGCGGTCTCCGACTGGAAAGCCATGCGCGCCGCGATGCTCGCCGACGCCGCGATGCGCGCCGACGGTGAAGCCGCCGAGCTGCTGCGCTGGTTCGAGGGCGGCGCGATGACGCAGCTTGGCCACGAATGGCGCACCCGCGACGGAGCGGTCCACGATCCGCTCGGGATTTCGGCGAGCGGCACGGGACAGTTGCTCTCGCCCGCCGCGCTTGAAGCCGCGTTCGAATATTTCGACGCGCAGGCGAAGAAGGGCGCTAACCCGTCGCCTCTGCTCATCAAGTCGAACCGCCTGTCGGCGGTCCATCGCCGCGTGCTGCTCGATCTGGTCGTCGTTCCCGAAATGAAGGGCAAGGCGGTCGAGCGCCTGTCGATCCACGCCGGCCTTTGGACCAGCGCCGCGCTGTCGACCCCGCCCGCCAAGGTCCCGATGCTGCGCGCGCAGCTCGACGCGCTGATGACAAAGTTCGGCTTCGATCCGACGGGGCACGCGGGCAAGGCGCTCGCGCATGCGCTCACCGCGCTGCCGCACGACCTGCTGATCGCGTTCGATTCCGCATCGCTCGAGGATTTGGTGCTCACCTCGATGTCGATTACCGACCGGCCGCGGCCCAAGATCGTGATGGTGCGAAGTGCGCTGGGCCGCCACCTCTTCGCTTTCGTCTGGCTCCCGCGCGACGAAGTCTCAACCGGCCGCCGGCTCGCCGTCGAATCTTTGCTCGTGCGCGAGGCGAAGGCGGGCGTGATCGGCTGGACGATGGTGCTCGAAGACGGCGGTGCTGCGCTGCTGCGCTACACGCTCGACCTGCGCAGCGGCGGTGTCGTGCCGGACGCCGACACGCTGGGCGCCCAGCTCGAACAGATGGTCCGCGGTTGGCAGCCGGAGGTCGAGGCGGCGCTTGCAAAGCGCGGCGACCCTGGCCGGGCGGCTGCGCTTGCCGCGCGGTTCGCACCGATGTTTCCGGCAAATTACCGCAATCTCTATGACCCCGAGGAAGCCGCGCGCGACATCTTGCGCCTGCGCGACCTCGACGCCGATCGTCCGCGTAATGTGCGACTGGCGAAGATGAGCCTCGACGGCGACGACCGGTTGCGGCTCAAAGTCTATAGCGCCGCGGGTCCGCTGGCGCTGTCCGACGTGGTTCCCGCGCTCGAGCATTTCGGGTTCGAGGTGCTCGAGGAAATCCCGACCGAACTCAACGTGCGTACCGGCATCGACGAGGATGCCACGGCGCCGCAACACGCGACCGTCATCCACGATTTCTCGCTTCGGCTGCCGGCCAATGTCGACGAGACGGCCCTGCTGCCGCACGTCGAGACGATCGAAAATGCGATCGCCGCGGTGCTCGACGGGAAAGCCGAGAATGACGCTTTCAATCAGCTCGTTCTTGTCACGCAGACGGCGCCGCAGGCGATCGTGTGGTTGCGGGCCTGGTTCCGTTATATTCGCCAGGGCGGATCGAGCTATGGCATGGACACGGTGGTCGCGGCGCTGCGCCACGCGCCGAAGCTGACCGCGGCGCTGATCGAGCGCTTCCGCGCGCTTCACGATCCGCAGGCGAAAGACGCCGCGCGCGCCGAAGCGCTGGACACGGAAATTCGCGCGGGCTTCGCCGACATCAAGTCGATCGACGACGACCGGATCCTGCGCCTGTTCCACGCCGTCATCGGCGCGACGTTGCGGACGAACGCTTTCGCGCCCGCTGCTGCCGAGGCGCTGGCGTTCAAGATCGATTCGAGCGAGGTTCCCGGTCTTCCCAAGCCGCTCCCGTGGCGTGAGATCTGGGTTTATAGCCCGCGCGTCGAGGGTGTCCATTTGCGCGCCGGCCCCGTCGCGCGCGGCGGGCTGCGCTGGTCCGATCGCCGCGACGACTTCCGCACCGAGATTCTCGGGCTGATGAAGGCGCAGCGCGTGAAGAACGCGGTGATCGTGCCGACAGGTGCGAAGGGCGGCTTCTATCCCAAGGCGCTGCCGAGCCCGGCCGAGGACCGCGACGCCTGGTTCGCCGAGGGCACCGAATGCTATCGCATCTTCATCCGTACGCTGTTGTCGGTCACCGATAACCTTGTCGGCGGCAAGGTCGTGCATCCTAAGAATGTCGTGATCCGCGACGGCGACGACCCCTATTTCGTCGTCGCCGCCGACAAGGGCACCGCAACCTTTTCCGACGTCGCCAACGCGCTCGCGATGGAGCGCGATTTCTGGCTCGGCGACGCATTCGCGAGCGGCGGGTCGAAGGGCTATGACCACAAGGCGATGGGCATCACCGCCAAGGGCGCGTGGATGTCGGTCCAGCGCCACTTCGCCGAGATGGGCATCGACGTACAGACCGACCCGATCCAGGTCGTCGGTTGCGGGGACATGTCGGGCGATGTGTTCGGCAATGGGATGCTGCTGTCGAAGTCGCTGCGGCTCGTCGCGGCGTTCGACCACCGCCATATCTTCCTTGATCCCGACCCCGATCCGGCGAAGAGCTGGAAGGAACGCGACCGCATGTTCAAACTGCCGCGGTCGAGCTGGGACGATTATGACAAAAAGCTGATCTCCAAGGGCGGCGGGGTTTTCCCGCGCAGCCAGAAGAGCATCCCGCTTTCTCCCCAGGTTCAGGCGGTGCTTGGCCTGTCGCAGGCGGAGATTGAGCCCGGCGCGCTCATCTCGACGATCCTCAAGGCGCCGGTCGACCTGCTGTGGTTTGGCGGCATCGGCACCTATGTGAAGGCGGCAAGCCAGAACAACGCCGAGGTTGGCGATCCCGCCAACGACGCGCTGCGCGTCGATGCCGAGGATCTGCGGGTCCGCGCGGTGGGCGAGGGCGCGAACCTGGGCGTTACCCAGGCGGCGCGCATCGCCTTTTCGGCGAAGGGCGGGCGGATCAACGCCGACTTCGTCGACAACAGCGCCGGCGTCGACTGCTCGGATAACGAGGTCAACATCAAGATTGCGCTCAATCGCGAGATGGCCGAGGGACGTCTGTCGCAGGAAGACCGCGACGCGCTGCTCGTCCGCATGACCGACGATGTTGCGGCGCTGGTGCTCGAGGACAACCGTCTCCAGGCGCTCGCGCTGTCGATCGCCGAAAAGGGCGGTTCGGCGGCGGTGCCGTCGCTGGTGCGGATCATGGAGACGTTCGAGGCATCGGGCCGGCTCGACCGCAAGGTCGAAGGGCTCGCCGCGAACGACGAGCTGCTGCGTCGCGCGCAGGAAGGCCGCGGATTGACGCGGCCCGAACTCGCGGTGCTGCTCGCGACCGCCAAGCTCGCGCTACAGGAAGCGATCGAGAATAGCGATCTGCCTGACGATCCGGCGCTGGCGAGCGACCTTGCTGCGGCTTTCCCGACCGAGATGCAGCGCGATGTCGCGGGTGCGATCGCCGAACATCAGCTGCGCCGGGAGATCATCGCGACCAAGCTTGCCAACCGCATCGTCAATCGCATGGGCATCGTCCATCCGTTCGAACTGGTGGAGGAAGAGGGCTGCTCGCTCGCGGAGGTCGCCGCCGCCTTTGTCGCGGTCGAGCGGCTGCTCGACATGAAGGCGATCTGGTCGGCGCTCGACACCGCGAAGATCGACGAGTCGATCCGCCTGTCGCTGTTCAGCCAGGCCGCATCGGCGGCGACGTCGCAGATGGCCGATCTGCTGCGCGTCAGCCCGGCGCTGTCGCAGCCCGGATCGATCGTCGCGCGGCTCGAACCCGGCGTCGATCGCCTGACCGCGACCGTCGACCAGTTGCTCAGCACGTCGGTTCGCCATCAGTGGGACATGCTTGCGCAGCAACTGCTCGATGCCGGGGCGCCCGAGGTGCTGGCCACCTCGGTGGTGCGGCTGTTCAAGACCGACGGGGCGATCGGCATCGTCGATCTTGCGGCGCGGCGCGGCGACGACGAGCTGGCGGTGACGAACGCTTTCACCCATCTCGGCGAAGCGCTGGGGCTCGACTGGGCGCAAACGCTGGCAGCGCATATGAGCCCTGCCGATCCGTGGGAGCGCCTGCTCGTCAACAGCCTCGCGCGCGATTTCCAGCAGATGCGGCTGACCTTCCTCGCCGGCTTGCCGAAGGGCAATCTCGACGCGGCGGTGACGAAGTGGCTCGCGGACAATGCGCCGCGCGTTGCACAGTTCAGGGCGACGGTCGACCGCGCGCGGACGATCCCCAACCCCAACGGCGCGATGTTGTCGCACATCGCGGGGCAGGCCCGGGGTCTGCTCGGACGGTAATCACCATCGTCATTGCGAGCGGCGAAACCGCGCGGCAACCCGGAGTGTGCGTCAGCCGCCCTGGGTTGCTTCGCCCCGCCCGCAATGACGGGTCAAAAGGATAGCCTCTTTATGCCGTTCCAGCCGCGCGTCGCCATCCTCGTTCCGGCGCCCGATTATTACGAAAAATGGCAGCCTGCCTTTGCGCGAAAGGCGGCGGCACTCACGGCGGCAGGGCTGGTCGTGGAACAGCGGGTGTGGAGCGATCCCGGCGATCTGTCGGGCTATGATCTGATCCTGCCACTTTTCGCTTGGGGCTATCAGCGTGACGTCGGCACCTGGTATGCGCTGCTCGACCGGCTCGAGGCCGAGCGATTGCCCGTCGTCAATCCGGTGGAGCTGCTCCGCTGGAACAGCGACAAGGCCTATCTGGCGGAACTGGGGCGGACCGGTGTCGCCGTCGTGCCGACGGTCGAGGTCGCGGCGCTCGACGGCGCGACCCTTGCCGAAGCCCGCACCGCGCTGGGTGCCGTCGAGGTCGTGGTCAAGCCCGCGATCTCGGGCGGCGCCGATGGCACGCACCTCATCGCCCCCGGCGTGCCGGTTCCCGACGACGCGCACGGCCGGCGTCGCCTTGTGCAGCCCATGATGCGGGGCATTCTGACCGCGGGCGAATATTCGCTTTTCTTCTTCGGCGGCCGGTTCAGCCATGCGATCGTAAAACGCCCCGCCTCAGGGGATTTTCGCGTGCAGGAGCAATTCGGCGGGCGCGAAGAGGCGTGGCAACCGGGCGAAGACGCGCTCGCGCTCGCGGCCGCTGCGCTCACGGCGGCGCCGACCACGCCTGTCTACGCGCGCGTTGACATGGTCGGCGATGCTACGGGTAAGCTCCACATCATGGAACTCGAACTGATCGAACCATCGCTGTTCCTCCATCACGCGCCCGACAAGGGTGCGGCCTTCGGGCATGCGGTTCACGCCGCAATCTAGCCGGAAACCCGGCTCCGCCACAGCCATTGCCGGATCGCCGAGGTCAGGTTCGGCGGATCGTCGGCCTCCATTCGGTCGACATCGATCCGCGCAACGAGGGCGTTGACGGGCAGGTTTTGCAACGCCGCCTCGGCTTCGAGCGCGTCCCAGAACATCGGTTCGAGACTGATCGACGTCGGGTGTCCGGCAATTGTTACCGAGCGTTTAACCGGGGGATGAAGCGGTACGCTCAACGGTCGGCTCCGCCACCGTCAATACATGTGCTGCCCGCCGTTGATCGACATCGTCGATCCCGTGACGAACCCCGCATCCTCGCTGCACAGGAAGGCGACGCCGCGCGCAATTTCCTCGGCCTGGCCGAGTCGCCCGACGGGAATCTTCGCAACGATCTTTTCGAGCACCGGTGCAGGCACCGCGGCAACCATGTCGGTGTCGATATAGCCGGGCGCGATCGCGTTCACCGTGACGCCCTTCTTCGCACCTTCCTGCGCGAGCGCCTTGGTGAAGCCGTGGATGCCGGACTTGGCGGCAGCATAATTGACCTGGCCATATTGGCCAGCCTGGCCGTTGATCGACCCGATATTGACGATGCGGCCCCAGCCGCGCTCGACCATTCCGCCGAATGTCGCCTTGGCCATGTTGAAGCAGCCGCCGAGGTTGACGCGCATTACATCGTGCCAGTCATCGTAGCTCATGCGGGCGAGCGTGCCGTCGCGGGTAATCCCGGCATTGTTGACCACGATGTCGATGGGCCCGACTTCCTCGGCGATTCGAGCGCAACTATCGAGGCACATCTGATGGTCGCCGACGTCCCATTTATAAGCCTTGATGCCGGTACGCTCGGTAAATTCGCGCGCCTTTTCGTCGTTGCCGGCATAGTTGGCGATGACCGTCGCCCCCGCGTCCTGCAGCGCTAGGCTGATCGCCTCGCCGATGCCGCGAATGCCACCCGTGACGACTGCGATACGTCCCATTTCCGTTGCTCTCCCAAAAGCGGTCCTTCCCTTTGCTTACGGTGCGCTCCGGCGCCTCGCAAGTTGACCGGAACGTCAATTGGCAAGCGATTATACTTCGATAAGCAATCAGTTGCCGGCGAGCACGCGGATCTTCGCAAAGTCGCCCGCGGCAAAATCGGCTTTGCGGATCGCGAAGACGATAGAGCCGCCATCGCGTCGCGCGAGGCCGAGCAACTTGCTCGGCGGCAGTTCGAGCAGCACGAGGTCTCGCTCCACGTCAAACCCAGCCGTGTACAGGGACGGGAACTGGCCCATCGATGCTATTCCCTCGGCCGCCATCGATTGCCACAGGGGCTCGAAAAAGGCGCGCGCCGGCGCAGACAGGCTTCCGGGGTGGGCACACCAGGCATGTTTTGCGTGATCGAACAGCAGGTGGCGCCAGGCTTCGACCCACAGATCGCCGTCGGGACGACGACGGGTCAGGGGCAGCGCCAGTGTCTCGACCTCGTCGACGCCGCTTTCGGGGTCGGGGCGCGCGGCGACTTGCGTCCAGCGGACCGCGTGAAGCGCCGCCATGACCGCCGTCGCGTCGGTGGGCGAAAAGCCGGTGTCGGCGGCCGCGCTCTCGCGGATAATCGCGATAATTTCGGCGGTGCGCTGGGCGGCTTCGCGGTTGGCTTCGGCGGCGTCGGCAATCGCCTCGGCCAGCTCGTCGTTCGCATCATCGGGAGCCACGCCATCGTTCGGCAACGCCAAAATCCGGTCTTCGATGATTTGCGCCATCGCCAGCATGCTCGCCCAGTCGAATGGGTGGAAGGCAGGATCGCCGACATCGTAGTCGGCCGGCACTGGCGCTTCAGCGCCGCGCAAGGCGGCGGGGCCGGCCACGACATCGACCGGCCATTCGGGAACGGCCTGGACCGCGAGTGCGCGCAGTGCGATCGAATCGAGACCAAGCGGATGAAAATAGGCCGGTCCGACAGGGCGCGGTGCGTCGCGCGGCGGACCGTCGATGGGAAGGTGCAGCGCGGTCGCGGCGCCGCTGTCGGGATTGGTGAAGAAGGCGAGCCAGCCGGTGCGCGGTCCCAAACCGTCCCAGAGCGTGGGCGGCAGGGTGTCGCAGGCGATCTGCGCCAGAAAATCGCCTTCGCGTCCGTCGACCAGCGGCCATTCGATGGTCGCGGGAAGGCGCGGACGCCCGCCGATCCAGCTTTTGCGAAGAATCGCATCGCGCGGCGGAATCTGCGGCACGAGCCGGACGCGATCGCCGTCGGCGAGGGGAGCATCGGTCTGATGCGCCTGCCGCTCGGCCTGAACCGCGAGCGCGTCGAGGATCGTCTCGTCTATCGCCGGCCCGGATGGCGCCGGTTCGGATGGCGCGGGATCGATTGGAGGTTCCACGGCCGGGAGGTCGGAGATTAGGGTCTTCGGCGTTTCGGCGAGGAGTTCCGCGGACATCGGAGGCAGCGGCCCATCGCCATAGGGTTCGGGCGGCTCCATCGGGGCCTCGACGGCAGCCTTGCTTATCCGGGCGAGGCGCGACGGCGCGATGTCGACCGGCTCGATTTGCGGTTCGGTGCGGCGCTGCAGCCTGGGCATGCGGCCTTCGCTCGGTTGACGCGGCACTTTCGGTACCTGCGGCGCGGCCGGTTCGGCCTGCGGACGACGCGCGCGCCATGCCAGGAAGACGACGAACAGAAAGATCGCGGTAAAGCCAGCCGACAGCAAAGCCGCCTGATTGAGATCACTCATGACCCACCCTTTGCAACGCGGGATGCCGGCCAGACCCGGCGCCGCCAGGCGGTCAGTTTTAAACCAAGGAGTTAAACAGGAGGTAAGCAGAGGCGCGATCGGGCGCAGGTCAGGGTCAGGTCTCTAGAGCCATCCAGCCAGTTCACGCCGGACGAGCGTTTCGAGCATTGCCATGCCCGGCGCACTGTCGTTGAGGCATGGAAGGTAGGCAAATTGCTTCCCGCCAGCGTCTGCAAATTGCTCGCTGCCGCGGATCGCCAGCTCTTCCAGCGTTTCGAGGCAATCGGCCGAAAATCCGGGAGCGAAGATCGCTACGCTGCGGCCTTCGCTACCCAGTCGCGCCAGTACCGCATCTGTTGCAGGTTCGAGCCATTTGGCGCGGCCGAAGCGCGACTGGAACCCTATCTCGACGGGGCGACCAAGCCTTTCCCCGATCAGGCGCACGGTCTTCTGGCATTGGCAATGATAGGGATCACCGAGCTTCAAAGTTCGTTCGGGCATGCCGTGAAAACTGGCCAGAATCGTGTCGGGCACAAAGTCGAGTGCGGCGAGACCGTTTTCCAACGACGACGTGAGCGCCGCGATGTAGGCGTCATCGTCATGATAGGGCGGGAGGACGCGCAGGGCCGGTTGCCAGCGAAGGGTCGCGAGATGGGCGTTCGCCGCGTCGACTACGGTTGCGGTCGTCGCGGCGCTATATTGCGGATAGAGCGGTACCAGGAGGATGCGGCGACAGCCTTCGGCCATCAGGGCATCGAGCGCGGGTCCGATCGCCGGCTCGCCGTAACGCATGGCATAGGCAACCCGGACAGGCGCACCGAGTGCCGCGCGCAGGGCTCGTGTCTGCCGGACGGTGTTGGCGGCGAGAGGCGAGCCGTCTTCGGTCCAGACCTGGGCATAGGCATGGGCGGATTTTTTCGGCCGAATGGTCAGGATGATGCCGCGAAGAATCGGCTGCCAAAGCAGCGCCGGGATTTCGACGACGCGGCGATCCGACAGAAATTCGGCGAGATAGCGGCGCACCGACGATGCGGTCGGCGCATCGGGTGTGCCGAGATTGACGAGCAGCACGCCGATGCGGGCGTCCGCAATTGCGGGATGATTGTCGGGGCGCATCATCACACCGGTTCGGCCGAGAGCGGCAGGCGGCGGATGCGGCGGCCGGTGGCGGCGAACATCGCGTTGGCGATCGCGGGCGCGACGACGGGTACGCCGATCTCGCCGAGGCCGCCGGGGTCGCGGTCGCTGTCGACGAACTCGATCAATATCTGCGGGCTTTGCGCGAGCCGGGGCAGGCCCAACTGGCCGAGCTTGCGCGCGGTCGCGATCCCGCTTTTATAATCGGTGGTCGCGCCGACAGCGGCGGCGAGACCGAAAATCAGCCCGCCTTCGACCTGCTGGCGCGCGATCGCAGGATTCACCAGCCGCCCGGCGTCGACGACCGCGACGAGCTGTTCGACCTGCAATCCCTTTTCGCTGGGCCGCGCGGTTGCGACGAGCGCGATATGGCTGCCGCGCATCGAATGGCAGGCGAGCCCCTGCGCGGTGCCCGACAGGCCGCCCTCCCAGCCGGCAAGGCTGGTCGCGGTCAGCAGGCAGCGTGCGAGCAGCGGCGACTGTCCGAGCATCGCCATGCGATAGGACAGCGCATCCGATTCCCCGTGCGCGGCCATCTCGTCGATGAAGCATTCGGTAAAGAAGGCGGTGTAGCTGTCGGCATTGCCGCGCCAGCGTGCCGTCGGCAGACCGACATCGGCGGGGCAATGATCGACCGCCAAATGACGGATCGCATAGGGGCTGGCGAGACCCTCGACCGCGGCCGCATCGGGCGAACCAGTGGCATCGCGCTGCGCGACGTCGGCGGGTGTGTTGTCGAACAGGCGACTGCGAACCTCATGGTTCGTCGGCGGCACCGCGATCCGCGCGACGAGCGCGTCGATTCCGCCCGCGGCGTTCAGTGTCGCCA
>JAEWIL010000104.1 GCA_023387085.1 Pseudomonadota bacterium | reverse complement strand
GCGCCAGCCCGAGCAGGATCAGGCACATCACCGAGGTCACGGTGAGCGGCGTCACCCGATTGGCCTCGACCGCGACCGCGAAGGCGATCCGTTCCAGCGCCCGCTTGTCGTCGGGACCGGGCGCCTCCGCGATTACCACGGGCTCGCCGATGTCGAGCCGGATGCGGCCCGAGGGTTGTTTCAGGCTCTTCATATAGCCGATGAACCACGACAGGCTTTCGGGCTTCTTGTTCCGGCCGGTCTGTTCGGCGGCATATTCCTCGACATCGCGGATAAGGTCGAAGCTGGTGACGAAGGGGACGAAATAGACATCGCGCGTGCCGGTCGCGTGCGCGGCGTCGAGGACATATTTCATCAGGCCATATTTGGGCGGCATCAGCTTGCCGAGCCGCGAGCGCGTCCCCTCGAACGCCCAGCTCAGCGGAAAGCGCTTCGCGAACAGCCAGGCGATATAGTGGCGCAGCACCAGCTTGTAGACGGGCTGGTCCTGAAAACTGCGGCGAACGAAGATCATCCCCGAACGACGGAAAAATTCGCCCATGACCGCAAAGTCGAGGTTCGCCCCGCCGAACAGGTGCAGCATCGGCATGTCATTGTCATAGGCGAGCCGGCTGGGTGTCGCGCCGTCGATATAGGTTTTGTGCGTGAACAGGATCGCGGTCGGATGCTCGCGCAGGATATTGCGGAGCCTTGCGACCTCGGCCGCATCGACCTCCATCTCGGGCGCGTAGCCGCCGAACATCATCCGGTCGAGCCGCGCGCGCAGATCGAGGAACAGCGCCGATGGCCGCGCGATGACCTCCTTCATCAGCGGTCGCGCCTCGCGATAGAGGTCGGCCACGGGCCGCCCGAGTTCGCTCGCGAGATCGGCGAGCGCGGCGCGGAATTTCGGATTGGTGCGCAGGCTGTCGGCGACGAAGCGCGGCACCTTGTAGCGCGTCCCGCGCACCCCGCGTTCGGCGACGTCGAGCGCGAGCGCCGCCTGCCGCGCGACGAAGCCCGCGAATTCGGGGCTGTCGGCACCCTCGCCGTCGCCCCCGCCGGTCTGCGCGCAGAAACGGTCGCGCAGATTGTCGAGTGTCGCCGCCTCACCGACCAGGATTTGTGCGCGCCGCCGGTCGCGCAGCAGGATCAGGCGGGCGCGGAGCGACCCCGGATGGCGCGGGTCGCCGAAAATCAGGTGGCGGAATTTGAGCGCGCGGTCGCGGTCGAAACCGGGAATGCGCCATGCGACGCGCAGCGGCACGATCTGCCGCGACGGCGCGCCGTCGAGCCGCGCCCGCAACACATCGACCGGCAGCGCATGATCGCCATCCTCGATATCGAGGCTGGCCCACTGGGGTTCTTCGTCACCGCTCGTCGCATGGATCCAGTCGAGCAGGATGCGCCGTTCGACCCGATGCCGCGCGTCGATGATATAGAGCCGGTCGGCCGCCTGCTCCGCCACGATGGGGGTGCGGGGTGTGCCGTCGGCCATGGCTTACACGCCCTCCGTCATTGCAAGGAGCGAAGCGACGCGGCAATCTGGAGCTCGCGGCCATCGTGCGACGTTGACGGCTGGAGATTGCTTCGCTTCGCTCGCAATGACGAGGTGGGGCATGCGCTAGGCTTTCCCTTCCTTCCGGGGAGAAGCCTTCTTCTTCGCAGGCTTCGGTGCGGCTTTCTTTTCCCCCGTCTTTTTCGGCTTGGGCTTTTCAGCCTTGGCCTTCGGGGACGACGTCTCCGCGACCGGTTCCGCGGCGCTTTCCTCGGGCTGCCCCAGCGTACGCAGGAACATGTTGCGCACGTCGCGGACGTGGGCGTTCAGCGTCTTCACGCTCCATTCCGAGGTGTCGACCGGCGGCAGCACGGTCACGCGCACCGTCGCGGGGCGCATCACGAATTCGTTCTTCGGCGCGACGTCGGTCGCATTATGAATGACGATCGGGACGATCGGGACGCCGGCCTGCATTGCGAGATGAAAGGCGCCCTTCTTGAACGGTTCGAGCTTCGGCGTCAGGCTGCGCGTCCCTTCGGGTGCGATGCAGATCGACTTGCCTTCCTTTCGAATGGCATCGACCAGCGGCTCCATAGCCTTGATCGCGCTCTTGCCGTCGGCGCGGTCGACGAAGACGGTGCCGCCCCATTCCATCAGCTTGCCGAGGATCGGGATGTCCTTGATCTCCTTCTTCCCCACCCCGCCCATGTCGCGGCGGATGAGCTTGGCGAGGATCATCACGTCCGCCTTGCTCTGGTGGTTGAAGATGAAGACGCACGGGCGCGACGACCAGAGGTGGCGCTCGTCCTCGACCTCGAGCTCGACGCCGGTGATCGCGGTCGCGAAATCCCCGAAGAGGCCCATCGAGAAATTGACCGCTTCGCGCTGCGAGCGGGTGAGCGCCCAGATCGGCAGCCCCGCGGCGAAGGCGCCGACGAGCGAGCCGGTCGCATAAATGGTGCGCGTATAGTCGATCCACGACGGCGTACCACGGCTGGCGAAACGTTGAACCGGCCAACCGCGCTCGTCGGCGATACCCTTGAGCTTCAGGTTCGGGTTGAGCGGGCGCGGCTTGCCGACGCGTTCGAGCAGTTCGATGTCGTCGTCGCTGTCCGAATAGAAATAGCTCTGGTCGAGGTCGAGGCCATATTCCGCCGCCAGTTCCTCGGCGGCGAGCACCTTGCCCTCGCCGAAGCAGAGCGGGCGGACGATCTCGCCGGTGAAGACGCCATCCTCGATCTCGTAAGCCGAGCATTTGATGTCGGTGATGCCGAGGTCGCGCGCGGTCGGTTCGATCTGGTAGATCGTCGCCGACGAGATGATCGCGACGCGGTGTCCCTTCGCCTGATGCGCCTCGATGATCGCGCGCGTTTCGGGGTAAATCTTGCGCGCGATATGCTTTTTGTAGAGCTGTTCGCCGAACTCGACGAAGCTCTCCTCGTCGACGCCTTTCATGAATTTGGCGGCGGCGGTCATCAGCCCCGAGAAGCCGATCTGGCCGAGGCTGTGCTGCGCGACGACCTGCGCGGTCTCGGCGATTTCCTCGACCGACATTTCGCGGCGCTGGAATTTCTCGCGCAGCATCGCGGTCGCCGAATAGCCCGAGATGATCGTGCCGTCGAAATCGAAGAGCGCGGCGATATGCGGTCCGGGTTCGGACGCGAGAACTTCTTCCAGATGCGGCTGTGGTCGTGGCACAGCAGTCTCCCCACCAGCGGCTATATTGCCGCCTTCCCCTGCACGATGACAGGTAAAATGGGGTTAATCAATGCTGCGAAAGTGCCGCCGCCTCGCGGGCAAGTGTCTCGATCCGGACCGGGTCGAGCGGTCCGGGCGGGACGACCCAGCTGCCGCCGACACAGAGCACGGCATCGAGCGCGAGCCAGTCGGGCGCGGTCGCGAGGCTGATGCCGCCGGTCGGGCAGAAGCGCGCCTGGCCGAAGGGGCCCGCGAGCGCTTTCAGCGCCGGGATGCCGCCGCTGGTCGCCGCGGGGAAGAATTTGAAGCGCGAGAGGCCGAGGTCCATGCCGCGCATGATATCGCCGGCGTTGGCGGTGCCGGGAAGGAAGGGAATGCCGCTGGCGACGGCCGCCTTGCCGAGATTGTCGGTGAGGCCGGGCGAGACGATGAACTCCGCCCCCGCGTGGATCGCGCTGGTCAGCATCGCGGGATCGAGCACCGTGCCCGCACCGACGACCGCGCCCTTGACCGCCTTCATCGCGGTGAGTGCATCGAGCGCGGCGGGGGTACGCAGCGTCACCTCGAGCACCGGCAACCCGCCCGCGACGAGCGCCTCGGCCATCGGCACCGCATCCTCGGCGCGGTCGATCACGATAACCGGGATGACGGGGGCAAGGCGCATGATCTGGTCGATGGACTGGGTCAAACAATGGTCTCCATGGCGGCGAGGATGGCCGACCCGCCCTTTTCGGCTTCGTCGGCGTGGATACGGAACAGCGCGAACAACTCGCGGCCGACGCCAAGCGCGGGCGGCGGGGCGGCGGCGGGCTTGCGCGCGGACCATTCGGCCTCATCGACCAGAGCGACAGCTTCGCCGTTACGCGCGCAGACGCGGACGATGTCGCCGTCCTGCAGACAAGCGAGCGGACCGCTGACGCCGTCGGGGCCGGGCAAGGCTTCGGGTGAGAGGTGGATCACCGCGGGCACCTTGCCGCTGGCGCCCGACATGCGGCCATCGGTGAGCAGCGCCACGCGATAGCCCTTGTCCTGCAGGACGCCGAGCGCCGGGGTCAGCTTGTGCAATTCGGGCATGCCATTGGCGCGCGGTCCCTGGAAGCGGACGACGACGATAACGTCGCGGTCGAGTTCGCCGGCCTTGAACGCGGCGAGCACCTGATTCTGGTCGTCGAAGATCCGGCATGGCGCCTCGATCGTCCAGCGATCCTCGGCGACCGCGCTGGTCTTGATGATCGCGCGGCCGAGGTTGCCCGCAAGCAGCCGCATCCCGCCGTCGGGCGAGAAGGGCGCCGCGACCGGTCGGAGCATCGTGTCGTCGCGGGTCTCGGCCGGGGCGGCCTGCCAGTGAAGTTCATCCCCGACCAGCACCGGTTCCGCCGCATAGTCGGCCACCGTCCCGCCGACGGTCAGCACATCGCCGTGGAGAAGTCCCGCGCCGAGCAGTTCCTTGACGACGAAACCGATCCCGCCCGCGGCGTGGAAATGATTCACGTCCCCCGCGCCGTTCGGATAGACACGCGCGAGCAGCGGCACCGCGTGGCTGAGCTCGTCGAAATCCTGCCAGTCGATGACGATCCCCGCTGCGCGCGCGATCGCGGGCAGATGGATCGCATGGTTGGTCGAGCCCCCGGTCGCGAGCAGGCCGATGATCGCGTTGACGATCGCCTTTTCATCGATGCAGCGTGCGAGCGGACGATAGTCGTCGCCGTCCCAGCCGATCCGGGTCAGCCGGTGCGTCGCGGCGCGCGTCAGCTCCTGCCGCAATTTCGTGCCGGGGTTGATGAAAGCGCTGCCGGGAATGTGCAGCCCCATCAGCTCCATCATCATCTGGTTGCTGTTCGCGGTGCCGTAAAAGGTGCAGGTGCCGGCGCCGTGATAGCTCGCCGCTTCGGCCTCGAGCAGTTCGTCGCGGGTCGCCTTGCCCTCGGCATAAAGCTGGCGAACGCGCTGCTTTTCCTTGTTCGCGAGCCCCGAGGGCATCGGTCCGGCGGGGATCAGGATCGTCGGCAGATGACCGAAGCGTAGCGCGCCGATCAAGAGTCCGGGGACGATCTTGTCGCAGATGCCGAGCAGAGCGACGCCCTCGAACATCGCATGGCTGAGCGCGATCGCGGTGCCCTGCGCGATCGTGTCGCGGCTGAACAGCGACAGGTCCATGCCCGCCTGCCCCTGCGTCACGCCGTCGCACATCGCGGGGACGCCGCCCGCGACCTGCGCGGTCGCGCCGGCCTCGCGCGCGAATAGTTTGATCTGTTCGGGGTAGCGGCCATAGGGCTGATGCGCCGAGAGCATGTCGTTGTACGCGGTGACAATACCGATGTTCATCTCGGCGCCCGAGCGGATCGCGGGCTTGTCCTCGCCCGATGCGGCGAAACCATGCGCAAGGTTTCCGCACGAGAGATTGCCGCGGTTCGTCCCGGCGTCGCGCTGGCGATCCATCAGGTCCAGATAGGCAGCGCGGCGCGGGGCGCTGCGGGC
Source organism: Pseudomonadota bacterium (assembly GCA_023387085.1). Taxonomy (GTDB): domain Bacteria; phylum Pseudomonadota; class Alphaproteobacteria; order Sphingomonadales; family Sphingomonadaceae; genus Sphingopyxis. The sequence continues at coordinate 5,413 of JAEWIL010000104.1, read as the reverse complement.
GACGATGCGGTCGGTGACCGCGGCGATGGTTGGGTGGAGAGCGGTCATGGTGCAGTTCCAATCCCCTCTCCCCTTGTGGGAGAGGGTTGTGCAGACTTGCCAACTTGTTGGCTAGTCGAAGCTGGGTGAGCGGTTGCGGTCGTGCGGCGACCGCGCGAGCCGAAGGCTCGCATACCCCTCATCCAACTGCGCCTAGGCGCTACGCGCCAAGGCTTCATATCCTTCTCCCACAAGGGGAGAAGGGAAGAGGCACGATCAATCATGCCAGCTCGCTCCATCGCGCTCGATCAGCGCGATCGCGCTCGATGGGCCCCAGCTTCCGGCGGTGTAATTTTGCGGCGCCATATCGACCTCCGCCCAAGCCCCGAGGATCGAGTCGATCCATTGCCATTGCGCCTCGACCTCGTCGCGGCGCACGAACAGCGTCTGTTCGCCCTCGATGAAATCGAGCAGCAGGCGTTCATAGGCGATGCGCCGCCGTTCGCCCGCAAAGCTGTGCGAGAGCGAGACGTCCATCGTCACCTCTTTCAGCTTCACGCCGTCGCGGTCGAGCCCCGGCTGCTTTGCCATCACCTTGACCCGGATATTCTCCTCGGGCTGGAGATTGATGATCATCATATTGGCATCGAGCTTTCCCGCGCCGACGCGCGCGAAGATATTGTGGGGCACCGGCTTGAACTGGATCAGCACCTCCGACTTGCGCTCGGGCATCCGCTTGCCGGTGCGCAGGTAAAAGGGCACGCCCTTCCAGCGCCAATTGTCGATGAACGCCTTGATCGCGACGAAAGTTTCGGTGTTCGACGCCTTGCCGAGTTCGTCGGCATAGCCCGCGACCGCCTCGCCGCCCACCGCGCCGCTGCTATATTGGCCCTTGACGCTGTGCGCCTTGGCATCGGCCGCGCTCATCTTGCGGAGCGAGCGGAGCAGCTTGACCTTCTCGTCGCGCACCGCGGTCGCCGACACGCTCGCCGGCGGTTCCATCGCGATGATCGCGAGCAGCTGGAGCATATGGTTTTGCACCATATCCTTCAGCGCGCCGACGCCGTCATAATAGGATACGCGCCCCTCGAGCCCGACGGTCTCGGCCACCGTGATCTGGACATGGTCGATCGCCTGCGCGTTCCACAGCGGTTCGAACAGCATATTGGCGAAGCGCAGCGCGAGGAGGTTCTGGACCGTTTCCTTGCCGAGATAATGGTCGATGCGGAAAATATGCTCTTCGGCGAAAGCATCGCCGACCTGTTCGTTCACCTCGCGCGACGAGGCGAGATCGTGGCCGATCGGCTTTTCCATCGCGATGCGGCATTCGGCGCAGGCGATCCCGGCGGCCTTCAGCCCCTGCGCGATCGGTCCGAACATCGAGGGCGGGGTCGAAAGATAGGCGCCGATCGGTCGGCCGAGCCGGTCGCCGAGCATCGCCGCCAGCGCGTCATATCCGGTGCCTGCGCCGGCATCGACCGGGCAATAGTCGATCCGCTCGAGAAAGCTTTCGATCTGGCCGTCGTCGAGGCGGTCCGCGGACAGATGATCGGCCAGCGCGTCGCGCACCAGCGCGTGACAGCCGGCGCGATCCATCTGCGAGCGGCCCGACGCGATAATCGTCAGCTCGCTCGCGATCAGCCCGTCGACGTGGAGATTATAGAGCGAGGGAAAGAGCATGCGCTGCGCCAGGTCGCCCGTCGCGCCGAACAGGATCAGGGTTTCGACTTTCACGCTCACTATTGTCCCCTTGGCATAGGTTTGACGAATTGGAGAATCCGGTTCTCGAATGCAACGCGCATACGTAGGCCGCATACGATGTCTTGGCTTGGCAAAATCCCCGCAATTGCCATAGGGAGCGGACATGCCCGACAGCGCCCTCCCCTATGATGTCATCGTCGTCGGCGGCGGTGTCAATGGTGCCGGCATCGCGCGCGATGCCGCGGGTCGCGGTGCGCGCGTCCTGCTGCTCGAAGCCGGCGACCTTGCCGAAGGCACTTCGTCGAAATCGACCAAGCTGATCCACGGCGGGCTGCGCTACCTCGAACATTATGAATTCGGCCTGGTGCGCGAGGCGCTGAAGGAACGCGAGATATTGTGGGGGATCGCCCCCCATATCGTCTGGCCGCTGCGCTTCGTCCTTCCCTATCGAAGCGGCTTGCGTCCGCGCTGGCTGCTGCGGCTGGGTCTATTTCTCTACGATCATATCGGCGGGCGGAAAAAGCTGCCGGCGACGCGCTCTATCGATCTGGGGCGCCATGAGGCCGGGGCTCCGCTCCAGCCGCACTATACGAAAGCCTTCGAATATTCGGACGGCTGGGTCGACGACGCGCGGCTGGTGTTGCTCAACGCGCGCGATGCCGCCGACAAGGGCGCGCGGATCCGGACGCGCACGCGGGCGGAGATCATGCGCGTCGAGGACGGCCTGTGGGTCGTCGAGGCCAGCGACGATCGCGGTCACAACTATCGCTTTTCGGGACGGAGCCTCGTCAATGCGGCGGGGCCGGCGGTGCTCGACCTGCTCGCGCGCGCGTCGGCGCCGCCCGATCACCGGATGCGCCTCGTGCGCGGATCGCATATCGTCGTGCGCAAGAAGTTCGAGCATGATTACGCCTATTTCTTCCAGCTTCCCGACGGGCGGATTTTCTTCGCCATTCCCTATGAGCGCGACTTCACGCTGATCGGAACGACCGATCAGGATCATGACGGCCCGCTGTCCGATGTCCATGCGAGCGCCGACGAAATCGCCTATCTGTGCGAAGGCGCGAGCGAATATTTCCGCGAGCCCGTCACGTCCGCCGATGTCATCTGGACCTATTCGGGGGTGCGGCCGCTGATCGAGGATGGATCGGGCCGCCCCGAATCCGCGACGCGCGGGTACCGGATCGATATCGATCTGGAGGAGGGCGCGCCGCTGCTCACCGTCTATGGCGGCAAGATCACCAGCTATCGCCATGTCGCCGAGCATGCCGTCGATGATCTTGCGGCGCATATTCCCGCGCTGTCGGGCAAGCGCTGGACCGGGACCGCCCCGTTGCCGGGCGGCGATTTTCCGACGAATGGCGCCGCGGCGCTCAAGGCAGAATATAAGCTCGCCCACCCCTTCCTGACCGCCGCGACGGTCGACCGGATCGTCAAGGCCTATGGCACCGACGCCCGCGAATGGCTGGGTGACGCCGACGGCTGGGACGCGCTGGGCGGCGAGATCGCGCACGGGCTGAGCGTCGCCGAGGTCGAATGGATGATTGCCCGCGAATGGGCGCGCGAGACCGACGATATCCTCTGGCGCCGCAGCAAGCTGGGGCTGCTGTTCGGCGACGAGGATGTGGCGAAGCTGGCCGCGGTGCTGGATACCCGGCAGCCGCTTGCGCCACCGGCCTGATCACTCTGCGTCATTCCCGCAAAGGCGGATGACGGTTCGGGTCAAGCCGCAACCAGCGCCAACGCGTCGGCTCCTGCGGGAAAATGGGACCGGCCGCTTGTGTCGTGCACCGCTGTCCACACCGCTTCGGCGACGTCCGCCTCGGTCGTGACCATCGCGGGTTCGGCCATCGCGGCGAGGATCGGCGCGGCGTAGCTGCCATAGGGTTCGGGCAGCACATCCTCCAACCTGATATCGGTGTTCTGCGCAAAGGCGGTCGTCGGCCCATAGCCCGGCTCGACAAGCTTCACCCTTATGCCAAGGGGCGCGAGTTCGTGCGCGAGGCTGCCGGTAAAGCCCTGGATCGCGCTCTTGCTGCCGGTATAGGCGGCGGCGAGCGGGAATGGCGCAAGCGTTACCGAAGAGGTGATGTTGACGATCGCGCCCGATCCCCGCTCGCGCATCTGCGGGATCACGGCCTGCGTCATTGCGATCGTGCCCAGCGTGTTGGTTGCGTAGACATCGCGTATTTTCTGCATCGGCGAATGTTCGAGCGAGCCGAACAGGCCGATGCCGGCGTTGTTGACGAGCACGTCGATCGGACCGGCGCGTTCGACCGCGAGGGCGATGCTGTCTTCGTCGGTGACGTCGAGCGCAAGGACGCGCATCCCGTCCGAGGTTTCGAAAAGGTCCGGGCGTGGCGTGCGCATCGTCGCGACGACATTCCAGCCGTTGGCGTGGAAGTGGCGCGCGGTTTCCAGGCCGTAGCCCGACGAGCAGCCGGTGATCAGGATGGTCTTCATCGTTCGTCCTTTCATGCTTGCGATGAAAAGCATCTAGCCAGCGATGTCCGTACTATCTATAATCTGAAATCCATATTTCATTACAGATAGTCCCGATATGCTCGACCCGCTGTCCGACGTCATCGCGCTGCTGCGCCCCAGCACGGTCTTTTCGAAGGGGATCAGCGGCGCGGGACGTTGGGCGGTGCGCTATTCGGCGTTCGGGCATCCGAGCTTCTGCACCATCCTCGACGGTTCGTGCCGGCTGGAGGTCGACGGGCAGCCGCCGGTAACGCTCGAAGCGGGCGATTTCCTGCTGCTGCCCGCAACGCCCGGCTTCACCATGTCGGGTTTCGAGCCGGCCGATCCGGTGGCGCCCGATCCGCATGCAAGCATCGGCGTGACGGACGAGGTTCGGCACGGAACCCCCGACGGCCCGCCCGACGTGCGAATGCTCGGCGGCTATTTCATGTTCGCCTCGCCCGACGCCGGGCTGCTCGTGGCGCAGCTCCCGGCGATGATTCATTTGCGGGGCGCCGCCCGGCTCGCGGCGCTCGTCCAGATGGTGCGCGACGAAACCGGCGATGAGCGGCCCGGGCGCGACCTGGTGGTCGGGCGGCTGGTCGAGATACTGCTGATCGAGGCATTGCGCGCGGTCGGCGGCGACGAGGCGCCGCCCGGGCTGCTGCGCGGGCTAGCCGATGTGCGCCTCGCGCGCGCTATCCGCTGTATCCACGACGAACCGGCGCGGCCCTGGACCGTCGCGGCGCTTGCAAAGGAAGCGGCGCTCTCGCGCTCGGCCTTCTTCGACCGCTTCGCGCGGATCGTCGGGGTGCCGCCGATGGAATATGTGCAGGGGTGGCGGATGAACCTTGCCAAGGACATGCTGCGCCGCCGCGCGGGCAAGATCGACGAAATCGCCGAACGCGTCGGCTATGGGTCGGCGAGCGCGTTCAGCACGGCCTTTGCGCGGCAGGTCGGAATGCCGCCAAAGCGCTTTGCGACGATGGCAGTTTAGCCAGGTTTACGCGCGGGCTTCTTCGGCCTGCGTGCCGCTTCCTCGCGCAGCCGGTTTTCACGCTCGGCCAGTTCCTCGAACCGGCAGAGCGGGATCGGCGGGGGCGGGCTTTTCTTTTCGGCCATCTGCGTCTCGTCGCCCCGGCCTTGATCCGGGGCCCACGCGACATTGCGCCGCAAATGGATGCCGGATCAAGTCCGGCATGACCAAGCGAACAAATTATTCCTCGCTGTCGCGCAGCGATGGGAGGTGGCAGCGCGCAGCGCTGACGGA
>JAEWIL010000097.1 GCA_023387085.1 Pseudomonadota bacterium | reverse complement strand
ATATCGGGCTTGGGCGGGTGCAGCGGGTAGCATTGCTACCCGCAAGACCGCGCAGGCCCGAGATCGAAGCCATTTCGGCGTCCCTGCGTGATTTGACCGATTTTGCCCATGGCAGCGTCGAAAAGCCTTGAAATATACCTATATTCCTGCGCCTTTTCTCCTCGCCCTGAGCAAAATCGCTTCAAACCTCGAACGGAGAATTAATGGGTCCTGACCCTTAGTCTTTCGGTTTCAACGCGTCGGCGAGCGACGCCGACCCGCTGCCGCGCCGCGCCGGCCGAGGCTGATCGGGATGCGGTGCCCAGCCGCTGAAGTGGATAATGCGGAAAATTTCCGCAACGCGGCCGTCCGGATCGGCCTGCCCGGCGAAAGCCGTGGCTATATGCGCTGCTTCGGTGCGCGTCAGCGGCGGGGGCGCGGGATCTAGACGGCCGGCCAGCCCCGCCGCGCGCAGATCGCGCACGAGCGCAAACCAGTCGCCGTAGCGCACCGTCAGCGTATCCACGTCGACAACGGGCAGGGCGAAGCCGGTGCGTTGGAGCAGGTTGCCCATCGACGCGAGATCGATTTGCGGGTGAAGCCGCGCAATCGGTCGCACGCCGTCGCTCATGATCGCGCGGCGTTGGCGAGGCAGGCTGCCATCGCCGACGAAGGCGCCGAGCAGCAGGCCGTCGGGCGCGAGTAGAGCGCGCAGGCGGACCAGCGCGCCGGGGACGTCGTTGACGCTTTCGAGCCCACCCGGCCAGATGATCAGGTCGAAACTTTCGAGCGGCAGATCGATCCGATCGGCCTCGCCGACGATCGCGCCCGCCTTTGCGGCCAGCCGCGGTCCAGCCTCGAACAGTGCAAGTTCGGTACCGGTCGCCCGCAACCGGTCGGCCAACGCGCTGTCGTGGGCGCCGATCAGCAAGGTTCGCCGGAAGGTGCGCGTGACCATCGACAGGCGGTCGAGCAGCGTTTCGGCGATCAGGGGTGCAATAAAGTTCGCGTCAGCCGGCGCCATCGCCATACGGTCGCGTTGCGCTGCATGGCGGACGGGGGAGAAGAGCGGATGCTGTGCCATCCGCGCGCTTGTGCCGTCCCGGGCGATACGGCACAAGGGCGACATGAGCACCGCCAGCGCAGGGGCAGAAGGGAAGGCCGGAACCGATGCGCTGTCGCGGACGGGCGAGGGGGCATTTCGCGCGCTGCGCGCGGCGGGCCGCGCCGTCGTCGACTATGCCCTGCCCCCCCGCTGTCCGGGGTGCGGAGCGGTCGTGGGCGAAGACCGGCAGTTCTGCCTGACCTGCTGGTCGTCGCTGCATTTTCTCGATGGCCCGGCCTGCGCGCGCTGTTCGATCCCGCTTCCGACGGCTTTACCGGAAAGCGAAATCGAATGCGGCGCGTGCATGTCCGAGGCACCCCCGTTCGACGGGGCGCCGGCCGTCGTCGCCTATGGGCCCGTTGCCCGGACGGTCGCGCTTCGTCTCAAATACGGGCGGAGGACCGGGCATGCGCGGCTGATGGCACAGTTGATGGCGCGGCCGCTCGCGGCGTTCGGCGCGGCGGAGACCATGCTGCTGGTGCCCGTGCCGCTCCATCGCTGGCGCCTCTGGTCGCGCGGCTTCAACCAGGCCGCGCTGGCCGCTGCCGCGCTGTCCCGGCTGACCGGCGCCGCGCACGATCCCCATCTGCTCGTCCGCAGGAAAGCGACCGTGGCGCTGCGCGGCAAGGGAAAGCGCGAGCGCGAGCGGATCGTCGCGGGCGCCTTCGCGCTTGCCGACGACGCGAAGGCGAAGGCAGCAGGGCGACATCTGGTGCTGATCGACGATGTTCATGCGAGCGGCGCCACGTTGAAAGCCGCGGCGCGGACGCTGCGACGCAGCGGCGCCGCGCGCGTGTCGGCGCTCACCTGGGCGCGCGTCGTCCCCGATGCGCTGATGACAGGCAACATATTTGACTTTGCGGACGTTGATTCCGATATGCAGGACCAAAGGATGACAGGATAGCCACATGGCGAAGATCGAAGTCTATACGAAGGCCTTTTGCGGGTATTGCGCGCGCGCCAAGGCGCTGCTCGATCGCAAGGGCGCCGATTTTCAGGAAATCGACGTGACGATGGATCGCGCCGGGTTCGATGCGATGGTCGAACGGTCGCATGGCGGCCGCACCGTGCCGCAGATATTCATCGACGGAAAGCATATCGGTGGCAGCGACGATCTGGCGGCGCTCGAGGCGCGCGGCGCGCTCGATACGCTGTTGAAGGCGCCCTGATCCTTGATCGTATTCGACCTCTCTTGCGCCGGCGACCACCGTTTCGAGGCATGGTTTGCCAGCAGTGACAGTTTCCTCGACCAGCAGGCGCGCGGCCTGATCGCTTGCCCGATCTGCGGCGATATCGATGTACGCAAAGCGGTCATGGCGCCGCGGGTCGGTGCCAAGTCGAACCAAAGTCCCGCGGTGGCCCCGGCACCCGCGTCCACAGTAACCGATCCGTCCCCCGAACTGGTGCGTCGGGTTTTGGCCGACATCGCGGCCAAACAGGCCGAGATGCTGCCGCAATCGCGCTGGGTCGGACGCGACTTTGCCGATGCCGCCCGCGCGATGCACGAGGGCCGCGCCGCGGAGGATTTGATCCACGGCCAGGCGTCGCCCGAGGAGGCGCAGGCGCTGCGCGACGACGGCATTGCCGCGATGCCGTTGCTCGTGCCGTTCGTGCCGCCCGACGCCGCGAACTGATCGCACGATTGACGCTGCGCGCCCTGCGCCGCTACACGGGCGCCGGCGCACCCGTAGCTCAGCAGGATAGAGCATCAGATTCCTAATCTGGGGGCCACAGGTTCGAATCCTGTCGGGTGCACCACTTCGGAACAAAGCTGACACCGCGCTCGCGGCGATAGCCGCCGCCCTCGATTCATCCCCTGGCGCGCGGCGGCCGTAAATTTCGCCAGCGTGTCGGGCGCGAACGACTTTTGGCCCGCAGCGCCGAGCGAGGCGGGGCTTACCCTTCTCGGTCTCGGCCGCGGCCGGATTCATCGTGCTTTCGGGCGTGACGGTGCTGAACGGACCGGCCATGCGGTCCACGATCACGGCGCCGGCGCAAGCAGCAGGCGGCTGGCCCTCGCGCTAGCGCTGGCGCTCGCGACAGTGCTTCTGATCGCGGAGATTGTCACCGGCTATTTCTGGATCGACCCGATCGTCGCCCGCAGCGCGCCACCCGCGTATCAGAAATCGACATCCTCATAATATTTCGGCGGGGTCACGATTTCCATCCGCTCCGCCAGCAGCGGGCGGAAGCTGGGACGCGATTTGAGGCCCGAATACCAGCCCTTGGTCTGCTCGTGCCCGGTCCAGTCGATTCCGCCAAGATAGTCGGCGACCGAAATATGCGCGGCGGCGGCAAGGTCGGCGAGGCTCATCGTCGCGCCGGCGAGCCAGGTACGGTGGTCGATCAGATAGTCGATATAGTCGAGATGCTGGTTCGCCGCCTTCATCGCCTCGCGCAGCGCGCCGCCGTCGGGTGGCTGGCGGTGGACGATGCGCTTTTGCATGCGCTCGAAGAGCAGGGGGCCGGTAACCTCGAAATAGAAATCATGGTCGAACCAGGCGACGAGGCGGCGGATTTCGGCGCGGTTCGCCGCCGTGCCGTTGATCATTGCCTTGCCCTCGACCGTTTCCTCGAAATATTCGGCGATGGCGTTGCTGTCGATCAGAACCTGCCCGCGGCCTTCGTCGACCATCACCGGCGTACGGCCCGCCGGGTTCAGATCGATGAATTCGTCGCGGCGCTCCCACGGCGATTCGCGCACCAATTCATAGCCGACGCCCTTCTCGCCCAGTAAAAGCCGGATTTTGCGCGAAAAAGGACAAAGCGGAAATTGATAGAGCTGCCACATGCTAACCGCATAGCGGCAGGCGGGCGCCGCGCGCAACGGCTATGGCGCGCAGCGTCCTTTACCGCCGCGCGGCGGCGCGTTCGCGGTCCCATTCGGCCGCCCACTGCGCCGACAGATCGCGCGCCATGTCCTTGAGCACCGGGGCGTAGGTTGCCAGCGCCGCAGCGGCGTGGCCCGCCATGCGCGTTCCGGCCCGAACGTCGTCGCCCATCCGCTCGGCGTCGTGCGGACCTCGGCCGGCGATATCGCCGACGGTCGCATCGCGCGGGATATAGGCCGCATCGGATTCGGGGTCGATCCGCGCAACCGCATCGGCGAGCGGGCCAACCGGCATCTGCATCAGCGCGCCGACGAGAGCGGTCACGGTATCGGCCATCCGGTCCTGCGTCGCGGGATCGTTGAGCACGCTCACGGCGCGCTCGGCACCGCGATCCGCGGCGACGGCGGGGAGCGGCATGGCAAGCGCGAACAGGGGAAGGGCAGCGATGGTCAAGCGCATGGCTTCATCCTTTCGGGACGAGGAATCGAAGCAGGCCTCATAAAAAGGCAACGCTTTCACACGCCTGAACGCGCGGACATGGTGCGATGAAGCGATGCCGGACTGCGATTGACCGACCTTACTCCGCAGCCACCACGTCCATCTCCGCATCGTTGAGCGGATGCGTCAGGCGGCTGATCATTTCCTTCGGACAAACCTGCCAGAAGCGGTCCCGCCAGCGATCCCAGTCGGCGAGGATTTCGGCCGACCATTTGCTGCCGGTCGCGGCGGCATGATCCTCGATCAATGCCTTCAGCTCGGCTTCCCAATGGCTGCTCGCGAGCCGCTGCCAGACGATCGATTCGCCGTTCGCGCGGCGTTCGAAGCTGTCGTCGGTGTCGAGGACGAACGCCATGCCGCCGGTCATCCCGGCACCGAAGTTCGAACCCACGGGGCCGAGGATGACGGCGGTAC
>JAEWIL010000092.1 GCA_023387085.1 Pseudomonadota bacterium | reverse complement strand
CCGCCCTATGGGCGGGCCTATGGACTGCTCGAAATGCCGAAGATACCGGCCGAGACCCTGCTCTTCCAGCGGCCGAACACGATGCGCAATTCGGGGCAGATGGACGTTTATTATGGCCGCGCGTGGCTGTTGACGCACATGCTCTACAACAATCCCGCCCGCTCCGGTCAGCTCGGAACCTATATCGGCGAAATCAATAAGGGGGTCGCGGCGAAGAAGGCCGCGACGGACGCATTTGGCGATCTCGCCCAGCTGGATCGTGACCTCAATAGCTATTTGAACAAGCCGCTGACCTATCGCACCTCGAGCCAGCCCGTCGCCGCCACCAGCGCCGTCACGATCACGCCGCTCTCGCCGGCCGATGACGCCTTATTGCCGCTGCAACTGGAAAGGAAGAGCGCCCAGGGCGATGAAACCCGATTGGCCGCCGTGCGCGCCTCCTTGGCGAAGCTGACGGCGCAATATGCCGGCGATGCCGACGTCTGGTACGAATTTGCCATGGCGGAATGGAGCGGGGATGAAGAGAAGCGCAATATTTCGGCGGCCCGCACCGCGGTGGAAAAGGCGCTGGCGATCGACCCGAAGCATGTTCGCGCCAACGTGTTGCTCGGCCGCATGATGCTCGCCAAAGTCAGGGAGAAGGATGATCCTTCGGCCGCCGACTGGAGCGCGGCGCGTAAACCGATCGTCCTCGCGAACCAGACCGATCCCGACGATCCGGTTCCGCTCCTCGCTTATTATGAAAGCTTTGCCGCGCAGGGAAAAGCACCGCCTCCGATCGCCATCGACGGGCTGGAGCGCTCGTTCCGGCTCGCTCCGGAAAATAATCTGACGCGGATGAACTATGCCTATGCCTTGGCCGGGCAAGGCAAATTCGACCTCGCGATAAAGTTGGCAAAAACCGTCGCCTTCGATCCGCACGACAGCGGTGACGGACTCGCCCTTCTCGATCAGCTCGAGGAGATGCGCACGCAACGCGAGGGCAAGGCTGCGCGCGACAGCGACGCCGACGACTAGCGCCGTAGACGGGCGAGGCGAGGCATCGCCCGAAATCCCTTTACACACCGCCGCGGCCGTCTAGACCTCGGCCATGCTCCGTTTCTCGTCACGCCGCGCGCTTTGCGCTCTGTCGCTGGCTCTCGCCGCGCCCTCCGCCGCTTATGCCGGCCCGACACTGAATATCGTCCCGGTTATCACGCAAAAGGACCTCGGCGAAGACGCCGGCGGGCGCCTGCTCGTCTTCGCGCAAAAGGTCGAGCCCGGTGCCAAACCGCAAGAGGAGGTCGATACCTCGCCCTTCGAACCGACGGGGACCGCGATCGCAGCGATCGAGGTCAAGCGGCTTGCACCCGGCGAAACCGCACTCGTCGGGACCGACGTCGATGCCTTTCCGGCTGCCTGGTCGACGCTCGCACCCGGCACCTACCGGTTGCAGGCGGTTCTCGATCGCAATCACGACTATAATTATGCCGGCCGCGGCCCCGGCGATCTCGTGTCGCGCGTCGTGGAGGCGAAACTGCCCGGGCCCGTGCCGGTGCTGACGCTCGACACCGAGATTGCCGCGAAAAACTTCGACACGCGCCTCGCCTCGCTACCGGCCGACAAGCGCTCCGACGTCGAACTCGGCCTCCGCAACGTCGAAGCCGTCGATGTTCCGAGCCCGCTGATGACCAAATTCTCGGGCCGCGCGACGTCGATCAAGGGCTGGATCGCACTGCCGCCCGGCTATGCCAGTGGCACACAGACCTATCCGACCGCCTATTCGGACGGCGGGTTCGGCAGCAATTCGGACAGCGCGAGGATGAACGCCGCCGGCGTCGCCGCAATGATGGCGAAGGGCGAGATGCCGCCGATGATCTGGGTGATCCTCGACCACCATATCGCGACCGGCACACATGAGTTCGCCGATTCGGCAAACAACGGCCCGTGGGGCGCCGCGCTGACCGGCGAGGCGATTCCCGCGCTCGAGGCGAAATATCGGATGGATGCGCGCGCCTCCGGCCGCTTCCTCAACGGGCATAGTTCGGGCGGCTGGTCGACGCTTTGGCTGCAGGTCGCCTACCCCAAAGTCTTCGGCGGCACCTGGCCTACCTCGCCCGATCCCAGCGACTTTCACGATTTCACCAACATCGACATCTATGCGCCGGACGCCAACGCCTATGCCGGCCCCGACGGGAAGGAGCGGCCGCTGATCCGCGACGAGGGCAAGGTCGTCGCGACGCTGCGCCAGTTCGCGCAGCTTGAATCGGCGCTCGGCCCCTATGGCGGTCAGTTCGCCAGCTTCGACTGGGTCTTTTCGCCGCGCTGCCCCGACGGGCGCCCCTGCCCGCTGTTCGACCGCGCGACCGGCAAGGTCGATCCGGCCGTCGCGGCCTATTGGCGTGAGCATTACGACATCGCGCACATCGTTGCGCGCGACTGGTCCGCGCTGAAACCCGACCTCGACGGCAAGATTCACCTGATCGTCGGGACCGCCGACACCTTCTATCTCGACGGCCCCGCGCGCCGTCTGCAAGCGGTGCTTGACGGGCTTGGCGCGAAATCCTCGTTCCGCTTCGTCCCCGGCCGCACCCATTTCGACCTCTATGCCGAGGGCGAGGACAAGATGGCGTTGCTCAAGGCGATCGCGAAGGAAATGTACGCCGTGGCGCGACCGGGCTCGACAAAGCCTTAATAATCGGGCTCGGCGCCGCCCAACACCTGCTTCGCCTGCCCCGTCAGCCATGCCATCGCACCCGCCCACGGCTGGTGTCCGTGGCTGATCCGCGCAACGCCAAGCGCCGCGAGTTCCTTGTGCGTCGGGCCGCCCTTGCCGCGCAGGATGTTCACCGGCAGCGGCGAGGCTTCGCAGATCGCGCCGATGCATTTGGGATCAAGCAGAAAGGGCACGAACAGCGATCCCGCACCGGCGTCGGCATAGGCGCGCGCGCGTTCGAGCGTCGCCGCAACGAGCGCGTCGCCGTCCTTCGCGGCATCCTTTCCGCGAAAGACATCGCAGCGCGCGTTGACGAAGATGCCCGTGTCAGCGGCGGCGCGATAGCGCGCCTGCGCCTCGGCGAGCGGTAACAGGTCGGATTCGCCTGGCAACCGGTCTTCCATATTGATCCCCGCCGCGCCCGCATCCACCGCACGCCCGACCGAGCCACCGACCGCCGCCGCGTCCACCCCATAACCCGATTCCATGTCGATCGTGACCGGCAGGTCGGTGACCGACAGGATGCGGCCGAGATTCTCGAACACATCGGCCAGCGGGAAATCCTCGCCATCGGCGCGGCCCTGCGCCCCCGCAACGCCATAGCTGCCGGTGGCAATCGCCTTCGCACCCGCCGCTGCGACCGCCTTCGCGCTCCCCGCATCCCAGATGTTGACTAGGATCAGCGGGTCGCCGGGAATATGGAGCGCCCGAAACTGCGCCACTGCGCTCGACGTTTTTGGGGTCATTTGAGTTCCCTTTTCAAAAGTTCGCGCTTGATCGGCAGGCCATAGGCATATCCGCCGAGCGACCCGTCGCTGCGTAACACGCGGTGGCACGGGATCAACACCGCGACATTGTTCGCGCCATTGGCGCTGCCTGCGGCGCGTACCGCTTTCGGTTTGCCGACCGCGGCGGCTATGTCCGCATAGCTGCGCGTCTCGCCCGCCGGGATCTTGCGAAGCTCGCGCCACACCGCCTCCTGAAAGGCTGTGCCCTTCACGTCGATCGGGATATGGTCGAAGCCGTTCACCGGCGCCTCGACCGCATCGACCACCTCTTTCAACAGCGCCGCGAAATCCTCGCCGCCCTCGACCAGTTCGGCGAGCGGAAACCGCGCCTCGAGCGCTGCGCGTCCCTCGGCGAAGCTCAGACGGCACACGCCTTTCGATGTCGCGGCGACGAGCATGTCGCCAAGGCTGGTCGGCACGACCGCCCAGCGGATCGTCGCGCCCTTGCCGCCGTTGACCCAGGCCGAGGCGGTCATGCCCATGCGCCCCTCCATAGTGTCGTAGAAGCGCGAAGGACCCGAAAAGCCGGCATCGTAGATCGCGTCGGTCACCCGGCAGCCTTCGCTGAGCGCCTGCCGCGCGCGCTCCTCGCGCAGCGCGCGGGCATAGGCGGCGGGCGACAGCCCGGCATGGCGGGTGAATACGCGCTGGAAGTGCGTCGGCGAATAGCCCGTGCGCCCGGCAAGATCGGCGAGCGCGAGCGGCTCTTCGCTCGCCTTGATCGCCTGAATCGCGGCGAGCACCGCGCCCTCGTCGCGGGCGACATCGTCGGGCAGGCAGCGCTTGCAGGGGCGCAGCCCGGTTTCGCGCGCCGCCGCACCGTCGGCGAAGAAGCGGACGTTCTCCCGCAGCGGATGCCGCGCGGCACAGCTCGGACGGCAGTAGATGCCCGTCGTCAGCACGCCGGTAACGAAGCGCCCGTCGAGCGCGCGGTCGCGGCGCAGCACCGCCGCCCAGCGATCATCGTCGGTCATGGTATCGACCCTCATTGCCTTACTCCTAATAGCCTCCTTTCCCGATTGCCATGGCCGCGCCGCCCGCGCGTCCCGATGCTTGCGTTCAAACTATGAACGGCTAGGGTCGCCGCCATGATCCGCCTCCTCGCTACCCTGCTCGCCCTTCTTACCGCCACCGTCACCCTGCCCGTGCGCGCCGCCGATGATATCAGCGCCGCCTCGCGCAGCGTCGTGCGCGTCGTCACCGTCGCAATGGTCGATGGCGAGGTCGTCGGCTTCGGCCACGGCAGCGGCATCGCGATCTCGCCGACGCGGATCGTCACCAACGCGCACGTCGTCGAGTCGGCGGTCCAATATCCGGGCAATGTCGCGCTCGGCGTCGTTCCATCGGAGGGACAGAAAAGCTACGCCGGTAAGCTGATCGCGGTCGATACCGAGCGCGACCTCGCGCTGATCGAGATCAGCGGGACCCGCCTGCCGGTCGCCGCGGTCTATTCGGGGCCGCTCGATTCGGGCACCGATGTCGTCGCGCTCGGCTACCCGGGCAATGTCGATCTGGCCACCGCGCGCAGCGCCGCCGACTATATCACGCCGCGCACCCCGGTGCGCAGCGAGGGCAATCTGTCGAACACGCAGGCGGTCGACGGCGTCGCGATGCTCGTCCACACCGCCAAGATCTCGCGCGGCAATTCGGGCGGGCCGCTCGTCGACCAGTGCGGCCGCATCGTCGGCATCAACACCGCGATCACGCGCGCCGACGACGGCGATTCGCCCTTCGCCTTCGCGATCTCGACGCGCGAACTCACCCGCTTCCTCGCCGACGCCGGACAGCAATATGGATCGATCGGGACGCCGTGCCTGTCGATGGCGGAAGCCGACGCGCGCGACCGCGCCGCGCTCGACGCCGATGCGCGCAAGGCGGCCGAAGCCAATGCCGCCAAGGAAGCCGCCGCCGCGCTCGACCGCCAGCTCAAACAGAGGCGCGCTGAAGAGGCGGCGCTCGACGCGCGCGAGAACCGCATCGCGCTCGCGGGCGTGTTGTTCGTGGTCGGCGCGCTGGCGGCCGCGGCGAGCCTGATGTTCTACAACCAGAAGAATATCCGCAACGCGAAGATCGCGGGCGGCATCGGCGGCGCTCTCATCCTCGGCGCGGCGGTGTTGTTCGTCACCCGCCCCGATGCACATGCGGAGATCAGCGACGACGCGAAGGCACCGACGACATCCGACGCGCCAACGCTTGCCGAGGGCCAGTTCCTCTGCACGATCCGTCCCGACCGCAGCCGTATCACCGTCTCGGCGACGACCGACGTGCCGGTGAAGATCGCCGCAAACGGGTGCGTCAACGACCGCACTCAATATGCCCGAGGGGCGGACGGCCATTGGCAGCGCATTCTGGTGCCCAACGAGGAAGCGACCGTAACCGTCGCGTCGATCGATCCGGCGGGCAAGGAATATCGCGTCGATCGCTATCTGCTCGATGCCGACACGATGGCAAAGGCGCGCGAAATTCGCGCCGGCGTGACGCTCAAAAGCTGCACCGCCGATGCCGACGCGCTCGCCGGCCTCGCGACGCAGCAGGAGGCGATCCGCTCGGTGCTGCCCGCGAGCCCGAACGAACGGCTCGTCTATCAGTGCCAGAAAGCCGCGGCGGGGATTACGCCGGCAGCCGCGCCTGCGGCGGCGGTCCCCCTCCCCATCGCTGCGCGACAGGGAGGATCGTATCTTGCATCGTCACCCCGGACTTGATCCGGGGTCCATGACGGCGGCGCTACACTGGATCCCGGATCACGCCCGGGATGACGGAGGCCTGCAAACGACCGGAAGCGTACCTTCCGATTTTCGTCACCCTGAACTTGTTTCAGGGTCCATGGCCTGCTGTTTCCTTCGCCGCAGCGCTAGACGAGCGCTCTGGCCATGGATGCTGAAACAAGTTCAGCATGACGAGGTGTCAAGGCAGCTCCCCACCCCGAAGCCGACATAACCGCAGCTTTACCCCCCGCACGCCTTGAACAGCATCAGCGTCCGCTCCTTTGCCAACTCGCTGCTCGGCTCGTGATAATCCTTGCGGCGGTCGCTGTTGAAGCCGTGACCGGCTTCGTAAACAAAGACCTGCGCGGTCGGATGATCCTTCGCGATCAGCGCCTCGACGCCCTCCATCGGGATGCCGCCGTCGAAACGGCCGAAATGGGCGATCGTCGCGCAGGCGGGCGCCTGATCGGCGAACTGGGTCGGGACAAGGCTACCATAATAAGAAGACGCGCCCGCAAGGTCGGGGCTGATCTGCGCCATCCGCCAGGCGACCGAGCCGCCATAGCAATAGCCGGTGATGAAGACGGGCCCCTTCCCCTTCAGCGCATCGATGCAGGTCTGCGCATCCTTCAGGCTCTGCTCGAACGGATGCAGCTTGCGCGCGAGCTCGACCGCCCGCTCGAACTGCGGTCCCGAATAGTCGCTCTCGAACCCCGGATGCTCGCGGTCGAACAGCGCGGGGCTCAGCACCTCATAGCCATCGGCGGCATATTCGTCGCACAGCTCGCGGATATGGTCGGTGACCCCGAAGATTTCCTGGATCAGGACCAGCCCGCCGCGCCGCTCGCCCGCGGGTTGCGCGTGATAGACGGCGATCTCGGCGCCATCGTCCATCGTCATCTTGATCATCTCGCCCATAGCCGCCTCCCATGCTAGTCGGTTCGCGACGGTTTATGGGAGAGGGTCAAGAATGCAAGCCGCTCGCGGGAACATGGGCTTGGGCGTCGTGATGGCGCTGTTGCTGCTCTCTGGGTGTGAGGGCAGAAAGAGCGACAAGGCGCCCCGAGCCACCTTTGCCGAGATCAAGGCGCTTACCCGCAAATCATGCCTGTGCCGCATGGCGGGTCGCGATGCCGCCGCCGTTGAGCGGAAACTCGAGAAACTGACTACGGGCCTTCGGAAAGAAGGCTATGGCAGCGCCAGTACGCCGCTCGGCAGCGACGGATATTGCTATCCGGAGCTCGGCGAGCAGGCATGCGCCGGAGAATATGAGGTGGTGACAACCGGCCCCCAGGATTTCGTCTGCACGAGCGAGCAGGCAGACGAACTCGATCACGTCTGGAACGCCACCGGACTGGATGCAGATCGCAGGTCCACCCGTGCGGACGCAGCTTTGCTAAGGAGGCTTTGGGAGATGCGCCACGAGCTTGCCGCGAAGATTCCCCAGTCCTCCTGCAACTAGTCCCACCCCCCGCCTTGCATTGCGCCAGAATCGTTGCTACGCGCGCCGCGACTGTACAGCGGGGGTGTCTTCGGACGTCATGAAAATCCGCTCGGCCATCCCCCAAGGGATCGTAGAAAAGGACTTTCGCGCGTGGATAATTCCGGCGGCATTCAGGGCAACATCACGGCGGGCCTCGCGGGCCGCTATGCCAGCGCGCTGTTCGATCTGGCGCGCGAATCGAACGCGATCGACGGCGTTCAGAAGAGCCTTGGGACGCTGACGGCCGCGCTCGCCGATTCGGCCGACCTCGCGGCGCTCGTGTCCAGCCCCGTCGTCGGCCGCGCCGATGCCGCCAAGGCGATCGGCGCCGTTGCCAGGTCGCTCAAGCTCGATTCGCTGACGGCCAAGTTCCTCGGCGTTCTTGCCGAGAACCGCCGTCTTGCCGACCTGCCTGGCATGATCGACGCTTATAACGCGATCGTTGCCGGTCATCGCGGCGAAGTGACCGCGAAGGTCACCAGCGCGCACCCGCTCACCGCCGAGCAGGTGAAGGCGCTGACCGCAAACCTGAAATCCCGTGTCGGGCGCGACGTCACCGTCGCCACGACCGTCGATCCCGCCATTCTCGGCGGCCTCGTCGTCCAGCTGGGCAGCCAGCTGATCGACGGCAGCATCCGTACCCGTCTCAATAGCTTCGCACAGGCGATGAAAGGCTAAACCATGGAAATCCGCGCCGCTGAAATCAGCAAGGTCATCAAGGACCAGATCGCCAATTTCGGCACCGACGCTACGGTCAGCGAAATCGGTTCGGTTCTCTCGGTCGGCGACGGCATCGCCCGCGTCCACGGCCTCGACAATGTCCAGGCCGGTGAAATGGTCGAATTCGCCAATGGCGTGAAGGGCATGGCGCTCAACCTCGAAGCCGACAACGTCGGTATCGTGATCTTCGGCTCGGACAGCGAGATCAAGGAAGGCGACACCGTCAAGCGCACCGGCACGATCGTCGACGTTCCGGTCGGCAAGGACCTGCTCGGCCGCGTCGTCGATGGCCTCGGCAATCCGATCGACGGCAAGGGCCCGATCAAGGCCGACAAGCGCATGCGCGTCGAAGTCAAGGCGCCGGGCATCATCCCGCGTACCTCGGTGCACGAACCCGTCCAGACCGGCCTGAAGGCGCTCGACGCCCTCGTCCCCGTCGGCCGCGGCCAGCGCGAACTGATCATCGGCGACCGTCAGACCGGCAAGACCGCCGTCGCGATCGACACCTTCATCAACCAGAAGCAGGCCAACGCCGGCGACGATGAGTCGAAGAAGCTGTACTGCATCTATGTCGCCGTCGGCCAGAAGCGCTCGACCGTCGCGCAGATCGTCCGCCAGCTCGAAGAAAATGGCGCGATGGAATATTCGATCGTCGTCGCCGCGACCGCGTCGGAACCGGCTCCGCTCCAGTATCTCGCGCCCTATGCCGGCGTGACGATGGGCGAATATTTCCGCGATAACGGCATGCACGCCGTGATCGTGTATGACGATCTTTCGAAGCAGGCCGTCGCCTATCGCCAGATGTCGCTGCTGCTCCGCCGTCCGCCGGGCCGCGAAGCCTATCCCGGCGACGTTTTCTACCTCCACAGCCGCCTGCTGGAGCGCGCGGCGAAGATGAACGAAGACAATGGCTCGGGCTCGCTGACCGCACTGCCGATCATCGAAACGCAGGCGGGTGACGTGTCGGCGTACATCCCGACCAACGTGATTTCGATCACCGACGGCCAGATCTTCCTCGAAACCAACCTGTTCAACGCCGGTATCCGCCCCGCGATCAACGTCGGCCTGTCGGTGTCGCGCGTCGGCTCGGCCGCGCAGACCAAGGCGATGAAGAAGGTGTCGGGCTCGATCAAGCTCGAGCTCGCGCAGTATCGCGAAATGGAAGCCTTCGCTCAGTTCGGTTCGGACCTCGACGCGTCGACGCAGAAGCTGCTCAACCGCGGCGCGCGCCTGACTCAGCTCTTGAAACAGCCGCAGTTCCAGCCGATGCCGTTCGAGGAGCAGACCGCGTCGATCTTCGCCGGCACCAACGGCTATCTCGACACTGTCGCGACGACCGACGTGTCGCGTTACGAACAGGCGATGCTCGCCTATCTGCGCAGCGACCATGCCGATGTGCTGAAGACGATCCGCGAGACCAAGGATCTTGGAGACGACGCCAAAAAGGGTCTGGTCGCGGCGCTCGACGCCTTCGCCAAGATTTTCGCGTAAGCCAAGTTACCGTGAGCCCGGCCATCCGCGCCGGGCTGACGAACAAGAGGGGCCGTAATGGCATCGCTTAAGGAACTCAAAGGGCGGATCGTCTCGGTCAAATCGACCCAGAAGATCACCAAGGCCAAGAAGATGGTCGCCGCCGCCAAGCTGCGCAAGGCGCAGGCCGCGGCCGAAGCCGCGCGTCCCTATGCCGAGCGGCTGGAAGGCGTCGTCGCCAGCCTCGCGTCGAAGGTCGGCGCGTCGGATTCGGCGCCGAAGCTGCTTGCGGGCACGGGCAAGAGCGACACGCACTTGCTGGTCGTGCTCAACAGCGACCGCGGCCTGGCCGGCGCGTTCAACTCGAACATCGTCAAGGCCGCGCGCGACAAGGCGTTCGAGCTGCAGGCACAGGGCAAGAAGGTCGTCTTCTACCTCGTCGGCCGCAAGGGCCGGCCAGTGATCGCGCGCCTGTTCCCGGGCCAGATCATCGAGCATTACGAAACCACCGGCATCCGCGACATCGGCTTCGACCAGGCGCACGAAATTTCCGCGAAGGTGATGGAGCTTTACGAAGCCGGCGCCTTCGACGTCGCGCATCTCTTCTATTCGAAGTTCCGCTCGGCGCTGCTCCAGATCGCGACCGGTCAGCAGTTGATCCCGGTCCCCGCACCGGCCGAAGCGCCCGCATCGAGCGGTGCCGCGGTCGAGTACGAGCCCGACGAGGAAGCGATCCTCGCCGATCTCTTGCCGCGCAACGTCACCATCCAGGTCTTCAAGGGCCTGCTTGAAAACGCCGCGTCCGAACAGGGTGCGTCGATGACCGCGATGGACAATGCAACGCGTAACGCGGGCGAGCTGATCAACAAGTTGACCATCGTCTACAACCGCACGCGTCAGGCGGCGATCACCACCGAACTTATCGAAATCATTGCCGGCGCCGAAGCGCTGTAAGCTATCCAAGCAAGGAAGAACGTAATGGCTACCGCTCCCGCTGAAAAGAAGGCTCCCGCCAAGAAGGCCGCCGCGCCCAAGGCTGCTGCGCCGAAGAAGGCTGCCGCTCCCAAGGCCACCGCAACTGCCGGCACCGCGACCGGCCGCGTTGCGCAGGTCATCGGCGCCGTCGTCGACGTCCAGTTCACCGGCCCGCTGCCGGCGATTCTGAACGCGCTCGAAACCGACAACAACGGCAACCGCCTCGTCCTCGAAGTCGCGCAGCACCTCGGCGAGAACACCGTCCGCACGATCGCGATGGACGCAACCGACGGCCTGACCCGCGGCCAGCCCGTGACCGACACGGGCGCGCAGATCTCGGTCCCCGTCGGTCCGCAGACGCTCGGCCGCATCCTCAACGTCATCGGCGACCCGATCGACGAGCGCGGCCCGGTGACCACCGATCTCAAGGCGCCGATCCACGCCAAGGCCCCCGAATTCGTCGACCAGTCGACCGAAGCCGCGATCCTCGTCACCGGCATCAAGGTCATCGACCTGATCGCTCCCTATGCCAAGGGCGGCAAGATCGGCCTGTTCGGCGGCGCCGGCGTCGGCAAGACCGTTCTCATCCAGGAACTGATCAACAACATCGCCAAGGGCCACGGCGGCGTGTCGGTGTTCGCGGGCGTCGGTGAACGCACCCGCGAAGGCAACGACCTGTACCATGAATTCCTCGACGCCGGCGTTATCGCCAAGGACGCCGACGGCAACCCGACCCCCGACGGGTCGAAGGTGGCGCTGGTGTTCGGCCAGATGAACGAACCCCCGGGCGCCCGCGCCCGCGTCGCGCTGTCGGGTCTGACGATGGCCGAATATTTCCGCGACCAGGAAGGCCAGGACGTTCTGTTCTTCGTCGACAACATCTTCCGCTTCACGCAGGCGGGTTCGGAAGTGTCGGCGCTGCTCGGCCGTATTCCTTCGGCGGTGGGTTATCAGCCGACCCTGTCGACCGACATGGGCGCGCTGCAGGAACGCATCACCTCGACCACCAAGGGTTCGATTACCTCGGTGCAGGCCATCTACGTTCCCGCGGACGATCTTACCGACCCGGCTCCCGCAACCTCGTTCGCCCACTTGGACGCGACGACGACGCTGAGCCGCGCGATTTCGGAACTCGGCATCTATCCCGCGGTCGACCCGCTCGACTCGACCAGCCGCGTGCTCACCGCCGCGACCGTCGGTCAGGAGCATTACGAGACCGCCCGCCGCGTTCAGGAAACGCTGCAGAAGTACAAGTCGCTGCAGGACATCATCGCGATCCTCGGCATGGACGAGCTGTCGGAAGAAGATAAGCTGGTCGTCGCCCGCGCGCGCAAGATCCAGCGCTTCCTGTCGCAGCCGTTCCACGTCGCCGAAGTCTTCACCGGCATCCCCGGCAAGTTCGTCGCGATCGAAGACACGGTGAAGTCGTTCAAGGCCGTCGTCGATGGCGAGTACGACCATCTCCCCGAAGCCGCCTTCTACATGGTCGGCGGCATCGAGGAAGCGGTCGCCAAGGCTGCCAAGCTGGCCGCCGACGCCGCATAAGCATCTCCAGCCCCTCTCTTTCGAGGGAGGGGCTCAAGGATTGAAAAAATGGCTCTGAAGTTCGAACTCGTCACCCCCGCCCGCCTCGAGCGGTCGAGCGACGTCTATATGGTCACCGTGCCGGGCAGCGAGGGCGACTTCTCGGTGCTCGAAGGCCATGCGCCGTTCATGGCGACGCTGCGCAACGGCCCGCTGACGATCTATGCCGCGAACGGCGCCGCACCCGAGACGATCGAGGTCGAAGGGGGCTTCGCCGAAGTGAACGAGGCCGGTCTGACCGTCCTCGCCGAGCATATCGCAAACTGAATTCGTCCGCCTTCGGGGGACATCAAAAGCCCGCGTCCTTGGACGCGGGCTTTTTTGTCGATCGGGGTCGGATCCCACGCGCCCTTCCACGTGAGGGGCGATGCATAGCGAGCTGGCGCCCGCCGTCAGCCTTTCACGATTATCGGCAGGCCCGCCGTGACGAATGTCACTCGATCGCAGGCGGCGGCGATCGCCTGATTCATATGGCCCGCAGCGTCGCGAAAGGCGCGGGCGAGGGGATTATCGGGCACGATGCCCAGCCCGACCTCGTTCGCGACCATCAGGACCGGGCCGGGTGCCGCCCGCAATGCCGCGATTAGTTCGGCGGTCGCCGCGTCGATATCGCGGCCGGTGTGCATCAGGTTCGAGGTCCAGAGGGTCAGGCAATCGACCAACAGCAAATGATCGGGCGCCGCGGACGCGCGAATGACCTCCGCAAGCGCAAGCGGCGCTTCGACGGTGCGCCATCGCTCGCCGCGATCGGCGCGATGGCGGTCGATGCGCGCTGTCATTTCGGCATCATGCGCTTCGCCCGTCGCGATAAAGACGAGCGCGCCGTCGAACGCCTCGGCAATCGATTGGGCGTAACGGCTCTTTCCCGAGCGGGCGCCGCCGAGGATCAGATGCGCGCCGCTCATCGCCTCGCCAGACCGATCAGCGCCTCGACCGCCACGTGACGTTCGATCTCGCGGGCGATCGCATCGAGCGCCGTATCGACCGCCGCGTCATAATCCTGCCCTGCCCCCGTCGCGCCGAGGCGTGCGAGCAACGCATGGCGGACATCCGCGCTGGCGAGCGCCCCGTGAAGATAGCTGCCCATGATTCGGCCGTCGGCGCTGATCGCCCCTTCGGGCCGGCCGTCGATCATCGCGAACGGACGGGTCGTCGCCGCCCCGGTCGTTTCACCCATATGCATTTCATAACCCTGCATCGGCGCGCCGAGAGCGGTGCCGGTCACCACGCGCAGGATCTTCGTCGGCGCGAGCCGCGTATCGACCTCGATCAGGCCGAGGCCCGCGACCTGCGCCGTCGCCCCCTCGATTCCATCGGGATCACTGATGCTTCGGCCGAGCATCTGATAGCCACCGCATAGCCCCAGAACATGCCCTCCGCGCCGGGCATGTGCGTGGATGTCGATGTCCCATCCCTCGGCGCGCAGCGCGGCGAGGTCGGCGATCGTCGCCTTCGATCCCGGCAGGACGACAAGCGGCGCCTCGGCGGGAATCGGCTGCCCGGGTGGAACCATCACGAGGCGCACCGCAGGCTCGAGTTTCAGCGGATCGAGGTCATCGAAATTGGAAATGCGCGGCAGGATCGGGCAGGCGACGATGATTTCGCCATCGATCGGTCGGGATTGGCGCTCGAGGATGACGCCGTCTTCGCTCGGCAGATATTTGACGGCGTCGAGCCAGGGGATGACCCCGAAACCGCGCCAGCCCGACCGGCGTTCGATCTCGCGATAACCATCTTCGAACAGCGCCGGGTCGCCGCGAAATTTGTTGATGAGGAATCCGTGGATCATTGCGGCGTCTTCGGGATCGATCACAGCCTTGGTCCCGACCACCGAGGCTATAACGCCGCCGCGGTCGATGTCGCCGATCAGAATCACCGGAACGCCCGCCGCGCGCGCGAAACCCATATTGGCGATGTCGCCCGCGCGGAGGTTGATTTCCGCCGGCGACCCCGCGCCCTCGACGACCACGATGTCGCACGCTGCGCGGAGGCGGCCATAGCTTGCGAGCACTTCCGCGAGCAGCGGCCGCCTTGCTTCCCGAAAATTGGCGGCGCCGAGCGTCCCGCGCACCCTGCCATGGACGATCAGTTGCGACGTGCGGTCGGCTTGCGGCTTGAGCAGCACCGGATTCATGTCGCTGTGCGGCGGGACGCGGCAGGCAAGCGCCTGCAGCGCCTGCGCGCGTCCGATCTCGCCGCCGTCGATCGTGACCGCGGCGTTGTTCGACATATTTTGCGGCTTGAAGGGGCGCACCGACAGGCCGCGATTGGCGAGCGCGCGGCAAAGGCCCGCAACGAGTACCGATTTGCCGACGTCGGACCCGGTGCCCTGGAACATCAAAGCGCCCATGTGGCGCTCCCCGCGATCAGCCAGAGCAGTAGGCAGGCCATCATATAGACGCGCAATGCACGGCGGATATCGAGCGCCGAGGCGTTTGTCCGTCCATCGCCGATCCAGGGTTTGACGTGCATGACCCCGTCATAGGCGATCGGTCCGGCAAGGCGAAGCCCGAGCGCACCTGCCATCGCGGCTTCGGGCCAGCCCGCGTTGGGCGAGGCATGGTTGCGCGCATCGCGAAGCATGGTGCGCCAGCCGCCTCCCCCCGCGACACAGAGAAAGAGCGCCGCAAGGCGAGCCGGAACAAGATTGGCGAGATCGTCGGCGCGCGCCGCCGCCCAGCCGAAGGCGCGCCAGCGTTCCTCGCGGTGACCGATCACGCTGTCGGCGGTGTTGATCGCCTTATAGGCCCAAGTCCCGGGCAGCCCGAACAGCAACAGCCAGAACAGCGGCGCGGCGACGCCGTCGCAGAAACTTTCGGCGAGGCTTTCTATC
Organism: Pseudomonadota bacterium; assembly: GCA_023387085.1. GTDB lineage: Bacteria > Pseudomonadota > Alphaproteobacteria > Sphingomonadales > Sphingomonadaceae > Sphingopyxis. The sequence goes on along the minus strand of JAEWIL010000092.1, from coordinate 15,230 downwards.
GCCGCGCGCGCGATGCCGCTTTCGTCGAGCGCGGCGGTGTCGCGGCCGACGATTGCGCCGACCGCGGCCCGCGCGGTCGAAAGGTCGCTGCCTTCGAGCGCATCGGCGACGGCCCGGACATGATCGAACAGGCTGCGCTGCGCCAACGCGGGCCATGCGAGGAGCGCCGTCGCGATCCACGCAGAATCCCCAAAAGCTCGCGTCAGCAGCATCTCGATCGCGAACGCGCCGCCGCCCGCGACGACCAGGAGCAACGACACGGTCGCGATGCCGAGCGCACGCCGCCGTGCAAAGCGGGTTTCCTTTTTATTCCAGCGCGTTTCGCAGGCATTGATCATTTTTGCGAACAGCCCGACCGGATGGCCGATCCGGCGATAGAGCGGTGCCGGCCAGCCGAGCGCGGCATCGAGCGCGAGCGCTGTGAGGGCGACGAGTTCAGCCATCGGCCAGCGCCGCGTCGAGCCGGGAAAGCGCCTCGTCGCTGCCGGGAAGGCCGAGGCGCAGCCAGCGCGGCTGGTCGACGAACGGACGTGCGAGGATCGCGGCGCGCGCGAGCCTCCCGAACAGCGCGGCCGCGTCTTCGGTTTCGACCAGCCGGAACAGGGAACAATCGCCGCACGCCGCGAAACCGTGACGTTCAAGCACGACATCGAGTGCTCCAGCTTCGACGCGCAACCGCGCGCGCATCGCGTCAATCCAGTGTCGGTCACGATAGGCGGCGGTGCCGATGGCTATTGCGGCGGCGGACACCGGCCAGGCTCCGAGCAATTCGCGCAGCGGATCGAGGATGTAAGGCGGCCCGATCACGAAACCGAGACGGAGGCCCGCGAGCCCGAAGAATTTACCGAAAGAGCGGAAGACGAGCAGACGGACGTCGTCATCGACGCGATGCGCGATGCTGACTGCCGGGTCGCAATCGGCGAAGGCTTCGTCGACGAGCAGCCAACCCGTGCGTCCGGCAAGCAGGGTTTCGACCACCGCAGGATCGACAATGCGCCCGTCAGGGTTGTTCGGATTGGCAAGCACGAGCGTAGCGTTGCCGCTTGCTTCATCCAGAGTGACCGGCGCGGTATCGGCGAACATCTCGCCATGGGTGCGATAGGAGGGCGCGATATGCCGCGCCGCGCCGCCGATGATTCGGCCTGTGAGGCGCAGCCCGATCTCGCTGCCGGGGACGGCGCAGACATGATGGGGCAGCGCGCCGAAATGCGCGGCCGCCGCCGCTTCGAGGTCGGCAAGCGCCTCGCGTTCGGGCAGGCGGTGCCAGTCGATTACGATGGCGTCGGCGCCCGGCCAGCGGTGCGGGTTGATCCCGGTCGACAGGTCGATCCATGGCCGGTCGCCGGTACCGAAATGTCGGCGTGCGGTCTCGACCGCGCCGCCGTGCCAGGTCCAGTCGGCCGTCATGAGATATGCGTCCACACGAGCGCCGCGAACAGCAGCAGGCTTTCGGTGATTTCGATGCCCGCGCCATGCCCATCGCCCGAAATGCCGCCGATCCGGTGAAGCAACCACAGGCGCCACCAGAAAAAGGCGACCGGGGCGATCGGCAGCGAGGGCGAGACGAACGCGAAAGCGGCGAGCAGCGCCGTCCAGATCGCGATGTCGACGGGCCGTACCGCGCCGCGAAACTTCGAGCCAAGGCCGCTGTGCAGATCGGGCAGCCAGCGCGACCAGACAAGCGGCCCCATCCGTGCCGCGAATGGCACGAGCGCGACGGCCGCATAAGCATCGCTCTCGATCAATCCGTGCAGCAGCACCAGCTTGGCGAGCAGTTGCAGTCCGATCGCGACGACCGCGAAGCTACCGGCATGCGGATCGCCGAACACCGCGAGCAGGCGTTCGCGATTCCTGTGCGCGGCTCCGCTCGCATCGGCGATGTCGCCAAGGCCGTCGAGATGGAGCGCGCCGGTGACCGCCACCCACAGCAGCAACGAGGCGAGCGCGCCTGTCCATGGATCGATCCGCGCGCCGCCCCAGCCCCCGCCTGCGACCAGCGCGCCGACGATCAGTCCGACGGCGGGGAACCAGCGCATCGAAGCGGCGAACTCGTCGCTCGATACTGCCAGTCGCGGCGTCGGCAGCCGGGTCAGGAACTGAATCGCGACGACCAGCCCCTTCATGAGCGAAGCCCGATGATTTGCGCCCCCGGTTCTTCGCCGCGCCAGACGCGGCACGATAGCAACGCGCCATAGGGAAGGTCGAATGCCCACAGCTGGCGCTGGTCGAAGCCGCACAGATGGTGAAGCGCAGCGCGCATCGCGCCGCCGTGTGTGACGACCAGCGTATCGACCGGATCGAGTGTGTCGATCGCGCCGGATACCCGCGCGACGAGCGACGACCAGCGTTCGCCGCCGGGCGGCGGGTTGGCGTCGGGATCGGACCAGAAGCGGCCCAGCGCATCGGGGTCGAGCGCGCTTGCCGCCTGTCCTTCCCAATCGCCGAAATCGAGCTCGCGCCAGCGCGGGTCGCGTTCAAGCGGTACAGTCAAGGCCTTGCTCATGTCTTCGGCAGCGCGCGCGCAACGCCGCAGATCGGAGGCGATCAGTCGCTCGACCCTGAGCGCCGCGGTCCGCTCGACGCAGGCACGGATGCCCTCCGCCGACGGCATGCCATCGGTGCGGCCCATGAACAGCCCCGGCGTCTCGAGGGCACCGTGGCGCAGCAAATGGAGGATGAAGCTGGTCATAGCCCGGCGGAAACCGCCGCTTCGTCGAAGGTCGCCATGCCATTATGCGCGGCGAGGGCGGCACGGACGACCCCGGCCGCGACTGCAGCGCCGCTGCCCTCGCCAAGCCGCATGCCGAGCGACAGAATCGGGTCGAGCCCGAGGTGCCGAAGCAGGCGCGCATGCCCTGGCTCGGCCGAACAATGGCCCGCGAGGCAATGCACGGTGATCGCGGGATTGTCGGCCGCGAGCGGCGCGATGGCCGAGCAACAGATGAAGCCGTCGAGCAGCACCGGAATGCCAAGCTGGCGCGCCCGCAGGACCGCGCCGGCGATCGCGGCGATTTCGCGCCCTCCGACCCGGCGCAAGGTTTCGAACGCCGAACGCGGCGCAGAGGCGTGGACGGCGAGGGCGCGCGTCACGACGTCGGCCTTGCGCACGACCCCTTTGCTGTCGACCCCGGTGCCGGGCCCGACCCAGTCGCCTGCGGTGCCGCCTAAACTTCGCGCCGCGAGCGCCGCCGCCGCGGTCGAATTGCCGATCCCCATCTCGCCGAGGACAAGGAGGTCGAGATCTTCCGCGACCGCCCCTGCTCCCGCGTTCAGCGCGGCAAGGCATTCCTCTTCGTTCATTGCAGGCGCGACCGTGAAATCGGCGGTCGGGCGATCGAGGTCGAGTGCGACGATTCTCAGGTCCAGCCCGGCCGCCTCCGACAGGGCGTTGATCGCGGCGCCGCCGGCGCGGAAGTTGGCGACCATTTGCGCGGTGACGCTTGGCGGAAAGGCACTGACGCCATGCGCCGTCACGCCATGATTGCCCGCAAAGATAACCGCGCGGCCGCGGTCGATTCGCGGCCGCTCGCGGCCCTGCCAGCCGGCGAAGAAGATCGCAATCTCCTCGAGCAAACCGAGCGATCCCGCAGGCTTGGTCAGCACCGCCTGCCGCGCCCGCGCGCGAGCTTCGGCCTCGCGGTCCGGGCTACGCGGATCGTCGAGAGCCTTTTCGAAGGCGGCAAGCGAGGGGAAGCTCATTCGGCGACATATCCTGCGGGCGGGGTGCGAACGATGAAATGGCCTTTGACGCCCTCGGGCCAGTCGGCATAGGCGACGCGGCCGTGCGCGCTCGCTGCATAGTGGACTGCATAATCGAGGATCGCGCGCGCCGAGTCCGCGTCGGGAGCAAAGCGGCCGACGACATAGCCGACCTTGTCCGGCGCGCGCAGATGGACGGTGCAATGATCGTGACAGGCGAAGAGGCACGGCATCGCCTGCACCGCGATGCCGGCGTAGCGCGGATCGCTGGCCTTGAGCCGCTGCAAGGCCTCGATAAGGCGGGCGCCGCCGCTGACGCCCGCCGCATCGGTCCGCGCGTCGCGGCTGTGGCGGCAGGTCGAGCAGGCGACCACCGCCGGACCGGAGTCGACGCGCGTCAGCATCGGTACGGCATCGCTTCGCGCCGCGGCGGGGCCGGAACGCCCGCTGCGACGAGGACGCGGTAGAGGAGGTAGAGCCCGGCGAGGATCGCGCCATTGCGCACGAATTGTTCGAAGAGCAGGCTTGGCGCGGTGGCGGTGTGAAGCCCACCAAGCACCAGCGCCCATGCCGCGACCACCGTCTTGAACGCGAGGAAGCCCGCGCCATAGGCCGTGGCGAGCTGCACCGCGACGGGGCGCGTGCCCAGCCGGGCGATTACTGCATAGCCCGCGAGTGCCGAGCCGGCAGCGGCGGTCGCCAGCGCGGCGCCCCAGCCCAGCGTCAGCGGATCGTGCGGATAACCGAGCAGACCGAAGCCGACCGCCTGGCTCGCCGCCCACGCGAGCAGCATCAGCGCGATGCCGCCGCGCGGCCGCATATGCACCGCGGCGAGCGCCGCGAGCGCCGGGAAAGGCGTCGCGCAGGCGAGCAGCAAGGTCGTCCCCGTGCTCGCCGCAGTCAGCAGCGAAATCCACAGCATGGAGGTGCTGCGGTCCGACATCGCGCGCGCCATCAGAACCGCCCCCGGACGCCGGCATAAAGGCTGCGGCCCAGCGTGCCGTAGCGATAGGCGGTCATATATTGCTCGTCGAAGACATTCTCGGCGCGCGCGAACAGCTTCACGGCGTCCGACAGCTGGAGCTCGGCGCGCAGGTCGAAGAGGGTATAATCGTCGAGCCGCTGCGCATTGTTGGCATTGTCGTAGCTCTTGCCCGCCCAGCGCACCGCCGCGCCGAGTTCCAGCCCGAAATCGAAGGCGTAGCTCGCCGACGCATTGGCGGTTTCGCGCGGCCGGCGCGGCAGCCAATTGCCGAAGCTGGCACCGGGCGAGCGATCCTCGGCGACAATCCAGCTGTAATTGCCGTCGACCGTCAGCCCGCCGAGCGACAGCGCCGCCGCTGCCTCAACTCCGTGTGCCTCGCTGCGCGCGATGTTGAGATAATAGCCGTAGCGCGGCGTCGTGGGATCGCCGGGCACGAAGCAGAGCGGATCGGTCGAGCCCGACGAACAGCCGTTATAAATGATCTGATTCACCGTCTTGCGGTCGAACCAGGTTGCGCCGACGACGAGTTTGCGGTCGAACAGATGCTGCTCGATCCCGGCTTCCCAGCCGTGGGCTTCCTCGGGATCCAGCGCGCCGTTCCCATATTCGCTGAACAGTTGGTAGAGCGATGGCGCCTTGAAGCCTTCGCCATAGCTCGCGCGAAGCACGGTACCGGTGGGAAGGCGCCATACGCCGCCCGCGGCGAACAGCGTCTGCCCGCCGTAGCGGTTGTGGTCGTCGTAGCGGACGCCGCCGTTCAGCGTCAGCCCGGCGATGGGCTCGACGCTGAGCTGGCCATAGAGGCTCGTGATCTCGGCCTTGCCGCGCGCGAAGGCTGGAAGCGGGGTCGCGAGCGACGCCGAAGGCGAGCGGCTGCGGAATTGGGAGCGCTCGTTCTCCACCCCGAAGATGGTCTTGATCCGGTCGCCGAGGTCGACGCTGCCCTGATATTCCCAGCGCCTGTTCCGGCCGTCGGCCTCGAAGCTTTGCGGCCGCGCGCGCGCCGGATTGTAATTGTCGCGGTTGGTGTCGGTATAGGCATAAGCGATCCGGTTGCGGAAACGCCCGTCGAAGAGGTCGAGGTTCAGTCCCGCATAGCCGACGAATTCCCTGCTCAGCCCATAGTCGGCGCTGTCCGCGCTGAAACCGTCGAATTCGACCCGTCCGCGCGCATATGTGCCGCGGAGGTCGACGCGGATATTATCGGCAAGCGCCAATTCGGCGCGGCCGGACAGATTGGAGTTGCGATAGCCGTCGCGCTCGCTGCCGCCAAACGCCTTGGCGTAGGAAGAGACGCCGTCGGTGGTGAAGCGCTGGCCGCCGACGCGCCAGGCGAAGGGGCCGGCCTTGCCGCCGATCGCGGCGCGCGCGCTCACCGTGTCGCGTGATCCTCCCTCGATGTCGAAACTGCCTTCGAGCGGCTTTTCGGGCGTCGCGGTCACGACGTTGACCACGCCGCCGATCGCCTGGCTGCCCCACAGGATCGACTGCGGCCCGCGCAGCACCTCGATCCGCGTGATGTCGCCGGTAAGCAGATTGGCGAAGTTGAAGCCGCCGCCGGTCGACGAGGGGTCGTTGAGCTTGACCCCGTCGATCACGACGACGGTCTGGTCGCTCTCGGCGCCGCGGATGCGTAGCGAGGTCGAGGTGCCGTAACCGCCGTTGCGCGACATGCTGATCCCGGGCGTGCGGAGCAGCAATTCGGTGACGCCGATATCCTGGCTGCGATCGATCGCCTCCTTGTCGAGAACCGCCACCGACGCGGGAATCTCGTCGAGCGTCAGCGGCGCGCGCGTCGCTGTAACGACGATACTGTCGGCGTCGGCGGCTTCGTCGGCGAAAGCAGGCAGCGCGGCCGCAACGGCGGCCACGGAAAGCGTGGTACGAAAAACAGTTCTGAACATTGATAACCCCATCGACAAGACCGCTTGCGCGCGGGGTCGATGGAGCCCGCCCCTTAGGGACGCACGACATCGGCCCGTGCGTGCGCACGGCCACCTTTGTCGTCATGCGGGTTCACCCCCGTCCGCCCGGCACACCCTGTCCGCGCGAAAGACGACGGCGACGGGCAGGTCTCCTGGCTCGCGGGTCAATGCCGGTCCGGGCCGCCTTCTCAGAACTTGCGTTCCAATGGCATGTGGCCCGATGGCTCTCCGCTTACAGTTGCAGGGGCAGCCGGGGTTTCGCACCCCATTCCCTTTTGATCCCCTTTCGGGGAACCTGTCGCTGGCGGCGCGTTACATCGATTTTGCGGCGCGGGTCAATCGTCGATCGGCGCGCGCCCGAGGGTCGTGACCGTCGGCCACTCGCCCTTGCTCTCGACCCGTGCGTCGATGCCATAGACCGCGCGCAGCAATTCGGGGGTCAGCACTTCCTGCGGGCTCCCGTCGGCCGCGATCCGGCCGCCATCGATGATCAGCAGCCGGTCGCAATAGCGCGCCGCCATGGTAAGATCGTGCAGCACCGCGAGGACGAGCTTGCCCGCGTCGGCTTCGGCGCGGAGCAGGTCCATCACGTCGATCTGGTGACCGGGGTCGAGGCTGGCGAGCGGCTCGTCGGCAATCAGCGCCGGCGCCTCGACCGCGAGCGCGCGGGCGAAAAGGACGCGGGCGCGCTCGCCACCCGACAGCTCGGTCGCGATCCGGTCGCGAAGCGCGAGCACGTCGGCGCGCGCCATTGCCCGCTCGATCGCCGCCGCGTCGGCTTCGCCGATCCGCGACATCGGCGCGAGATGCGGCAGGCGGCCAAGCCCGACGAGCCGCTCGACGGTCAGCGGCCAGTGCAAGGTCTGCCCCTGCGGCAGATAGGCGAGGCGGCGGGCAAGGTCGGCGCGCGGCATTGCCATGACGTCCGTGTCGTCGACCCGCACCGCGCCTGTTGCCGGCACCAGCGCCAGCATCGCGCGGGCGAGCGTGGATTTGCCGGCGCCGTTCGGGCCAACGATCCCGGTCAGCGTTCCCGGCGCGAATGTCGCGTTGACGCCGCGGACAACGCTGCGGCGACCAAGCGCGACGCCGACCTGTTGGAGCGCGATCGTCACCACAGCCGTTTCTCCCGCATCAGATGGATCAGGAAGACAGGCACGCCCAGGAAGGCGGTGACGACGCCGAGCTTGAGCTCGTTCGTTGTCGGGATGATCCGCACGCCAAGGTCGGCGAGTGTCAGCAGCGCGGCGCCGCCGATCGCGGAGGGCAGCAGGATCGCCGAGGGGCTGCGGTCGGTGAGCGGGCGGATCAGGTGCGGAACGATCAGGCCGATGAAACCAATCGCGCCCGAGACGGCGACCGCGCCGCCGACCGCGATCGCGGTGCCGACGAGCAGGCGGAGCCGCATTCGCCTTATGTCGACACCGAGTGCCTGAGCCGCATCCTCGCCCAGCGTCAGCGCATCGAGCGCGCGGCCGTTCCACAGCAGCATCGCCATCCCGATCGCGACGCAGGGAAGCGCGATCCAGACATGCTGGAACGACCGGTTCTCGAGGCTGCCGAGGAGCCAGGTCATGATCTCCATCGCCGCGAAGGGATTGGGCGAGAGATTGAGCGCGAGGCTGGTTCCCGCGACCGCGAGCGTTCCGACCGCGATGCCGGCGAGGATCAAGGTCAGCGGACTCTCCGATCGCCCCGCGAGCGCGAAGAGCAAGGCGAGCGACAGCAGCGCGCCGCCGATCGCCATCAAGGGCAGCGCGGCTGGATGCAATTGCGCGAAGCCGAAATAGAGCGCGGCGACGCCGCCGAGCGCGGCGGCGTTCGAGGTGCCAAGTACCGAAGGTTCGGCAAGCGGGTTGCGCAGATAGCCCTGCAAGGCCGCACCCGCGAGCCCGAGCGAAGCGCCGACGATCACTGCAAGCAAGGTGCGCGGCAAGCGGAGTTCGAAAAGGATCGTCGCCGCGATGGGGTCGCCATGGCCGGTGGTGGCGGCGACCAGCCGCGCGAGCGACAGGTCGACCGATCCGAATAGCAGGGACGCGGCCGCAGCGGCGAGCGCCAAGGCCGCAAGCGCCGCGATCAGCAGCGGGCGCGAGATCCGCGCGCGCGTCATCTCCGCTCTCCGTCAAGGGCCGCGATCTGTGCGACGATGCTGCGCGCGGCGACCGTATAATCGGGGCTGCCGCACACGGTCCACGCTTCCGGAACGCGGATGCGCGGGATATTCTTGAGCGCCGGGTGGTGGAGCATTTCGCTGCCTTGGTCGGTGATCGTGTCGGTCGCGCTTTCGACGATCAGGAAATCGGGCCTGGCGGCGACCATCTCCTCGAGGCTCAACTGCGAGAGCGGTGGCTTGCCGAGCTTGCCGGCCAGGTTGACGAGGCCGGCCCGGGTCATCAATTCGTCGACTAGCGTCCCGGTGCCCGTCATATAGCCGCGCCGCTGGTAATAGGCCGCGACGTGCCCGCCGCCCGGCCTTGGCAGGCCGGCGAGTTCGGCTTTCATCCGCGCGACCAGTGCCTCGCCGCGGTCGGCATGTCCGACCGCCCTGGCGGTCTGGCGGATCGAGGCGTATATCTGGTCGAGCCGGTCGGCCGTGTCGAGATCGAGCAGCGGGTAATGCCGCCCGGGCAGTGCCGCGAGCGCGGCGCTGCGACTTGCGGGCATGCCGACGATCAGGTCGGGATCGATCGCCAATATCTGCTCGGCCGAATTGCCGAGCAAAGGCAGGCCGCGCGCCTTGGCCGCCGCGCCCGACATTTCGGGGTCGATGGCGTTATGCGTCAGTCCGGCAATCTGGTTGCGGTCGGCGAGCGCGAGGACGAGCTGGTCGGCGCAAAGGTTGACCGAGACGATGCGTGCCGGTGTCGCGGGCGCCTTTGGCGCGCTGGCCGGTGCGGCGGCCCACAGCACGCCCGCGCCCGCAAGCAGCACCGCAACCGCGACCAAGGCGCGCATCAGAATTCGATCCCCGCCTGCGCGCGGACATTCTGTTCGCGGAAGGGATGCTTGACCTGCGCCATTTCGGTGACGAGGTCGGCGGCGTCGATCAGCGCCTGCGGCGCGTTGCGGCCGGTGATCACGACGTGGGTCATCGCAGGCTTGGCGGCGAGCGCGGCCAGCACCTCCTCGACCGGCAGATAGTCGTAGCGCAGCACGATATTGAGCTCGTCGGCGATGACCATCCTGTATGCGGGATCGGCAATCATCCGCTTCACCTCCTCCCACGCTTCGCGCGCGACCGCGATGTCGCGCGCGCGGTCCTGCGTGTCCCAGGTGAAGCCTTCGCCCATCGGCTTGAACTCGGCCAGTTCGGGGAAGCGGTCGAACACCGCGCGCTCCCCCGTCGCCATCGCGCCTTTCACGAACTGGACGATGCCGACCTTCATGTCGTGCCCGATCGCGCGGATCGCCATGCCGAAGGCGGCCGAGCTCTTGCCCTTGCCGGGGCCGGTGTGGACGATCACCAGCCCCTTTTCGACGGTCTTGGTCGCGAGCTTCCTTGCCTGCGCGGCCTGGACCTTTTTCATCCGCGCCTTATGCTCGTCGTCGGTCCGCGGCTTCATGCCTCGTCTCCCGCCCTCTGGCCGTCAGAACTTCGCGCGTATGCCGCCATAGGCGGCGCGGCCGTAGACGCCATAATTGAACGCCGTCGCATAATCGGCGTCGAACAGATTATCGACGCGGCCGTAAATCTCCAGACGCGTGCCGATCGGGAAGGAAGCGCGAACGCCGGCGAGCGCATAGCCGTCAAGCGGGACAAGATTCGCCGCGTCGTCGAAGCTGTCGCCGACCAGCGTCAGCGTTGCGCCGGTCGACAGGCCGAACGACCAGTCATAGTCGGCCGAAAGACTGATGGCATGGTCGGCGCGGCGCGGCAGCCGATTTCCGTCGAAGCCCGCACGGCCCGAGCGGTCGCGCGCGTCGATATAGCTGTAGGACGCGGTGACGTTCAGCGCATCGACCGGCCGCAGCGCCAGCGTCGCCTCGATCCCCTTGGCGCGTGTGCGGTCGATATTGCCATAGGTGAAGGTCGCGTTGTCGTAATTGATCTGATCGGTTGTGTTGCGCAGGAATGCGGTCAGCGAAACGACCGCGCGTCCGTTGGCCAGGCTTTGGTCGACGCCGAGGTCATAGCTTTTCGACCGTTCGGGGCGCAGCGCCGCATTGCCGCTGAAGCTGTCGTAAAGCTGGTAGAGCGACGGCGCCTTGAACCCCTCGCCAAAGCTGGCGCGAAAACTGGTTGCGCCGCCATTGGGCGAATAATTGGCGTTGGCGCCAAGGGTCGTCGCACCGCCGAACTGGCTGTGCTCGTCGCGGCGCACGCCCCCGGTCAGCGACAGGCCGCTGAACGGTTGGACGACGCCGAACGCATAGACGCTGTCGATGTTGGCGCGCTGGCTGTCGGTCGATCCGAACCCGAAGAAATCATAGTCGGGGCGCTCATGCTCGTATCCGAAAATCAGCCGGGCCTGCTCGACGGGCGTGACAACGCCCTGATATTCGAAGCGCAGATTGGTCCCGCTATAGCCATAATCGGGCGCGGTTCCGCGCACGAAATAATAGTCGCGGTCGTTGCGAAGCCATGTCACCGCCGCGCGGCTGGTGAAACGGCCGTCGAACAGTGCGAGGTTGAGCCCCGCGTAGCCGATATATTGATCGAGCTTCGCGGCGTCGTCGCTGTCGGTGGGCACGCCGAAGAAGCTGTCATAGTCGAGGTCGGAGTGGATGTAATAGCCGCGCAGGTCGAGGCTCAGCGCGTCGCTGAAGGCGACCTTCACCCGCGCGTTGCCCGCGAAATTCTTGTACCCGTCCTTTTCGGTGCCGACGGCGGCCGACGAGATGCCGTCGGTGCGGAACCAGGCCGCACCGATCCCGCCCGATACGCGCCCGGCGGTGCCCGATACGTCGGCCTTTGCGTTCAGCGTGTCGCTATAGCCATATTCGGCCGAAGCCTTGCCCGCGAAGCCGTCGACCGGGATCGCGGTCGTCAGGCTGACGACGCCGCCGATCGCCTGGCTGCCGTGGACGACCGAGTTCGATCCGCGGAGGACTTCGATCCGGTCGATGTTGGCGGTGAGCAGATGCCCGAAATCATAGCCGTCGCCGATACCGCTCGGATCGTTCACCTTGACCCCGTCGATCAGCACCAGCGTCTGCGTCGTTTCGGCGCCGCGCAGCGAGACGCTGGCGGCCGACCCGGTGCCGCCGGCGCGATTGACCCGCACGCCCGGAGTCGTGGCGAGGAGATCGATCACGTCGATCGTCTGGCGCTTTTCGATCGTTTCGGCGTCGATGACGGTGATCGCCTGCCCGACCTCGTCGCGCGGCTGTTCGATGCCCGACGCGGTCACGACGATATCGTCGGCGAGCGAGCTCGTTTGTGCGAACGCAGGCGTCCCCGCGCTCAAGGCGATCAAGGAAATGGCGGTATGCTTCAACATGGGAGTCCCCCGACGCCGGCAACGAAGGCGGAGCCTGCCGAAACGGGTCCCGTTCGGCCGATGTCCGGACCGACCGGCGGCGTAATGCCTGCGGGTCCGACATCGAAGCGGCTCCACCGCTTGGTCGTCGCTCGACGGAGTTCTCCGTGCCCGGGCCTTTCCCTGGACCGAGGCATAAGCGACCCACGCCGGCAGGTCTCCTGGCTCGCGGGTCATCGCTTGACGCACGCCTTCCCGGGATGGATCCCAGTGGCTGTCCCGGACGGATCCGGAACGGCGCGTCGCGCTCGCCGCTTACAGTTGCAGGGACAGCCCTGGATTCGCCGGCCGCGCGGCCGTCTCACCATGTTCCCTTTTAAGCCCCTTGCGGGGCACCGGCGCGATCTTGCGGGGCATCGCCCGCGAAGCCGCCCATAGCGCGGCGCACATATTTGGCAACCAGCTTTCGCTTGCGGTCAGTCGGGCTTCCACGCGCGGTAAAAGGTCTCGACGGCGTCCTCGACTTCGGCGGCGAGCCGGTCGAGGTCGCGCCCCTCGGGCAGACCGAGGATCGCAAACTGGTAGAGCCCCGATTGGCAAAGGCCCGAGAAATGCTGTACCGCGCGCATCGGATTGCCCATTCTGAGTTCGCCGCGCGCCATTTTTTCGGCGATCCATTCGGCGGCACGCGCCTTGCCGCGCCGCGGCCCGCGATCGTAGAAGGTTTCGGCGAGATGCGGGAAGCGATCGGCCTCGCCGACGACGAGCCGGTAGAGTGAGAGCAGCGGCTTCGACGTGAGCTTGGTCATCAGCACATTGCCGAAATTGCGCAGCACTTCGGGCACCGGGCGATCGACCGGCAGGTCGAGCGTGAGCACCTGACCATAGTGATCGACGATGTCGTCAACGATCGCCGCGAACAGATCCTCCTTCGAGGGGAAATAGCTCCACAGCGTCGTCTTCGAACCGCCAACCTTGCTCGCGATCGACGACATGGTGGTCCCCGCATAGCCATTGGCGAAAAAGGCTTCGCGCGCGGCATCGATAAAGGCCTTGCGGCGCTGTGTGGCCGCGTCGTCGGTGGGCGCCGTACCGCCTGGTATCATTTCGATTGACAACTTGGACTCCGGGGTTCATTGCCATGATACCAGCTAGTATCGTTGGATTCCATGATAAATAAGATTCTCCCCTCCGTCCTTGTTTTCGGCCTGCTTTCGGCCTGCGCGAGCGTTCCCGACCTTGGTCCCAAACCCGCGCCGGTCGCCGCCGGATCGCTCGAATCGACGGCGAGTTTCGCCGATGCTGCAGGCGACTGGCCGGTCGAGGGCTGGTGGCAGGGCTTCGGCGATGCCCAGCTCGACACGCTGATCGCTGAAGGGCTGGCCGGCTCGCCCGATATCGCGACCGCCGCCGCGCGGGTGCGCGCTGCCGAAGCGCTGGCGCAGCAGGCCGGCGCCGCGCTCCTCCCGCGCGTCGGGGTCGAGGGCAGCGCGGGCGGCACGCAGCAGAGCAAGAATCTGGGTATCCCGCCCGCCTTCGTACCCGACGGCATCCGGGACACCGGCCATGTCGCCGCGACCTTCAGCGTGGATTTCGATTTGTGGGGCAAGAATCGCGCCGCCCTCGCCGCTGCGACTTCCGAAGCGGAGGCGGCGCGCGTCGATGAAGCACAGGCGCGGCTGATGCTCACCACGGGCATAGCCTCTGCCTATGCCGACCTCGCGGGCTATTACCGCGCGCTCGATGTCGCGAAGGATGCGGTCCGCGTGCGCGGCGCGAGCGCCGATATTTCGGGCAAGCGCGCCGCCGCGGGGATCGAGAACCAGTCGGCCGAGCGTCAGGCCGAAAGCCGCGCCGCGTCGGCCCGTGCCGATGTCGCGGCGCTCGAGGAAGCGATCGCGACGACGCGCAACCGGCTCGCGGCCCTTGTCGGCGCCGGCCCCGATCGCGGCCTGTCGATCGAGCGGCCGGCCCTCGCCTCTCCCGGGATCGGCCTGCCGCCGCAGGCGGGGATCGACCTCATCGGCCGCCGTCCCGACATCGTCGCGGCGCGGCTGCGTACCGAGGCGGCGGCGAAGCGCATCGACGTCGCGCGGGCAGATTTCTATCCGAACATCAACCTGTCTGCGCTCGTCGGACTCCAGTCGCTCGGCTTGTCGAACCTGTTCGACAAGGGCTCCGAATATGGCAATTTCGGCGCGGCGATCAGCCTGCCGATTTTCGACGGCGGACGGCTGCAAGGCCGCTACCGCGGCGCCCGCGCCGAATTCGACACCGCTGTTGCCAATTACGACCGGACCCTGATCGTCGCCCTGCGCGAGGTCGCCGACATCGTCGCGAGCCGCGCCGCGACGGCGCGCCAGCTGACCGACCGGCAAGCGGCCCTGAAGGCGGCGACCGACGCCGCCGCGCTCGCGGGTCTCCGCTATCGGGCCGGCCTCTCGAACCAGCTCGAACAGCTGGTCGCCGAAGACAGCATGACCCAGCTCGCGCGGCAGGTCTCCGACCTCGAGGCGCGCAAGCTCTCGCTCGATATTGCCCTGATCCGCGCGCTCGGCGGCGGCTACCAGACCCAGACAGGAGAATGACGATGGCCGAAGATACGGCTGCGGCTAACCCGGAGGCTCTCCCCGAGTCCAATGAAGCGAACGGCGAAGCGATGGCGAAGCGCAAGAAACTGCTGCGCATCCTCGCGATCGTCGTCGTGTCGATCGCGGCGTTGTGGGGGATCTGGTATTTCCTGACCCAGGCGGGTCGGGTGTCGACCGACAACGCCTATGTCGGCGCCGATTCGGCGACGGTGACCGCGCTCGTCTCGGGACCGGTCAAGGAGGTCCGCGTCAGCGGGACGCAGGTCGTGAAGAAGGGCGATATCCTTGTCATCCTCGACGACGCCGACCAACGGATCGCCGTCGCCGACGCCGAGGCGGCGTTGCGACAGGCGCGTCAGCGCTATGGACAATCGAGCGCGAACGCCGACGCGGCGCGCGCGCGCGTAACGGCGCGCGGTGCCGATATTTCATCGGCGCGCGCGCGTCTTCGCGACGCCGAGGCGACGGTCGCCAAGGCGCGCGCCGAACTCGCGCGGCGTGAGAGCATCGCGGGCACGGGCGCCGTGTCGGCCGAGGAACTGACGGCCGCACGCACGGCGCTGGCATCGGCAAGCGCAGCCCGCGATCTTGCGGCGGCGGGCGTTGG
>JAEWIL010000090.1 GCA_023387085.1 Pseudomonadota bacterium | reverse complement strand
ACTTCGGCCATCTGGCCTATAAAGTCGACGACATCTACGCGGTCTGCCGGCGGCTGATGGACGGGGGCGTGACCATCAACCGTCCGCCGCGCGACGGCCATATGGCCTTCGTCCGCTCGCCCGACGGCATTTCGGTCGAACTGCTCCAGGACGGGCACCTCCCGCCGCAAGAGCCTTGGGCCTCGATGCCGAATACGGGTAGCTGGTAAAAGGGAATCAAGGCCCGCAGCCGATTGCTCCGTTATCGGCAGGAAGAGGCCGGAAGAAAGGAGACTATCATGGCAGCGCCGCTGGAGATTGTCCGCATTCCCGTCCTCAGCGACAATTATGTCTGGCTGGTCCATGATCGGGCGACGCTGGAAACGATGGTCGTCGATCCCGCGGTCGCCGATCCCGTGCTTGCCGAGGCCGATGCGCGCGGCTGGTCGATCAGCGCGATCTGGAACACCCACTGGCACCCCGACCACACAGGCGGCAACGCCGATATCAAGGCGGCAACCGGTTGCGAGATTATCGCCCCCGCCGCCGAGCGCGAGCGCATTCCGACCGCCGACCGGCTTGTCGGCGAAGGCGACCGGGTGACGCTCGGCGCGCATGTCGCCGACGTCTGGGCGGTGCCCGCGCACACCGCGGGCCACATCGCCTATCATTTCGCGGGCGACGACGTGATCTTCGTCGGCGACACGATGTTCGCAATGGGCTGCGGCCGGTTGTTCGAGGGAACCGCCGAGCAGATGTTCGCCAACATGCAGCGCTTCGCGACGCTCGACGATGCAACCCGCGTCTATTGCGCGCACGAATATACGCTATCGAACGCGCGCTTCGCGGTGACGGTCGATCCCGACAATGCGGCGCTGTCCGATCGCCTCGCCGCGGTCGAGTCGGCGCGCGCGGCTGGCGAGCCGACGGTGCCGACGAACATCGGCGCCGAACGCGCGACGAACCCGTTTTTCCGCGCGCCGACCGCCGCCGAGCTCGGCCGCATTCGCGCGCTGAAGGATGCCGCCTGATGCGACGGCGCTGCCCGTTCATTTTGAAACCGCCAGCATCCGCGATGCGGCAAGGAGCCTGAGATGACCTGGATCAAGTCGATCCGCGCTGCCGCGTTCACGATTTTTGCCGTCCCTCTGATCGCAAGCTGTGCCCCCGGCGGCACCGCCGAGCCGGGCGCCGCCGCATTGAGCCCGAAGCAGGCCGAACAGCTCGACAAGCAACTCGCAGGCAAGGTCGCGGGCGAACCGGTCAAATGCCTGCCGAGCTATCGCGCCAGCGATACGATCCGCATTTCCGATACGATCCTTCTCTATCGCTCGGGGCGCAATCTTGTGTACCGCAACGACCTCCGGTCAAGCTGCCCCGGACTTGCGCGCGACAGCGACATCATGGTTATCCGCCAGTTCGGCTCGTCCACCTGCGAGGGCGATTTCTTTCATCTGGTCGACCGATCGAGCGGTATCCGCGGTCCGACCTGTGTCTTTGGCCCATTCGTCCCCTATCGCAAGCCGGCGGGGGACGCTGGCTGAACCGATGGTTCGGTCGCAGGCGGGGCTCCGGTTTGCACCGAGCTCTTTCGGGTCGCATCCCCGCCTGTATTCATAAGCCCGCCCTTCCGCATCGGGCGAAGCCCAGGCAGCCGTCTGCACCCGTCTTCTCGGCGGTTGCCTGGGTTTCGCCCGGTGCGGATCAGGCCCCGATGCGGATCAGGCCTTGTACAGCGCCGCGATCTTGTCTTCGTAGACCTGGCGAAGGATATGCCGGCGGATCTTCATCGACGGCGTCATCTGCTCATTCTCGATCGTGAACGGCTCGTCGGCGAAGTCGAACTTGCGAACCTTTTCGATCACCGAAAGCTGCTCGTTGACGCGGTCGACCGCGGCCCGCACGGCGGCACGGAACTTTTCATGTTCCTTCAGCAGATTCAGATCCTTTGGCAGCCCCTCGGCTTCGGCCCATTCGGCCATCCATTCGGGATCGGGGACGATGATGCCGACGAGGTGCGGGCGCTTGTCGCCATAGACCATCGCTTGCAGTATTTCGGGCTGGAGCGTCAGCATGCCCTCGACACGCTGCGGCGAGACATTGTCGCCCTTGTCGTTGACGATCAGGTCCTTCTTGCGGTCGGTGATCACGATGCGGCCCTTGGCGTCGATATGGCCGATGTCGCCGGTGTGAAGCCACGGCCCCTTGTCGGGTTCGGCGGGATCGACGACGAGCACGCGCTCGGTCTCGGGCTTGTTGCGCCAATAGCCCTTCATCACCAGCTCGCCGCGCACGAGGATTTCGCCATCGTCGGCGATTTTCACCTCGGTGTTCATCAGCGGCGAACCGACGGTGTCCATCTTGAGGCCCACCGATGGGCGGTTGCAGCTGATCACCGGCCCCGCCTCTGTCTGCCCATAGCCTTGCAGCAACGTCAGCCCGATCGAGTGGAAAAAGACCCCGATCTCGGGATTGAGCGGCGCGCCGCCCGAGACGAGCGCTTTCATCCGGCCGCCGAACCGCTGCAGGATCTTGGGGCGGAAGAGCTTGTTGAGCAGGATATCGACCGGCCGGTCGAACACGCCCAGGCGGCGCTCATAATCCTTTTCACCGACGCGCAGCGCCTGCCCGAGCATCCAGTTGGCGAGCTTGCCCTGTTTCTCGACCGACTTGATCATCCGTGCGCGGATCACCTCGAACAGCCGGGGCACCACAACCATGATCGTCGGCTTCGTCTCCTCGATGTTCGAGACCAATTTTTCGAGGCCCTCGCTGTAATAGATTTGCGCGCCGACCATGATCGGCAGGAATTGTCCGCCCGAATGTTCATAGGCGTGGCTGAGCGGCAGGAATGACAGGAAGACCTCCTCGTCGCCGATCCCGAAGTCGTTGACGAGAATTTCGGCCGCTCCCGCGCCGTTGTGCAGGATCGCGCCATGGTGCTGCATCACTCCGCGCGGCGCGCCGCCGGTGCCGCTGGTGTAGATCAGGCAAGCGGTATCGTCGCGCGTCATGGCATGCCCGCGCGCTTCGGCCTTGGCCCGATACGCCTCGCCGCCCTCGACCAACGGGTCCCAGTCGAGGACGCGCACGTCGCCCTGCTGGCCGACGCGCATCGATTCCATCGTGATGACGATCTTGACGTTCGAACGCAGGACCGCAGGCATCAGCGTCCGCGCCAGCTTCGCGGTCGATACGATCACCGCGCTCGCGCCGCTGTTGTCGAGAATATGCTGGTGATCGCGTTCGGTGTTGGTCGTGTAGGTCGGCACGGTGATGCAGCCCGCAGCCATGATGGCCAGATCGGCGATGCAGAATTCGGGCCGGTTCTCGCTGACCAGCACGACGCGGTCGCCCTCTTTCAACCCGAGTTCGCGCAGATTGTGCGCGAGCGCCGAGACCTGATTCGCGACCTGCCGCCACGACAGCGGCTGCCAGGTGCGGTCGGCCTTGCGCCACAAAAAGGGATCTTCGCCGCCACGCCCCGCTCGGTCGAAGAACATCGCGACCAGACTCGGAAAATGGTCGAGATGGGGATTTACCAGCTTCATGCCTGCCTCTCTCCAGGGAGAATATAGTTATAATATTGTTTTTATTATTAATTCTGCGCCGGCGCGCCGTCGACCGACGAGGTGCCGGGGCCGCGCGGATCGGCGGCGCCGCGCCAGCCGTCGGCGGTGC
Organism: Pseudomonadota bacterium; assembly: GCA_023387085.1. GTDB lineage: Bacteria > Pseudomonadota > Alphaproteobacteria > Sphingomonadales > Sphingomonadaceae > Sphingopyxis. The sequence goes on along the minus strand of JAEWIL010000090.1, from coordinate 40,106 downwards.
GTTCGACCGCGTTGAGCTTCGAACCGAGGTCGGTCGCGGTGAAGCTGTAGCCAAAGGGTTTCATCTTCGCGGCAATCGCTTCGCCCGCCGCATTATTCTCGATCAGCACGCCCTGCTGGCCGAAAAAGAGGTTGGGCAGCTCCATCGCCGACCTGGCGTCCAGACCCCAGTCGAGCACACCGATCAGCGTCTTCGTCACATGCATGATGATGCGCTTGCCCCCCGCCGAGCCGAGCGCGAGCACGACCTTGCCGTCGGGGCCATAGACGATCGTCGGCGACATAGAGGACAAGGGTCTCTTGCCCGCCTGCACGCGGTTCTGCGTCGGGACGCCATCCCTGGTCGGCGCGAGATCGAAATCGGTGAGTTCGTTGTTGAGAAAATAGCCGTTCGCGATGAGCTGGCTGCCGAAGATGCTCTCGACCGTCGAGGTCATCGACATCACATCGCCGTCCTTGTCGGCCACGACGAAATGCGTCGTCCCCTGCTCCTTGACCGGCGGCGCCTCGACGCGCGGCTTGGCGCCGGGCGGCACACCGGGCTCGTAATGGCCGGCGGCGCCGAAGGGCGAGATAAGCTGGCGGCGCTCGGCCAGATAGGATTTGTCGAGCAGGCCCTTCACCGGCACGTCGACGAAATCGCTGTCGCCGAGATAGGCGCCGCGGTCGGCATAGGCGAGTTGCATCGCTTCCGCGAGCAGATGCCAGCTCATCGGATTGTCCTTGCCCATCGCCTTCATGTCATAGGCCTCGAGCATGCCGAGGATACCGAACACCGTCGTCGCGCCCGAAGACGGTGGACCCATGCCGCAGACCTTGTAGATGCGATAGGTGGTGCAGACCGCCGGACGTTCCTTCGCCCGGTAGGCGGCGAGATCCTTCGACGTGAGTTGCGCCGGGTTGCGGGGTGCCTTGGCGACGGCGTCGCTGATCGCCTTCGCATTGGCGCCTGCATAAAAGGCTTCGGGACCGCGCTCGGCGATCTGCCGCAGGATTGCGGCATAGGCGGGGTTCCTGATCGTCGTGCCGACCGGCGCGGGCTTGCCGTTCACATAATAGATCGCGCGCGCCGCCGGAAAATCCTTCCACACCGGCTCATATTCGACGAGCCAGGTGTTGAGCGCAGGGGTGACCTGATAGCCCTCCTCGGCGAGCTTGATCGCGGGCCGGAACAGCGCTTTCCATTCCAGCTTGCCCCATTTTTTGTGCGCCATCTCCATCAGGCGGACGTTGCCCGGGACACCAACCGACAGCCCGCCGGGAATGACGTCCATATAGCCGCGCGGTTTGCCGTCGGGGCCGAGGAAGCGGTCGGGTTTACCCGCTGCCGGCGCGGTCTCGCGCCCGTCGATCGTCGAAATGACGCCGTCCTTCGCGTCGTGATAGACCATGAAGCCGCCGCCGCCGATGCCGCTCGACTGCGGCTCGACCAGCGTCAGCACAGCGACCATCGCGACCGCGGCGTCGGCGGCGGTACCGCCTTCGTGCAATATTTCGCGTCCCGCCTCGGTGGCGCGCGGATCGGCGGACGAGGTGACGCCCTGCGCGACCGCGAGCGACGGAAGGGCGATGGCGAACAGGCTGACGGCGGCGAAGAGTCGTTTGATCATGCCCGCGACATTGGCGCGCGCCTCAAGCCAGCGCAACCCCGATGGGTCAGTCCCCCACCCCAACCGCATCGGCGATCCGCGCGAAGCCGTCGCGCACGGCAAGCGTTTCGAGGCCATGCGCGATACGCGCGGCCAGTCCGGGGCCTTCATAGACCATCGCCGAATAGATTTGGATCAGGCTGGCGCCGGCGCGGATGCGCTCCCACGCCTGCTGTGGCGAAGCGATACCGCCCGCCGCGACGAGTGGCAGCCTGCCGCCGCTTGCGGTCCGGAAATCGCGTAAGCGCTGCAACGCAAGCTCGGTCAGGGGCGCCCCCGAAAGGCCGCCCGCCTCACCCGCGTGCCGCGATGCGAGAGCGGGCCGAACGATCGTCGTGTTGGAAACGATCACCGCCGCAAGCCCCTTGTCGAACGCGACCGCAACGATGTCGTCGATGTCGGCTGGTTCGAGGTCGGGGGCGACTTTCAGGAACACGGGCTTGGGCGCACCCGCCGGTTGTGCGGCCGCAACGCCGTCGAGCAGCGCTTCGAGCGCGCCCTTGTCCTGCAAGGCGCGCAGGCCCGGCGTGTTGGGCGAGCTGATATTGACCGTCAGATAGTCGGCGAGCGGCGCCATCGCTGCCGTGCCCTTCGCATAGTCGGCGATGCGGTCGACGCTGTCCTTGTTCGCGCCGATATTGATGCCCAGCGGCACCGGCAGGCCGTAGCGGCGGAGGCAGGCGATCCGCTCGGCGGCTTTGGCCTGTCCGCCATTGTTGAAGCCCATGCGGTTGATCACCGCGCGATCCTCGACCAGCCGGAACAGACGCGGGCGTGGATTGCCGTCCTGCGGCAGCGGGGTCAGCGTTCCGACCTCTACGAAGCCGAAGCCGAAATGCGGCATCGCGTGCGCGACGCGGGCGTCCTTGTCGAAACCGGGCGCGAGGCCGACGGGGTTCGGGAAATGCAGCCCGGCCAATTCGGTCGCTAATGCCGGGCTGGTCAGCGCGCGGCGCGCGCGGGGAAGCGGCTGGAGCGCGTTCAGGGTCAGATTGTGCGCCGCCTCGCCATCGGCGCGCTGGACGAGCGGGCGGACGAGCGCATAGGCGGCATCGGCGGCGGAAGCGAAGAGCGTCATGGCCCGCCATTGCGCGCGCGAGGCCCCTATGGCAAGCCCGCTCTGACCGGAAAACAGGGAGAAAATTGTGTCGCACCGCCGCCCGATCGCCATCGTGTCCGCCAGCCTTCTGGCGCTTGCCGCCGCCGGTTGCGCGGCCCAGCCCGACGTCGCGGCACCGGCGAGCACGGCCGCGCCCGACCGGCCACCGGCGGGCGCCGATCTTGCGGAATTCTTCCGGAAATATGACGATGCCCAGCTCTCGCTATCGCCGCAAGCCAAGGCCTATCGCGGCCTTCGCGACGGCGATTACGGCCGCTGGACCGACGTCAGCGACGAAGCCGAAGTTGCCCGCCATACGCTGCAACAGGCCAGCGCGGCGGCGATGCGGAGCAGCTTTGATCCCGCCCGATTATCGAAGGACGAGGCGCTGTCGTTCGAGCTGTTCAATGCACAGGCCGAGCGCGCCGACCGCCTGTTCGCCTATCGCGACCATGGTTATATCTTCGACCAGATGAACGGCGCGCAGAGCCAGCTTCCCGCCTTTCTGATCAACATCCATCGGGTCGCGAACGTTGGCGAAGCCGAGGCCTATATAGAGCGGATTCGGGGGCTCGGGCCGCTGCTCGATACATTGTCGGCGCAATCGGCCGAGCGCGCCGCCAAGGGCTATGCGCCGCCCAAATGGGTCTATGCCTATGTCATCTCCGATATCCGCAACCTGCTGAAGCCCGACAATGCGGTGATCGAGGATATCGGCGCGAAGGTCGGCAAACTCGACATCGACGCGGCCGAAAAGGCCCGGCTGGTAGATGCCGCCAACGCGGCCTGGAACGAGAGCGCCGGCCCCGCCTACGCGCGCCTGCTCGCCGAGATGCAGCACCAGCAGAAGATCGCGCCGACCGACGACGGCATCTGGCGGATGCCGGACGGCAAAGCCTATTATCAGGCGCTGCTCGCCAGTTACACGACGACCGACATGACTGCCGCACAGATTCACGACCTCGGCCTGGCCGAGGTCGCGCGCATCCATGGCGAGATGGAAGCGATCAAGGCGAAGGTGGGCTTCAAGGGCACGCTGCCGCAATTCTTCGAACATCTGCGCACGAGCCCGCAATATTATTATGAGACGCGCGAGGCCTATCTCGCCGATGTCGCCGCAAAGGTGAAGGCGATGGAAGCACGGCTTCCCGCCTTCTTCAACACGCTACCCAAGGCACCGCTGCAGGTGAAGGCGGTCGAGGCCTTCCGCGAGAAATCGGCGGGCAAGGCCTTTTATTCCTCGCCATCGCCCGACGGATCGCGGCCCGGCACCTATTATGTGAACCTCTATGACCTTCGCGACATGTCGAAGACCGAACTCGAGGCGCTCGCCTATCACGAGGGCGTCCCCGGCCATCATCTCCAGCGCGCGGTACAGACCGAACTGACCGGCCTGCCACCCTTCCGGCGCTTCGGCGGCTTTACGGCCTATACCGAGGGTTGGGGCCTCTATTCGGAGGAACTGGCGAAGGACATGGGCTTTTATACCGATCCCTACAGCGATTTCGGCCGGCTGGGGATGGAGCTGTGGCGCGCGTGCCGGCTGGTCGTCGACACCGGCATCCACGACAAACGCTGGAGCCGCGCGCAGGCTATCCAGTATCTGAAGGACAATACCCCCAACCCGCAGGGCGACATCGACAAGGCGATCGAGCGCTACATCGTATATCCGGGGCAGGCGACCGCCTATCTGATCGGCAAGCTCAAAATCATGGAACTCAGGACGCGGGCACAGACCGCGCTCGGCCCGCGCTTCGACATCCGCGCCTTTCACGACGTCGTGCTGCAATCGGGCCCGGTTCCGCTCGATATTCTCGAGCAGCGCGTCGACGCGTGGATCGCCGGTCAGCGCGAACGTTAACACGGAATTGCGGCTTGACGCCTCGCCGCAAATCGAAAATTATGGCGGACAGAAAAAGGCAGCAACAAAGCTGTTCTGGGTCGGTCTCACCATGTCGGAAACATCCTCTTCGCCAAACGGCGCGGATGGCGATACGCCGTTCGAACTGCAATATTTCCCGCCGGACGCCGATCTGGCCGAAATGGTATCGAGTTTTTACTTCGTCCGCATCGACATGCCGCTGTTCGACGAGGTCGAACGCGCCGACCGCCCGCAATTCCGCATCATGAGTCTGGCAGAGGGCGAATATATCTTCCCCGACGGTCATTGCTTCCCCGCCGGGCGCGCGACGATCATCGGCCCGACGAGCGGGAGCGTCCGCGCGCGCGGTCGCGGTCCCTTGCGGATTTACGGGTTCGGGATGATGCCCGCGGGCTGGGCGACGCTGATGGGCGAGCATGCCGACAAGCTGACCGACCGCGCGATGGATGCCGCCGACCTGTTCGGCGGCTGGATCGACGATGTGATCGAGGCGCTAATGGCCGCGGCCGACACCGGCGAACGGTTGGTGATCGCCAATAATTTCGTGCGCGAAATCCTGAAGAAGAACGAACCCGCGCCGGTCTGGTTCACGCGCACCGTCGATCGCTGGCTGACCGATTCGGTGTCGCCGCAGGTCCCCGACCTCGTCGAGGCGACGGGCATGTCGATCCGGTCGGTCGAGCGGATGACCAAACATTATTACGGCCTGCCGCCGCGGATGCTCGCGCGCAAATATCGCGCGGTGCGTGCCGCATCGGCGCTCGCGCGCGGCGAATGCCTCGATGCAGCGCAGCTCGGCGACGCCTTTTACGACCAGTCGCACCTGATCCGCGAGATGAAGCGGTTCGCGGGCGCCACGCCGGGCCAACTCGCCCGCCCCACGCTCTACACCGAAGCGACAACGCGGGGCCGCAAGCAGATGGCGGGCAAGGTCAGCCCGCTCGTTTCGGATACCTGAGGCCGGCAAGACGAAAGAAAATCGCGGCGAACGTCGATTTGGCGTTTTCGTCCAATCGCGAATCATCGCCCCGGCATAATTCGGCCTTGCGACCCAGAAGAGCTCTTCCTCTGACGAGGATGAGACCTTCATCTTGGCATCCGTTTGGCCCCGGCCGGACGGGTGCCTTTTTCTTTTCGGGGCCAAAAACTCGCTTGCTTGCGCCGCGCACAAGCTCGGCCTATATAAGTGGAGTAATTTACTCCAGTTAAGAATCGTTCGCAATCTCATGCGCCTGTCCAACCTTGCCGATTATGCCGTGGTGCTGATGAGCGCCGCCGCCCGCCAGTGCGGGTCGGTGCCGATTCATGCCGGCCTGCTCGCCGAGCAGACGGGCATCCCGGGACCGACCGCGCAGAAGCTGGTGAGCGGCCTCGCTCGCGCCGGGCTCCTCGTCGCCTCGCGCGGCAGCGGCGGCGGGGTGCGGCTTGCCCGGCCTGCGGCGGCGATCAGCGTCGCTGATATCATCGAAGCGGTGGAGGGGCCGATCGCCCTCACCTCCTGCGTATCCGAAGGGCGCCACGATTGCTCGCTCGAAGGAAGCTGCAAGGTGCAGCCGCACTGGAGTGTGGTGAACGGCGCGGTGCGCGGCGCATTAGCCCAGATCAGCCTGGCGAGCTTGAGCGTCGCCCCAATCAAATCAAACCCGTTCGTGTCGAGCGAAGTCGAGGCACCTCTCGATAGCACGCGCACGATGGGCCTCTCGAATCCTGAGCGTGTCGAAGGGCTCGAGGCGAACGGAATTTCAGCATGACCGACAACACCGAAACCCGCATCAAGGACCAAGCCGCGCACGATGCCGCCGCCAAGGTCGCCGATTACGAACATGGCTGGTCCTCCGCCATCGCGACCGACTTCGCGCCCAAGGGGCTGACCGAGGATACGGTCCGCTTCATCAGCGCAAAGAAAAACGAGCCCGAATGGATGCTCGACTGGCGCCTGAAGGCGTTCCGCCACTGGCAGACCATGGAAACGCCCGACTGGGCGAAGCTCAACGTGCCGCCGATCGATTACCAAGACGCGTACTATTACGCGGCGCCCAAGGCGAAACCGAAGCTGTCGTCGCTGGATGAAGTCGATCCCGAAATCCTCGAGGTCTACAAGAAGCTCGGCATTCCGATCGAGGAGCAGAAGGTGCTCGCGGGCGTCGAGGGCGCGCGCAAGGTCGCGGTCGACGCGGTGTGCGACAGCGTCAGCGTCGCGACGACCTTCCGCGAAGAACTGAAGCGCGCGGGCGTGATCTTCCTGTCGATCAGCGAAGCGATCCGCGAATATCCCGAACTGGTGAAAAAGTGGCTCGGCAAGGGCGTGCCGATGCACGACAATTATTTCGCGACCTTGAATTGCGCGGTCTTCTCCGACGGGACATTCGTTTACGTGCCCGAGGGCGTGCGCTGCCCGATGGAGCTCAGCACCTATTTCCGCATCAATGCCGAGAATACGGGGCAGTTCGAGCGGACTTTGATCATCGCCGACAAGGGCGCGTACGTCAGCTACCTTGAGGGCTGCACCGCGCCGATGCGCGACGAGAACCAGCTTCACGCCGCGGTGGTCGAGCTGGTCGCATTGGACGATGCCGAGATCAAATATTCGACCGTCCAGAACTGGTATCCCGGCAACGCCGAGGGCCTTGGCGGCATCTATAATTTCGTGACCAAGCGCGCGCTCTGCCAGGGCAAGCGCAGCAAGGTGTCGTGGACGCAGGTCGAAACCGGCAGCGCGATCACATGGAAATATCCGAGCTGCGTGCTCAACGGCGACGACAGCGTCGGCGAATTTTATTCGGTCGCGGTCACCAACAATTATCAGCAGGCCGACACCGGCACCAAGATGATCCACAATGGCAAGCGCACCCGCTCGACCATCGTTAGCAAGGGGATCAGCGCGGGCCAGTCGAACAACACCTATCGCGGCATCGTTCGCGTCGCACCGAACGCCGAGGGCGTGCGCAACTTCACCCAGTGCGATAGCCTGCTTCTGGGCAGCACCTGCGGCGCACACACCGTGCCGTACATCGAAGTCCGCAACCCGAGCGCGACCGTCGAGCATGAAGCGACGACGAGCAAGATCAGCGACGACCAGCTCTTCTACGCGATGCAGCGCGGGCTGGGGCAGGAAGAGGCGGTGGCGCTGATCGTCAACGGCTTCGCGAAGGAAGTGCTGCAGCAGCTGCCGATGGAATTTGCGGTCGAGGCGCAGAAATTGCTGGGAATTTCGTTGGAAGGGAGCGTGGGGTGATGCTCAAGTGGCTCTTTGGCGACAAGACAGCGAATCGAGATTCGAACGTCGCCCCCCCGCCGACTGAAACAACTTCACCCAACGAGTTTGAGATGTTCTCCAGAACCGCCACCTTAGTGGTATTCGATCTCGAATGCCTCAAGCACCGGATGCAGGACAACGTCGATTGGTGGGCAGAACCGGCCGATGAAGTAAAGGAACTACATGAACGCAACCTCCTGATCGCCGGCTTGGGTGCTAACGATTGGTATGACGTTCGCGTTATCGAGGAGAGCCTCGACGCAGGGCAATCCTTCTCTTTGTCTTTTCCGAGCGGTGAAGTTTTCGTTGGCCCAGGTGAAGAGATTACGGGCGGGGGTGACGAACCGACCGGGGTTCATGGCGGCAAGTTTTTTGCGTTTGAGCCGGGCGACTACAAGGTTGAGCTAAGGCGCTGCGATCAAGCAATTGATCTCAGCTTTACGCCCGCTGCACCATTTTCAAACTCTCATTCCGGACCGGTAACAATCTAATGCTGAAAATTGAAAACCTCCACGCCACCGTCGCCGACAAGCCGATCCTGAAGGGCTTGTCGCTCAGCATCAATGCGGGCGAAATCCATGCGATCATGGGCCCCAATGGCGCGGGCAAATCGACGCTCTCCTATGTCCTCGGCGGGCGGCCCGGTTACGAAGTGACCGACGGTTCGGCGACCTTCGACGGGGCGGACCTCCTCGCTCTCGACCCGCACGAGCGCGCCGCGGCTGGCCTGTTCCTCGGTTTCCAATATCCGGTCGAAATCCCCGGCGTGTCGAACGTCCAGTTTCTGCGCGAGAGCCTCAATGCCCAGCGCAAGGCGCGCGGTGAAGAACCGCTTTCGGGCGGCGATTTCCTAAAGCTGGCGCGCGAAAAGGCGGGGCTGCTCAAAATGGACATGGACATGCTCAAGCGCCCGGTGAACGTCGGCTTTTCGGGCGGTGAGAAAAAGCGCAACGAGATGGTGCAGATGGGCATCCTCGATCCCAAGCTCGCGATCCTCGACGAAACCGACTCCGGCCTCGACATCGACGCGCTGCGCATCGTCGGCGATGGCATCAACGCGATCATGCGCCGCCCCGACAAGGCGGTGCTGCTGATCACCCATTATCAGCGCCTGCTCGACTATGTGCAGCCCGATTTCGTTCACGTCCTCGCGGGCGGCCGCATCGTCAAGTCGGGCGGCCCCGAGCTCGCGCTCGAACTCGAACGCGAAGGCTATGCGGAGATCGCGGCGTGATGAGCGGGCGCGCCTTGATCCTCCCTGTCGCGAAGCGATGGGGAGGTGGCAGCGGCACAGCCGCTGACGGAGGGGCCACGACGCCGCCCCTGCACCACTCGCTACGCGAGCGGTCCCCCTCCCCATGTCCTGCGGGCACAGGGAGGAACGGATGACCGCCCTCCCCACGCGGCGCGACGAAGCGTGGCGCTATAGCGACATCGACGCGGTGACCGCCGCTTGGCCGCTGCCGGCGCCCGAAAGCATCATCGTCCCTGCGGGCGGCTCCTTTTCGCGTGCGATCGTGCAGGATGCAGGCGCGATCCAGCAGATCGAACTCAGCGTCGGCAAGGGCGCGGTCGCGAAGCTGCACGTCCTCAACATCGGCGGCAGCTATGGCCGCATCGAAATTGCGGTGACGCTGCACGAAGGCGCCGACTTCACCCTCGGCGCCGCGCAGATCGGCGGCGGCGAGCAAAATCTCGAGATCGTCACCACCGTCACCCACGCCGAACCCGGCGCGACGTCGCGGCAGATGGTGCGGTCGGTCCTCGGCGGCACCGCCACGGGTACTTATCTCGGCAAGGTCGCCGTCGCGCGCGATGCACAGCAGACCGACAGCGAACAGGATGTGAAGGCCATGCTGCTGGACCGCAGCGCGACCGCCAACGCCAAGCCCGAGCTCGAAATCTTCGCCGACGATGTGAAATGCGCGCACGGCTGCGCGATCGGCGAGCTCGATGCGATGAGCCTCTATTATCTCCAGTCGCGCGGCCTGCCGCCCGCGGAGGCGAAGAAGATTCTGCTGCAGGCCTTCGTCGCAGGCGTCTTCGATGGCGCCGAGGATGAGGAACAGTTGCAGGCGCTCGCGCTCGCGAAATTGGGGGAATTGGTGTGAGCACCGCGACTGCCCTCCGCACCTTCCCTGACGTCCGCGCCGACTTCCCCGGCCTGACGCCCGGCTGGCACTATCTCGACACCGCCGCGACCGCGCAGAAACCGCAAGCCGTCATCGACGCCACCGTCAACGCGATGGGCCGCGATTATGCGACCGTCCACCGCGGCGTCTATGCGCGCTCGGCCGACATGACGCTCGCCTATGAGGCAGCGCGGCGACGGATCGCGGGCTTCATCGGCGCAAAGGAAGAGCAGATCGCGTTTGTGCGCGGCGCGACCGAGGCGATCAATCTCGTCGCTTACTCGCATCCGCGCAAAGGCCGCGTACTGCTCTCCACGCTGGAGCATCACAGCAATATCGTGCCGTGGCAGCTTGCAGGCTGGCAAGTCGACGTCTGCCCGCTCACCACCGACGGCTGCATCGACCTCGACGCGGCCGAAAAGCTGCTGACGCCCGAACATGATATGGTCGCTTTCGCGCATGTCTCGAACGTGCTCGGCAGCCCGCTCGACGTCGCGCGCGCGGCCGATATCGCGCACCGCGTCGGCGCTGAGCTGCTGATCGACGGCTGTCAGGCGGTCCCGCGCCTGCCGGTCGATGTCGCGGCACTCGGCTGCGACTATTACGCCTTCTCCGGCCACAAGCTCTATGGCCCGACCGGAATCGGCGTGCTGTGGAGCGACAAGCTCAGCGCTTTACCGCCCTGGCAGGGCGGCGGATCGATGATCGACCGCGTGACCTTTGAAAAAACGACTTACGCCCCCGCCCCGACGCGCTTCGAGGCGGGCACCCCGGCGATCGTCGAGGCCATCGGGCTCGCGGCGGCGGTCGATTATGTCGAAAGCATCGGCGTCGAGGCGATCCACGCGCATGAATGTGCGCTGGTGGGCAGCTTGCGCGACCAACTCGCGCGCAAGAACAGCATCATGCTGTTCGGCCCCGAAAACAGCGCAGGAATCGTCAGTTTCGCGATGGCGGGGGTTCATCCGCACGACATCGGCACTATCTTGGACGAAAGCGGGGTCGCGATCCGCGCCGGGCACCATTGCGCCCAGCCGCTGATGGAGCATCTGGGGGTGCCCGCGACCGCGCGCGCGAGTTTTGGCGTTTATAGCAATGACGACGATGTGGCGGCGCTGATCGATGGCCTCGCCCGCGTCGAGAGGATTTTCGGATGAGCGAGGATCGGATGATCAAGGTGGAAGAAGTGACAAGCGTCGAGGCGCCGCCCAAGGCGCGCGTCGAGGATGTCGAAACCGCGCCCGAAAAGTTGGAGCGCAAGCGCGACTATCTGGAAGGCTTCCTCGCGGCCAAGCCCGCCGAAGTTTCGCCCGGCGCGGTCGGGGGTGACCTCTACGAGGCGGTGATCGATGCGCTGAAAGAAATCTACGACCCTGAAATCCCGGTCAACATCTACGACCTCGGCCTCATCTACAATGTCGAGATCGACGAGGGGCATGTGATGGTCACGATGACGCTGACCACGCCGCATTGTCCCGTCGCCGAATCGATGCCTGGCGAAGTCGAACTGCGCGTCGGCGCGGTGCCGGGGGTTGGCGATGCCGAGGTCAACCTTGTGTGGGATCCGCCGTGGAGCCCCGAGAATATGAGCGACGAGGCACGCCTCGAACTGGGAATGCTGTGATGACCGAGACCAAGACCCGCGCCCGCCCCGCCGCTGTGACCCTCACCGCCAATGCCGAGGAACGCATCGCCAGGCTGATGGCATCGGCGCCCGAGGGCGCGATCGGTGTTCGCTTGTCGACCCCGCGCCGCGGCTGTTCGGGCCTTGCCTATTCGGTCGATTATGTGACCGAAGAGGTGAAGTTCGACGAGAAGATCGAAACCCCCGGCGGCACCTTCTACATTGACGGCGCGTCGGTGCTCTATCTGATCGGCAGCACGATGGACTGGGTCGAGGACGACTTCGCCGCCGGCTTCGTTTTCGAAAATCCGAACGCAAAGGGCGCCTGCGGCTGCGGCGAGAGTTTCACCGTCTGATTATCTGCATATGGTCCAGCCCGCCGTCCGAACCGCCATGTCGAGGTGAAAATGGTTGGCGTGCGCGGCATTATGGTCGGGTGACAGTACCGTACTGAACAGGCCGCACGACCCGTCACGCACGGCGTGCAGAAACTCGCTTCGCTTGTCGCCCGGTGTCCAGTCGTTGATCAGCGAAATACGCGTTCCGTCGGCCAGCACGAACGCCGAAATGTCGATCGCATTGGCGGTCGAATGCTCGCTTTGCGCCTGTTTCCCGGCGATCTTGCGGCAGTTGTAGCTGCCAAGATTTTCGAGTTCGACGACATTCTGTCCGAAATATTTGCGCGCCGCCGGCTGGACGACGTCGCGGGTCCAGAGCGCCATCGCGGCGGTCACGGCACAGCCCGGCGCGGCGTTCGCCGGGCGCATTGTGGGCACCAGGCTGTTGCCGGTCAGCACCATGCGCTGGCTTGCGCGGCACTGGCCGGCGCCCACGACCGGTCGCCGTTCGTAGCCCGCCCTGGCGCGGTCGAACGCCGCGAAGCAGGCTGCATCGTCATCCGTGAAGTTCATCAGCTTGCGGTGAGTCGCCCAACCGCGCGGATGCTCGAATTCGAACCGCGCGCCCGGAAAATGTTCGGGATGCTCGCTGACCCACTGCATGGCGCGGATCGCGGCCAGTGCGGCCAGCACGGCGACCGTGAACCATATCAGATAGGGGCGAAGACTCCTCACACGTCCCAGATGGCGCGCGCGGCGCCGCCGGGCAAGTTCAGAGGCGCTCGAACGTCACCACCAGCCCGTCTTTCGGACGAGGGATTGGCAACATCTGCCATTCGGGCGCATAGCCTTCGCGCACAACTATCCGGTGCGTCGTCACGACATGATGGAAGAATATTTTCGCCTGCATGTACGCGAAGTGGAGCCCAAGGCACATATGCGCGCCGCCGCCAAACGGAACCCACGCATATTTGTGCCGCTCGCGCGCCTGCTCCGGGGCGAAGCGCATCGGGTCGAACTTTTCGGGTTCGGGCCAATGCTCCTCCATCATGTGCGTGAACGCCGGGCTGACCCCGACGCTGGTGCCGGCGGGAATGCGAAAGCCGCCGAACTCGAAGTCCTTGAGCGCGCGGCGCGGGAAGCTCGGCACCGGAGGCACCAGGCGGAGCGACTCCTTGAACGCCCATTCGGTCATCTCAAGCTCGCCGAGACCATTGTGTCCGACGCCTTCGCCCGCCGGCGCGACGCTGAGCATCTCTTCGCGCAGCCGGTCCTGCCATTCGGGGTGCTTCGCGAGCATCCACACCATCGAGGTGACCGAGCTGGTGATGGTGTCGTGCGCGGCCATCATCAGGAAGTTCATATGATCGACGATCGCGTCGGTGCCCAGATAATCGCCGGCATCGTCCCTCGCGCGGCAGATCTGGCTGAAGATATCCTCGCCCGCGCCTTCGCGGCGTTCGGGGACCATCTTGCCGAAATAGTCGACCAGATAGGTACGCCCCTTGACGCCGCGCCCCATCGCGGTGAAGGGCAGCGGCCGGCGCACGACGCCGATCGAGGCCTGCACCATGTCGACGAACGCCTTGTTGACCTTGTCGGCCTCGGGACCCCAGGGGATACCGAGAAAGCTCGTTGCAGCGAGATCGAGCGTCAGCTCCTTGATTGCCGGATAGAAGGCAAAGGTCTTGCCGCTCCACGCCTGCACGCGGTCGCGGATGCCTTCGTTGAGCGAATCGGCATAGTGCCGCATCGGTTCCGGCTTGAAAGCGACCGACAGCACCTTGCGGTCGGCGCGGTGCTTCTCGAAATCCATCAGCATCAGCCCGCGCGGAAACAGCAGGTTGAGCACCGGCCCCCAGCCCTGTTCGGACGAGAATATCTTGTCGCGGTCGAACATGACCAGTTCGTTCGCCTCGGGCCCGTGGAGCGCGACACTTCGCCCGCCAAAGCTGTTGTTCCGATAAACGCGGCCATATTTGGCGACCATGCGCCGGGTGAACGCGGGATAGTCGCGCAGCTGTTCCAGCGTGTTGCCGATCACCGGCATGCCATCCTCGCCCGGAATATGGTCGAGCGCGCTGTCGGGATTGCGCGGCAGCCAGTGCGCGGTGTCGGGGCCGAAACGGCCTTCGGACCAGTTGAGTTTCGCGGGGGCGTTCATCAGGGAGGCCTCTTCGATCGTTGCGATTGCCTTTGGCTATCGAACTACTGACATCGATGCAAGTAAAGCCTGTGCGAACGGTGAACTCCATTCACCGCAAATTCAACTCGACTCGCGCAATCTGACGGCAAGATGAGGGCCAATATCCGTTTGGACCCCGAAGGATAAACGCATGCCCAACAGTTTCAGGCGCACTCTTTCCATTGCGCTCGGCGCGCTCGCGACGACGACGCTCGGCGGCTGCTATTATGGCGACGTCAACGGTACCAGCTATGCCGGCGGCGACTGTGCAAGCCGCTATGGTGCCGATTATTATGACTACGACGGCTACGCCTATGACGACGGCTATGGCTATGACTGCTACGACAGCTCCGATTATAGCGGCGGCTTCGCGCAGATCGGCTTCGGCGGCGGCTGGTACGATAATTATTATTATCCGGGCTACGGCATGTGGCTCTTCGACAGCTACCGCAACCGCTACCCGCTGCGCGGGCGATATCTCGACTATTGGGGTGGGCGCCGCGCCTGGTGGAAGCATCATGGCGGCCACGGCGACGGCAATTGGAACCGCCCGGGTCATGGCAAGCCCGGCGACGGCAAGCCGGGACGTCCGGGCGGCTGGCAAGGTCGTCCGGACCACGGCGACGGCGGCCATGGAACGCGGCCCGGTCGTGGCCCCGACGGGGCGAATCCCGGAACGCCGCCGACAGCGGGCAATCCGGGCCGGCCCGATCGCGGCCCCGGTGCCGGCCGGCCGTGGCGCGATCGCCCCGCACCCGGAACCGGCACTGCCAACCCGGCGCCCGAACGGCCGCAAGGCGCCCAACGGCCCCCGCGTAACTGGTCGCCGGGGAATGCTCCCCGAACCCACCGTGCGCCCGTGGGCGATGCGCCGGGCAATGTCCGTCCGGCGCCGCGCCCTCAGGCTGCGCCCGTAACGCGCAGCGCGCCGCCGCCGTCGGCACCACGCGCCGAGCGGCCCGCGCCGCCGCGTGCGGAGCGCCCGGCGCCGCGCGTCGAACGGCCTTCGCGGCCGGACAATCGCGGATCCGAAAGCTCAGGTCCCGGCGGGCGGCGTCCGCTCGTCGGTGACCATATCTTCCTGAAGATCGAGCCCCCGCGCGCCGCGATGCGTGGTATGGCTGGGGGCATGCGGTCGTTCGGAGTCGAACGGCTCCTCGACCTCCAGCCTCCCTTCCCATTTGGTGATCACGCTGGTCGCCCCCGCATTGCCGACGCCGTTGGTCGCGGTGCGCCCCATATCGAGGAAATGGTCGATCGCGAACACCAGCGCGACACCTTCGACCGGCAGATCGAACATTGCCAGCGTGGCGGTGATGACGACCAGGCTGGCGCGCGGCACCGCCGCGATCCCCTTCGACGACACCATCAGGGTCAGCAGGATCAGGATCTGCGTCGTGATCGACAAATCGATGCCATAGGCCTGCGCGATGAAGATCGTCGCGAAGCTCGCGTACATCATCGATCCGTCGAGGTTGAAGCTGTAGCCCAAGGGTAGCACAAAGCCCGAAATCCGGCGCGGCACGCCGAAGCGGTCGAGCTGTTCGAACAGCTTGGGCATCGCGGCCTCCGAAGAGGCGGTCGAAAAAGCAATCAGCAACGGCTCGCGAACGTAGCGGATCAGCGAGAAGATGCGCCCGCGCAGGAAGATCGCCCCGATACCGAGCAAAAGCACCCACAGCATCACCAGCGAGATGTAGAATTCGGTCAGCAACTCGGCATAGGTGCCGAGAATGCTGAGGCCATATTGCGCGACAACCTTCGCCAGCGCGCCGAACACCGCGAGCGGCGCGAGGCGCATCACATAATTGGTGATCTGCAGCATCAGTTCGGCGAGCGCCTCGGCACCGCGGACCAGCGGCTTGCCCGTTTCGCCCAGCGCGGTCAGGCCGACGCCCGCGAACAGCGCGAAGACGAGGATCTGGAGGACGTTGTTTTCCGCCATCGCCTGAATGACGTTCTTGGGGAAAATATGCTCGATGAACTCGAACAGGTCGAGCTTCTTGACCTCGCCGACTTCGGCGGTCGAATGCGCGCCGACCGCCAGATGCAAACCCGCGCCCGGTTCGAGCAGGTTGACCATGATCAGCCCGAGGCTGATCGAGATCAGGCTCGCAAGGATGAACCATGCGAGCGCGCGGGTGCCGATACGGCCCAGCGCCGAACTGTCGCCCATATGCGCGATACCCGAAACGAGCGTCCCGAGAATCAGCGGCGCGACGAGCATCTTGATGAGGTTGAGGAAGATGTTGGCGAGCATGCCGAAGCTGCGAAGCCAATATTCGAATTCCTTGCTGTCGGCGGGGACGAAGGTTCGCACCGCGAAGCCAACGACAATGCCCAGAACCATGCCGATCAGAATGTAGATAGTGAGGCGGCGCGCCATCAAATACTCCCCTGTCCCGCCGATGCGGGTCTCTCTGCCATGGGGGTAACAGGGTGACGGCTTGCGGGCAATCGCCCGGCGTCAAACGGTTATGGCGTCCAGAAGGACAGCGCCGCGCAGCCCGCCACGCCGGTCAAGATGTTGAGCGGCACGCCGATCTTCACGAAATCGACGAAGCGATAATCGCCGGCGGCATAGACGAGCGTGTTCGTCTGATAGCCGACCGGCGTCGCGAAACAGGCCGACGCGCCAAGCATCAGCGCGATCAGCAGCGGCTGCGGCGGCACGCCGGACGCGGCGGCTATACCGATGACCAACGGACCCATCAGCGCGGCCACGGCGTTGTTGCTCAGCAGTTCGGACAGCAAAAGCGCGGAGAAATAGACGATCGCGATCACCGCCCACTGCGGCGCGTCCGTAAGCACCGGTTCGAGCGCGCCGACCATCAACGCCACCGATCCGGCCTGTTCGAGCGCCGCCCCGACGCCAAGCATGGCAAAGATCAGGATCAGCACATCGCCGTCGATGCTGCCCCAGGCTTCGGAAGCGTCGATGCACCGGGTCAGGAGCACGATAGCGACGCCGATGAAGGCCGCGACGCCGATCGACATGATGCCGGTTGCCGAAAGCAGGACGGCGCTGGCCATCACCAGCATCGCGATCCATGCACGGCGGCGGCGGAATGCGGTCGCCGAAGCCATCGCAACGCCGATCAATCCCCTGTTTTCGCGCAACCGCGCAATATTCGCATCGTCGGCATCGACGAGCAGGCGATCCGCGGCGCGAATACGGTTTTCGGACAGCGTCGGCCCGGGCAAATGCCGGAAACGCGCGACGCCAAGGATGCGGACGCGCTGACGCTGAAGAAACGGAATTTCGCCGAGCGGTCGATCGATCGAGGGGTGGCTGGGCGCGACCGTCACCTCGACAACGTTCGATTGTGCGCTTGCGCTTTCGCCGATGCCGACCATGAAACGGCCCTCGCTGCGGATCGTCATCAGCGCCGCGCCATCGAGCCGGGCGACAATGCGGTTTCCCGCCGCAAGCCGGTGATTCTGCGCCTCGTCTCCGGTGAGCAACCGCCCGCCTGCGATCACCCCCACGATCCGGGCGGGCGGGACGCCGAGGTTCGCCGCTTCGAGCGCCATGTCGACGGCGGAATCATTTTCGAGCAAGCCAAGTTCGGTGAGATAGAGCTGTTCGGCTCCGTCGGCCTTTTCCGCGATACGGGGATAGTCGGACGGCAGGAACCGCGCCATGATCAGCAGGCCCAGCACGCCGGCGGCCGCCACCGCAAGGCCATAGGGCGTAATGCTGAACAGGCCGAAATTGCCAAGCCCGGCCTGCTCGGCGATTCCCGCGACAACAAGATTGGTCGAGGTGCCGATCAGCGTCAGGCAGCCGCCAAGGACGGCGATGACCGACAGCGGCATCAGCAACTTCTTTGGCGAGATGCCCAGCGCCTCGGCGAGGCGGAAACACACCGGCATCATCACCACCACGAAGGGCGTGCTATTGATAAATCCCGAAACGAGCAGGCCGCCGCCGAATACCTCGATCACCGCCAGGCGCGGGTTTCGCTTCGCCCGGTCGACGACATAATTGCCGACCTTGTCGATCACCCCCGTGCGGATCAACGCACCCGAAAGGATGAACATGGCCCCTACGGTGAGCGGCGCACTGTTCGAAAAGACGGCGTAGGCCGCCTTCTCGTCGAGCAACCCGAGCGCAAGCATCGTTCCCGCTCCGGCCACGGCGACGACCGACGGGGGAAAACGCTCCCGGACGAAGGCCGCGAACATGCCGGCTAGGATCAGGAGCCCGATAATCGCCTTGTGGACGGCGATAAAATCGGCGAGCACGTCCACCCGGACGTCAGCCGCACTGCGCGCGGTGCAGCAATTTATGATCGGCGAGAACCAGCGCCATCATCGCTTCGACGACCGGCGCGCCGCGAATGCCGACGCAGGGATCGTGGCGGCCCTTGGTGACGATATCGGTAGCCTCGCCAGCCTTGTTGACCGTGGGCACCGGGGTCAGGATGGAACTGGTCGGCTTGAATGCGACGCGCACGACAACGGGCTGGCCGGTCGAAATGCCGCCCGCGATGCCGCCGGCGTTGTTCGACAGGAAGTCGGGTCGGTTGCTGCCGTCGGTGGCGGGACGCATCGGGTCGGCGTTTTCCTCCCCGCGCAGCCGCGCGGCTTGGAAGCCGGCGCCGATCTCGACGCCCTTCACCGCGTTGATCCCCATCATCGCAGCGGCAAGGTCGCTGTCGAGCTTGGCATAGATCGGCGCGCCCCAACCGGCGGGAACCCCGCTCGCGGCGCATTCGATCACCGCGCCGAGCGAGCTTCCCGACTTGCGCGCCGCGTCCATCAGTCCTTCCCAGCGCTGCGCCGCAGCGGGATCGGGGCAGAAAAACGGATTGCGGTCGATTTCTTCAAGGTCGAAGTTCGCAGGATCGATCGCATCGCCGCCGATCTCCGCGACCCAGGCGTGAATCTGCACCTCGGGAATCACCAGCCGCGCAACCCCGCCCGCCGCGACGCGTGCCGCGGTCTCGCGCGCGCTCGACCGGCCGCCGCCGCGATAGTCGCGGATGCCATATTTGGCATCATAGGCATAATCGGCGTGGCCGGGGCGGTAAGCCTGCGCGATCTCGCCATAATCCTTCGACCGCTGGTCGACATTCTCGATCATCAGGCTGATCGGGGTGCCGGTGGTCTTGCCCTCGAACACTCCCGAGAGAATGCGAACCTGATCGGGCTCCTGCCGCTGCGTCGTGTGGCGCGACTGGCCCGGGCGGCGCTTGTCGAGATAGGGCTGGATATCGCCCTCGGACAGCGACAGGCGCGGCGGGCATCCGTCGACGACCGCGCCGAGCGCGGGGCCATGGCTTTCGCCCCATGTCGTGAAGCGAAGAACGCGTCCGAAGCTGTTGAAACTCATTGCCCTATCCCATCCGGCCGAATGCGGGAGCGTAATCCGCCCGTCCGCCTAGCGGCCAAGCCGCGCCCGAGTCCAGCATCATCGCCATGAAATGCGGCCCTGCAAAGGGCGACGCGAAGCGGGCGGCGAGGTCGGGCGAATAACCGAAACGCGGGTAATAGCTTTCATGGCCGAGTACAAAGCTGATCGCGACGCCCTGCTTGCGTAGCTCGCGGAGCCCGGCGCGGATCAGCGCGTCGCCAATACCTCGACCCTGCGCCTCCGGCACGACCGAGACCGGCGCGAGGCCGGCGCCCGAAAGCGGGCCGCCATCAGCCTCGACATCCATACGGCTGAACAGAACGTGCCCGGCGATGATGCCGTCGCGTTCGGCGACGAGCGACACCAGCGTGTCGCCATCCGCCTCGATCATCCGCACGAGTCCGGCTTCGCCCTGATGACCGAAATCGGTACCGGCGAAAGCCTCGTGAACGAGGTTGTCGATTGCCCCGGCATCCGCCGCCGTCGCGGCGCGGATGCTGACGGCGTCAGACAAGCGAGATGTCCGGCGCATCTTCCTGCTTCATGCCGACGGTGTGATAGCCCGCGTCGACATGATGCGTTTCGCCGGTGACGCCCGACGCGAGATCGCTGAGCAGATAGAGCGCCGACCCGCCGACATCGTCGATCGTGACGTTGCGGCGGAGCGGAGCATTATGCTCGTTCCATTTCAGGATCAGGCGAAAATCGCCGATTCCCGACGCCGCGAGCGTCTTGATCGGGCCGGCCGAGATCGCGTTCACGCGCACACCCTGCGGACCATAATCATTGGCGAGATATTTGACGCTGGTTTCCAGCGCGGACTTGGCGACGCCCATCACGTTGTAATGCGGGATGACCTTCTCGGCGCCATAATAGCTGAGCGTCAGCAACGAACCGCCGCCCTCGCCCGTCTCGGGATCGAAGGGCGTCATCATCGCCGCGGCGCGCTTGGCGACCGCGGTGAAGCTGTAAACGCTGATGTTCATCGTCATCAGGAAGTCTTCGAGCGTCACATCGGCATAGTGGCCGCGCAGCGCTTCCTTGTTGGTGTAGCCGATCGCGTGGACGACGAAATCGATCGTCGGCCATCGAGCGCCCAGCGTCGCGAAAGCCGCGTCGAGATTGGTCATGTCGGCGACGTCGCAATCGATCAGGAAGTCGCAGCCGAGTTCGTCGGCGAGCGGCTTGACCCGTTTCAGCATCACGTCGCCCTGATAGGAGATCGCGAGTTCGGCGCCGTGCGCGTGCAGCGCCTTGGCAATGCCCCACGCGAGCGACTTGTCGTTCGCGAGGCCCATAATCAGTCCGCGCTTGCCCTTCATCAGACCCGTCATTCTATTTCTCCGGCCTTTTTCTCTGCGACTTTTTCTTCGACGATGATGTCGTCCACGCGCCCAATAGCGTCGTGACCCAAATCCTCAACCTCTACCAAGGCTGCATTGAGTTCGGCGCCGATCACCATACCCAATCCGACGAGATAGAAAAAGAACAGCGCGATCATCACTCCGGCCAGACTGCCGTAGGTCGCGTCGTAGCTCAGCAGACTGGCGAGGAGCGGCGGCAGCGCAAGCGTGACCGCGATCCACCACAGGGTCGTGAACAGCGCCCCCGGCCATTTCGGACATTTGAGCTTGCGGTATTTCGACGGCGTGAGGGTGTAGAAGAGCATATAGATTGCCAGGAACAGTCCGAGCGCCGACACCCCCCTTGAAAGAGCGACCGTACCCGCCGCCTGGAATGCCGTGGGCAGGATACGGGTGACGAATTGCTCGATCCCGACGATCAGCACCTGCATGCTGAAGGACAGGATCATCAGCACGACGGCGCCGGTGATGATGCCGATCGACAACAGGCGATAGTGGAAAAATCCGCGGCTGAAATGCGTGCCATAGGCGCGGCGCAAAATATCGCGCATCGTCTCGATGAAACTACCGACCGTCCAGAGCGCCACGAGTCCGCCGAGCCAGAGGAAAATTCCGGTGCGCGCGGACATGACCTCGCGGATCGGACCGGCGAGCGCCTTGGCCACCGACGGCGGCATGACCGAAAATACCGCCTCGATCGCCGTCTCGCCCGCCGAGCTGCCGCCGAGGATGCTGAGTACGGCGGCGACGAGGATGAAGAAGGGAAAGAGCGCGATCAGCGCCAGATAGGCGAGATTTCCGGCATGGATAAAGCCGTCGGTATAGGTGCCGACAAGGACGCGCCGCAGCACGTTGAACACGCGCGTTCCGGGCCCCAGCGTTTCGCGGCCCCGCTCGATAACCCCTTGCGCCCGCGCGCGCAGTTTGACCCGCTTGGCGCGCTCGGCGCGGGCTTCGGGCGAATGCGGCGAATGGCCCTCGGCAAGAAACTCCTGGCCGACTTCCTCGGCCACTTCGCGCTCGAGCGCGGCGACGATCGTCTTTTGCTGCTTGCCGTCAGCCACGCATCACACACCAAGGGCCGCGCGCACCGCGCGGCCGTCGGTCCACGCCTCGACCAGCTTTTCGAGGCCCGCATCTTCCTTGGGAAGGTCGACCATCAACCGGACGAGCTGGTCGCCGCGACCGCCGCCTTTCCGGCTGAAGCCCTTACCCTTGAGGCGCATGACCTTGCCCGACGTCGAGCCGGCGGGAACCATGAGCATGACGGGGCCATCAACGGTCGGCACCTTGATTTTCGCGCCCTTGACCGCCTCGTTCAATGTGATCGGCAAGTCGAGCCGGATATTGTCGCCGTCGCGTTCGTAGAAGGGATGGTCGCCGACGCTGATCGTGACGATACCGTCGCCATTGCCGCCCGGTCCCGGCTGCCCCTTGCCAGCCAAGCGCATCTGCGTACCGGTCTCGACTCCGGCCGGCAGTTTGAGATCGATCGTTTTGCCGTCGGCGAGCGTGATGCGCTGCATTGCCTGCGTCGCGGCATCGACGAACGATACCGAAAGGCGATAGGCCACATTCGCTCCCTTGGGTGGCTCCGCGCCGCGTCCGCCACCGAAGCCGAACGGGCCGCCCCCGCCTCCGCGACCGCCGAAGAGCCCCTCGAAAATATCGCCGAAGTCAGCTCCGTCGCCGCCCCCGAAGCCCGCGAATCCGCCCTGTGGCTGTCCGCGCGGGTCGCCCCGAAAGCCGCCGCCTCCGCCGCCGAAGCCGAAAGGCATGGCGGGATTGCCCTCGGCGTCGATCTCGCCGCGGTCGAACTGCGCGCGCTTCGTCTTGTCCGACAAGAGATCATAGGCCTTGGTGACATCGGAGAATTTCTCCGATGCCTTCGGGTTGTCCTTGTTCTTGTCGGGGTGCAATTCCTTGGCAAGCTTGCGATATGCGGATTTGATCTCCGCGTCGCTCGCGCCGCGCGCGACGCCAAGGGTGGAATAGGGATCTGCCATCTGGTTCCAATAGCCCGATAAGTGACTGGCCGTGAAGGCCTGATGAGCGCGCGATGTGGGAACATCCGGCGCGCGGGTCAAGTTCCGCCCGCTTTCGCTCGACCATCGCGGCGCAGCGCATTATGAACGCGCCCATGACAGACGATCCGTTCGCGCTTTTCGATCACTGGTTCGCCGAGGCTCGTACCAGCGAACCCAACGACAGCAACGCGATGGCGCTCGCTACCGCGACGCCCGACGGACGACCATCGGTCCGCATGGTGCTGCTGAAGGGCCACGGCCCGGACGGTTTCATCTTCTACACCAACCTCGACAGCCGCAAGGGCGGCGAGCTTGCCGCTAACCCGCATGTCGCGCTGCTCTTTCACTGGAAGTCGCTGCGCCGGCAGATCCGGATCGAAGGCGTCGTCGCGCCCGTCGACGATGCGACCGCCGACGCCTATTTCGCGACCCGCGGCCGCGACAGCCAGCTCGGCGCCTGGGCCAGCGACCAGTCGCGCCCGCTCGCGGATCGCGCGACGTTCGAGGCGCGTTTCGCGGAAATGCAAGACCGCTTCGAGGGGCAGGATGTCCCGCGTCCGCCCCGCTGGTCGGGCTGGAAGGTTACGCCTTCGGCGATCGAATTCTGGCAGGACCGCGAACATCGCCTGCACGAACGCAATCTTTTCGTGCGCGAGGGTAACGGCTGGACGAAAGGGCTTCTCTATCCATGACCGCGCTCCGCTCCTTTCCGATCACCCGCGTCGATGCCTTCGCCGATCGGCCTTTTACGGGAAATCCGGCGGCGGTCATGCCGCTCGATGAATGGCTGGGCGACGATATGCTGCAAGCCATGGCGGCGGAAAATAATCTTGCCGAAACCGCCTTCCTCGTCCCCGACGAGAGCGGCGAAGCCGATTACGAGCTGCGCTGGTTCACTCCGACGATCGAGGTGGCACTCTGCGGCCATGCGACGCTCGCGAGCGGGCATGTGCTGCTGTCGGCGGCGCAGTGGCGAAACGAGATGCGCTTCCGCACGCGCAAGGCGGGGATCCTGCAGGTCGCGCGCAACGGCGAGGACGAAGGATATCGGATGGACCTTCCGGCCTATCGCGCCGCCGCGAAGCCGATGCCCGACATCGCGCGGGCGATGGGCGGCGATGTGGTCGAGACGCTGTGGCACGACGGCGGCTATGCGCTGATCGTCTATCACAGTGCCGGGGAAGTCCGCGCGCTGACGCCCGATCTGGCGGCATTGAGCGAAGGCGACATCCTCTATATCGCGACCGCGCCCGGCGCAGGCGACCCGTCGGGTGCCGATGTCGTCAGCCGAGCCTTCGCGCCGGGCGCCGGCATCCCCGAGGATCCCGTGACCGGATCGGCGCACAGCGTCCTGACGCCCTATTGGACGACCCGCCTCGGCCGCGACGCTTTCACAGCCTATCAGGCCAGCACGCGCGGCGGCCATGTCGGCTGCCGCCTGATCGGCGATCAGGTCGAACTGACAGGACAGTGCGTGACGACGCTGTCGGGCGAGTTTTTGTTATAGGGCCGTTGTCGGTTTTGGTACGGTGAGCGGACGTTGAGCCTCTCACTTTCGTCATCCCGGGCTTGACCCGGGATCCACTGCGGCACCGAAGTCATGGACCCCGGATCAAGTCCGGGGTGACCATGAAGGCCAGGTCCGCAATCGGTCGCAACGGGCCTTCAATTACAGCGCCGCCGTCAAATCCGCCAGATGCCGCCGCAGCGCCGAAAACTCGTCGTCCCTCGTGATCCCCAGCCGCACGATCGTCACGCGCTGCGATGGCGAGACGATGATATATTGCCCCTGATGCCCGATGCAGGCGAACAGATCGTTCGGGCCGCGATCCGGCCAGAGGGCCGCATCGCTGCCCGGCGGACGGCGACGATTGAGCCAGAGGTGGCCGCCATAGCCGGGATCGCCCTGTGACGGCGTCAGCATGAACTGCATCCAGGTCTCCGGCAGCAGCCGTTGGCCGTTCACAACGCCATGGTTGCGCAGAAATTCGCCGAACCGTGCATAATCGCGCGCGGTCGCGTGCATCACCGATCCTCCGATCATCGTGCCCTTCGCGTCGAACTCGGGCGTCAGGCTGGTCATGCCGAGCGGTTCGGTCAGCCGGCCGTGGATGAAGTCGAGCATCGCATCGCGGCGCGCGTCGGGGTTTTGCGAAGGCGTCAGCGTGTCGGCCAGTATATCGGCCAGAATGACGCTGGTGGCCGAGCTGTAGTTGAAGATCTCGTCGGGTTTCGCCGCCGCCGGCTTCGCTTCGGCAAAGCCTGCCATATCCTGCGCCCCGTCGCCGAACAGCATCGCGACCGTATCGCCCTTCCAGACGGGGTCGCCGGTTTCGACATGTTCGAGGCCCGAGGACATGTGAAGCAGGTTGCGGAGCGTGATAGCGCCGCGGGGGTCGCCGGTGCGTTGCCACGCCGCCACCGGCGCGGGCGAATCCAGCGAGAGCTGGCCATCGGCGACAAGAAAGCCGGTGAGTACCGCCGTGATGCTTTTCGCCATCGACCAGCTGATCAGTTTGGAATTGCGGTCGAATCCGTCGCCATAGCGCTCGTAGATCGGCGCGCCGTCGCGCAGCACGAGCAAGGCGCGCGTTTCGCCGACGTCGTCGGCATCGTCGAACAGCGCATCGGCTTTTGCCTTGATCGTCGGGTCGAGCGCGGGCAACGCCGCCGAAGCATCGACCGGCCGGGCGTCGTCGATCGACGCGCCGAATCGCGGCGCCGGAGCAGGCGGCGCCATCGCGCCCTGCCCCGCCGCCTGCGTCAACGACCAGCCGCCCAGCAACAACAGGGCGGCACTTGCCAGCATGGCTTTTTTCGTGATCATGGCAGACTGTGAGTAACACCAACCCACCCGAAACGGCAACGGGCGACCAGCAGCCGAGCGCGCCGCCGCCCGAGGTGCCGCCGCATCTGCGCGGGCGCAAGCGCCGCGACAGCAGGCGTGGCGGCTGCCTGCCCTGGATGACCGGTTTCGCCGTCCTGCTCGCGCTGTTCCTCGTCTGGAAATTTCCGTCGTTCAAGGCGCAGGCCGAACTCGGGTCGGCCTATGCCGCGCGCGTCGGCTGCTCGTGCCGTTATGTGCAGGGCCGCAGCCTCGACAGCTGCCAAAGCGATTTCGAGCCCGGAATGGAGATGGTCTCGCTGAGCGAAGACCCCGCGACGAAGACGATCACGGGAAGCGTCCCGCTCCTTGCGTCGCGCAGCGCCCGTTACGCCGGCGCGAGCGGGTGCCTGATCACCCCCGCGAATTAGCGCCCGCCCGCGCGGCAAAGAGCGCCAACGCTGCGGGCGCGCCAAATACGAGCACCCACACCATCGCCTCCTCGCCCCAGCCATAGCCCGCGGACAGTACGCCGACGAGCAGATTGCCGATCGAGACGACCAGCCACAGAAACAGAAACGCCCAGGTGGCGCGCGCCTTGTCGCGAACGCAAAGGCGCAGGACAATCAACAGTGCGACGCCGGCAAGCAGCATGATGACGGTATGCGACATGGTCCCTGATCTCCCCACAGACGAGATTATGCGTCGGCGCCTCCCGAGCGGCCGCCCCACGCGGCCCATCGCTGCCAGCCGCCATGATAGCTGCCCCATTCCCAGATCGCGGTGACAGCCAGCACGGCGAAGGCCGCGATGCCGAGCGCGATCGGTTGCCAGTGGAGGGTCCACGCCGCGACGCCCGCCGCGATCAGCAGGGCACATCCGATCATGTGCGAGAAGGGCGGAAATCTGCGATCGTTCGTCGATTTCTTGAAGCCCATATTCCCGATCAGGAACAACAATGCTCCGCCCAGAGTTGCGGCGACGAACGCCGGTTCAAGATGGCCATGCGGATGCATCAGCAACATCTCGTCGGCGACCGCCGAAACGACGAGACCCGCGACAATCGGGATATGCCAATAGGTGTAGGCGTTGCGCGCGATCAGGCCGGCCTGCCCGCTCGCCTCGATCGTCTCGCTGCCACGCTTGGCGCCGGTATCGAAATAAAGCCACCAGAGCGCCGCCGAGCCGAGGAAACAGGTCGCAAACGCCAGCCAGTGCAGACCGTCCTGCGGCAGTTCGGCGAAAGTCGCGCCGGTGATCAGCACCCCCTCGCCCAGTGATATGATGAT
Source organism: Pseudomonadota bacterium (assembly GCA_023387085.1). Classification (GTDB taxonomy): domain Bacteria; phylum Pseudomonadota; class Alphaproteobacteria; order Sphingomonadales; family Sphingomonadaceae; genus Sphingopyxis. The sequence goes on along the minus strand of JAEWIL010000090.1, from coordinate 13,079 downwards.
AAACAGCGAACAGCGTTCGGCCATATGGGCGCCCGAAATATCCCAGTCGTCCGCCTTCGAGCGCCCGAGCACCGGCGTCGGATAAAAGAGCGCCGGACCGGAATAATCGACGAGCAACGCCGCCGCCCACAAGAGCAGCCTGTGTTCCGGCGTTGCGAGCGCACCCGCGACCCACAGCGGCAGCGACAGCAGAAGCCAGAAGGTAATGCGGAGGAAGCTGCGCGCCCGCGCCGGATGAACGCCCCAGCTCGCCCAAACCATATAGAGCGACCGGCCGATCTGCATCGAACAATAGGCCGCCGCGAACAGCCAGCCGTTTTTTCCGAAAGCGCCGGGGATCGAACTCGACAACACCAGCCCGCCGAGCATCAGCAGAATGAGCATCAACCGGACATTTGCGCGTTCGGGATCGAGCCAATTGGCGACCCAGGTCGTATAAATCCATACCCACCAGACCGCGAACAGCATCAGCAGCGTCTGAAGCGCTCCCGGCAAGCTCAGATGCTGGAGCAAGGCGTGTGACAATTGGGTAATCGCAAAAACGAAAACGAGATCGAAGAACAACTCGATATTGGTCACCGGCGCATGGCCGTGCCCGTCGCGTTTCCGGAACAGATTGGCCCTAGCCATCGAGTTCGGCCCTTCCCGTCGCAAACGCGCGCCACTCCCCCGGTGACATAGCAAGTTTGCGGCGAAAGGCAGCACAGAGATGCGCGTGGCTCGAAAATCCCGTCGCGAAGGCAATCTCGGCAACCGACAGCGGCCGGTTGGCGAGGAACCAGCACGCGCGGCGCAGCCGCTGGTGCAGGACATATTGCGCCGGCGTCCGCCCCGTCGCGCGCGCGAAATTGATGATGAGACTGTTGACCGACATGCCCGCGTCCGCTGCCAGTTCCTCGACGGTGATCTGGATTTCGAGCTGGGTCTGGATCGACGCCATCAGATCGTCGATGCGATCAATGATCGCCGACGGCAGCGGCCTCTCGACCATGTGCGCCAGCGTTTCGGCGAGCAGTGCAAGCAATGCATCGGACGCCTTCGCATCGCCCGCCGCCAGTTCGCGGACGAGGGCGGCCATCATCCGGTCCTGATGTGCCGCGATCGGCCGCGCTCCGGGGGGAATGGCGAGGCGCGCGCTCGGGATTTCGACTTCTATGACCCGCACCGCGCCGCCCCTGGCCTCCGCGCGATAAACATGACCGGCCGGCACCAGCCACATCTCGCCCGGTAACGGGTCACCCAGCGAGGTGCGATGGCCATCGAGCCAGGTTTCGAGCCAATGATAGCTGCCTGCTTCGTGGAGTATCAGCAGGTGAACGTCGCGTTCGATAGTCCAGCTGAAAGGGCCGTCGATCCGGTCGACCTTCGAGACCGCTTTGAGCCTGGCCGTTTTCATGGCTGCAAATATGGCAGCAATGGGAAAATCTGAAAGCCTGCAATAGGGGCCGAACTTATGGTTAACTCGCGCCCGAGCTAGACGAGCGCAGGATTTTGATGATTTGCGGCAGTCCCGCAAAACCGACCCCTCCCGGCAGGCGGCGGCACCCCTGCCGCCTGCCAACTTTTTCAATCTCTTTCAGCATCTTGGGCCGGCGCAATTTTCAACCCTTGGCGAGAAATTCATCCATCGCGGCATTGACGGCATCGGGCTTTTCCCACGGTACGAAATGACCGCAGCCGGGGACTTTCACGATCGTCGCATCGGGCACCAGATCGGTAATCCCGTCGAGGTTGCACGCGGGCAGCGCGACGTCGTCGAGGGCCCAGATCACGAGCGTCGGAATGGTCAGTTTCGGAAACGGAGCGGCGGCCGGCTCGGCATAGGGTTCGTCCATCGCCGGGACGTTTGCGGGCGAGCCGCGGTACCAATTGATCATCGCGCGGCAGGCGTCGCGATCCTCCCAATCCTTCAGCAGCCGGGCGATCTCGTCGGGCGGCTGGATGCCCCCGCTCGGTACGCGTCCGGCAAAAGCATGCGCGAGGATACCGGCGATGCCATGCGCCTCGATGATCGCGTCGCTGGCCGGATCCCGAAACGTCCGGATATATTGGCTCGCCTCGCGCTGTTCCGGATTGGTGAGTAACAGCCGCTGGAAGATGGCGGGGTGCGGTGCGTTCGCAATCACCGCGCGGGTGACGCGCCCCGACCATGCGCGATGCAGTCCGTTCGGCTGGCCGCCCAAAGCAACGCCCCACGCGATCGCGCCGCCCCAGTCGTGCCCGACCACGGTAAACTCATCGACGCCGAGCGCATCGGCCAGTGCGAAGATATCGGCGATCAGCTTGTCGGGCGTGTAGGATCCGGCATCCTGCGGTTTCGACGATCCGCGATAGCCGCGCTGGTCGGGCGCGATGCACCGAAAGCGGTCGGCGAAATGGGGCAGCTGAAACCGCCAGGTACGATGCGATTCGGGAAAACCATGAAGGAACATCAGCACCGGCGCGTCGCGCGGCCCGATATCGACAGTGTCGAGTTCGACTCCCGTCGAAAGTTTCACCCGCTGCTGCTCGAAGTCGCCGATCATGCCTCACTCCTTTGGTTTCGTTTCGAAACGGTCTGGCGAGGATCATCGTGGCTGGCAAGCGACAACGAATGACGGCAAAAAAGCTGCCGCCGAATTGCCTGCTTCGAGCCAGCGAGCAGACGATCGAGCGTCACGATCAAGCCCGCCCGCGTGCGGGCGGGAAGACGACGGTCCGCAACCGGCCGCGAGCGGACGATCAATTTCCTTCCGGCTGCGGCAATAGCAGCGCGAGAAGGATCGCGCGGCATTCGCCGTCGATCGTACCGTCGATCAGTTCGGGGCGGAAACGGCGCTGGAACGCGACCGTCGCGGCGAAACCGTCGGTCACGTCGTAGCCGAAGCGTTCGAGCGCGAGCAGGAAGCCGGCATCGGTCCACAGCGGATCGGTGAGTTTCTTGGTCGGGCGCGGCAGCGCGAGGCGGCGGCGCGCGAGCTCTTCCCAAGGGAATAGCTCGCCGGGGTCCTGCTTGCGCGTCGGCGCGATGTCCGAATGACCGACGACATTGCCGCGCGTGATCGCGTAGCGGTCCTTGATCTGGTGGACGAGACGGACGACCGAGGCGACCTGCGGTTCGGGAAAGGGCACATAGCCCCATTCGTGGCCGGGATTGACGATCTCGATCCCGACGGCCGCCGAATTGATGTCGCTGACCCCGCGCCAGTGCGACTTGCCGGCGTGCCAGGCGCGCTTGTCCTCGGGCACCATGACCGTAATCTGCCCGTCTTCGCTGACGACATAGTGCGCCGACACTTTGGCTTCGGGATCGGCAAGCCGATCAATGGCTTCGGCACCGGTCTTCATACCGGTATAGTGCAGCACGATCATCGAGATGGGTAGCGCACGCTCGTCGAAATTGGGTGACCGGCGTTCGATAAAATCGCTCATGCGTTCTCGCGGTCCATCCTGTCCCAGCCCTGCCCCATCCCCTGCGCCAGCGGGGCGAAAATTGCAAGGTCAGGCGGCGAAACGCGGCGGCTCGGGACGCCGCACCTGCTGATCGGCGGGCTCGTAGAGACCGCGCAGGCGCGGGCTCGACACGAACTGGTCGGTCTGGCCAAGGACCGTTTCGCCCGCGCCGAGGACGAGAAAGCTTTGCGGCGCCGCCACCGCGCGCAGCCGCGCAAAGGCCTTTTGCCGCATCGGCAGCGTGAAATAGAGCAGAAGATTGCGGCAGAAGATCAGGTCGGCGGCGCCGCGAAGCGGCGGGCGGTCGGTCAGCATGTTCTGGACCGCAAAATCGACCCGCCGCCGCAAATCCGCCTTGGCGAGCCAGCCCGCGTCGGTCTGGTCGAACCAGCGCACCATGCGCTGCACCGGCAAGCCGCGCTGGATTTCGAACTGGCTGTAAAGGCCGACGCGCGCCCGGCCGATCGCGTGATAGCTGACGTCGGTGCCGACGATATCGACCTGCCAACCCGCCCATTTGCTGTCCTGTTCGGCGAGCAGCATCGCCATCGAATAGGCTTCCTGCCCTGTCGACACGCCGCAATGCCAGATCGTCAGCCGGCGCTCGCGCAGATTGACGCGATGAAGATGTTCGAGCGCAGTCTTCGCTATGTCGTCGAAAACACTGTGTTCACGATAGAAAAATGTTTCGTTGTTGAGCATCGCATCGACCGTGTCGTCGAGCAGCTGGCGGCTGTTCGAGGTCACGAGCGCCGCGACGAGCGCGTCGAGATCGGCGATGCCATGGCGTTGCATGACCGGCTTCAACGACATTTCGATGCGCCAGATGCGGTTCGGCGACAGCGTCTGGCCGGTCCGCGATTCGAGGACGCCCATCAGCACGCGGTAGGCCGACTCGCTGGCGGTCGCTCCCATCATGGCACGCGCCCCTTCACGAGCGCCGCACGGGCAGATAGCTGCCCAGCATCAGCGCGATCGCATCGGGATTGAGCGTCGCGGTCGCGAGTCCGGCCTTGGCCACGGCACCGGGCATGCCCCAGATGACGCAGCTTTCGGGCGCCTGGGCAAAAATCTTGCCCCCCGCCGCCTTGAGCCGAGCCGCGCCGTTGGCGCCGTCGCGCCCCATGCCGCTCAGCACCACGGCGACGCCGCCGGCGCCATAGGCGTCCGCCACCGACGCCAGCATCGGGTCCGCCGACGGGCAACAGCCATTTTCGACCGGCCGCCGGTCGAGAGCGATCTCGCGGCGCAGCCCGCTTGCAACGATCATAAGATGCGCATCGCCTGGGGCGAGGTAGATATGATCGGGCTCGACCGCCATGCCGGCCTCGGCCACGCGCACCTTGCGCTTTGTCATCGTCGCGATCTGCCGCGCGTAAAATTCCATGAAAGCATCCGGGAGATGCTGGGTCAGCAGGATCGGCGCCGAAATCCGGGGATTGAGATGCGACAGGAAGTTCGCGAAGGCCGGGATTCCGCCGGTCGATGCCGCGACCGCAATGCATTCGAGCTGCTGGTCGGCGTCTACCGCGACCGGCGCGGGCGGCACCGGCGGGCGAAAGGCGATGCGCGTCGCTGGAGGAACCGCTTCGCGCTGGCCGAGCGACAATATCCGGTCGGTGAGGATTTCGGCGAAGCGACCCGAGAAGCTGCCGCGGCCGGGCTTGGCAAGCGTATCGCTGGCACCGAGCGCGAGCGCCTCGATCGCGGCGGGGCCGCCCTCGACGCAGTTCGACGACAGGATCAGAATGCGGGCGTTGGCGGCGCGATCGAGGATGTGCGGCAGCGCGTCGATGCCGTTCATCCCGGGCATTTCGATATCGAGCACGATGACATCGACGGGCTCGCGGGCGAGAAAGGCGAGCGCGTCGTGCGCCGAAGCGACCGACGCGCAAACCATCAGGCCCGGCGTCTGATCGACGATGCGCTCGAGAATGCTGCGGACGACGAGGCTGTCGTCGACGAGCATCACGCGGACGGCGCGGCCGGCGGGCTGGTCGGCCGCGATGGGATCGGCGGGAAGCGAGGCGGACCGCGTCATCGGTGCAGTCTCAGGCGACGCCGACGAGCTGGAGCTTTCCTTCGAGCGTTTCGCGGTCGAACGGCTTCATCACATATTCGTCGGCTCCCGCTTCGATCGCGGCACGAATATGGTCGATGCTGTTCTCGGTCGTGCAGAAAACGACGCGGGGACGATCCTCATAGCCGAAGTCGAGATCGTTGAACGCGCCAAGGAACTCCATACCGCTCATCACCGGCATGTTCCAGTCGAGCAAGATCACGTCGGGCCGGTTCGCGCGGCAAAAGGTCAGTGCCTCCTGCCCGTCCGCGGCCTCCTCCACCGCAAAAGACATGCTTTCAAGAATATGGCGCGCGACCTTGCGGATCACTTTGCTGTCATCGACCACCAGACAAGATTTAGACATTTGTGCCTCCGACCCCGGGATTTACCGCCACGCTAGGGCGAAGGGATGTGCAGGTTATTAATACGGTCGCCATCACGCGGCCTTAAGCGTCGGCAGTGTGATAAAATGCGACGGATCGACGACGAGGAGCGAATGCCCGTCATGCTCGATCATTGCTTCGGCAACGCGGGCCCAGCCGGGAAGCAGCTTGCCGGTGACGCGCGTCTCGGGCGCATCGATGAAACAGACATCCTCGATCTCGTCGGCGAGCAGCGCATAGCCATGGTCGGCGACATCGATGACGACGACCCGCTGGCCTTGCGCGACCGGAACGGACGAAAGGCCGACGACGACATGCGGATCGATCAGCGTGAAGACGCGGCTGCGGAGCGCGAACAGGCCCGCGACGTGCGGCGGCGCGCCCGGCACCTCGACCGGCGTGCCGACGGTTACGACCGAGTGGATCGAACGGCTGCGCAGCGCGACGCGCGTGTCGGCGATGCGCGCGACAAGATAGAGTTTGTCCATCATTGGCCTCCCCCGACGCTGCGGCGAAGCGCGTCGAGCAGCGCTCCGCGATCGTAGCGATAGACGGTGTCATCCTCGGGGCCCGACGCCGCGACCGAGCTGCGCAAACGGATCACCGGCACCGCCCCGTCGTCCGCGCTCGCGGCTCCGTCGGCAGAAAGACAGAGTATGACGTCGGCGATCTCGCCGGCGTTGCCCGACGCGATCCGGTAGCCTGCGTTCCGCAGGATCGGTGCGAGGAAATTGTCGCCCCAGCCGTCGTGATCGTCGGCGATCCGGCACAGCGGCGCCTGGGCGGTCGCGGTCACCGTTTCGCGGGTATATTGTTCCATCAGCCAGAAGGGATCGATCAGCTCGACGGGCTCACCGCCGACGACGACTATCCCGGCGATCAGACCGGGTGCGGCGGCAGGCTGGACGGTCTCGGGCAGGCGAACGATGTCGATCACCGCCTCGATCGGATAGCAAAGCACCATCTGCCCGTCGTGGAGACGCAGCAGCTTCAACGCGCCATGGTCCTCGGGTAGCCGCGCGGCATGTACCGGGAAGATATCGCTGCCGATCTGAACCTGAATTTGCCCCGCGCTTTCGAACAGGGCGAGCGCGGGAACCTCCTCGACGCGCTCGATCACCGACAGGCGGACCCCGCGCGTGCGCCCACCCACATCGCGGAAGAGCAGCAACTGCGCGGCGTTGCGGTCGGCAGCCGCCGCCGCTTCGGCCTCGACCGCCCGATCCGTCTGGCGTCCGGCTTCCGATGCGTCGATCGCCGCGACGGCAAGGATGCCCTGTACGTCGAGCAGCAACACCGGCCGGCCATTATCGGGTAGCGTCGTGCCGGCATAAAGCCCCGTCGCCATGATCATCGGTGCCGCAGGCTTGATCACCAGTTCCTCATGGTCATGGATCGCCGCGACGCTGAGTGCGTAGCTTTGGCCTTGTCCCGGCCGTACGAGGACGAGCGCGCGGTCCTCGATGTCGTCGCGGTGGTCGCGCGCGCGGCCCAGGACCGTTTCGAGGCGCAGCAGCGGAAATTGTTCGCCGCGCACGGTGGCGAGTTCCCCGCCGCCGACGCGTTCGATACGGACGCTGTCGCTCGTCTCCAGCAGGATTTCGCGCACCGCGCCGCGCGGGATCGCGAAATATTGACCCGCCGCGCGGACCATCAGGCCCGAAATGATCGTCAGCGTCATCGGCACGCGGAGCACGACCGCAAGACCCCTGCCCTCGTCGTTGCGCAGCTCGACGATGCCGCCGATCTTTTCGACATTCGCCTTGACGATATCCATGCCGACGCCACGCCCCGAGATCGAGGTGATTTTCGCCGCGGTCGAAAAGCCGGCGCGAAAGATCAGATCGAGCTTTTCGCGCGGACCGAGCGCGCGGGCGTCGGCTGCCGGGAGGATTCGCGCCGAAATCGCCTTTTGCACCAGCGCGTCGGGCGACAGCCCGCGCCCGTCGTCGCGGACCTCGATCTCGATCTGGTTGCCCGACTGGCGCGCCGACACCATGATCGTCGCGGTGATATCCTTGCCGACGGCAGCCCGGTCGCCCGGCGCCTCGATCCCGTGATCGATCGCGTTGCGGACGATGTGGATCAGCGGATCGCGGATATTCTCCATCATCTCGCGGTCGAGCTCGACCTCGCCGCCGCTCGTGGCAAATCGCACTTTCTTGCCGAGGTCCTGCGCGAGGTCGCGGACGATGCGGGGCAACGGCGCGAACAGCTTGTCGATGCGCTGCATCCGCATCTGACTGACCGACTGGCGCATTCCCGCGATCGAATCCGACAGCCGGTCGAACGAGGCGATCAGCGACGCCTCGGCACCCGATTCACGAAGCATGCGGGCAAACTCGTTGCGCGCGAGAACGATGTCGGTCACGCCGGTCATCACGCTGTCGAGTAGCGGCAGCGGCACCCGGATCGAGCGCCAGCCCTGAAGGTCCGAGGCGAGATCGTCCTCGCGGCGAAGCTGGATATCGCCGGCCGCAGGTCGATCTTCGATCGCCGCTTCGGCCGTCAGCCTTGCGATCACGCTGGAATCGTCGCCCTCGGGCTCGGCCCCGCCCTTTCCGAGCGCTTCGCAAAGCGTCGAAAGCCGGTCGATAACCCCGAGGACGGCGGTCACCAGTGCCGCGTCGGCCGTCCGGTGGCCGCGCCGCACCTGATCGAGCGCATCCTCGGCCGCGTGCGACAGCGCGGTGACGCGCGGCAGCGAGAGGAAGCCCGAGCTGCCCTTGATCGTATGGACGAGACGGAAAATCGCATCGAGCTGCGCGCGGTCGGCGGGATCGGCTTCCCACGCCACGAGCGCCCCGCCGGCTTCGGCAAGGTTTTCCGCCGTCTCGGCCAGAAAATCGTTCAGAAGATCGTCCATCGCGGTACCGGTGCGCCCCAGAAATCGAGGCTCCACCATGGCGGACAATGGTTAACGGACGGTTTGTTTGTCCGAAACCGGCGCGAAATTCCACGCGCCGTTTCCGCGTAAATCAGCGGCCTTTCAGCACTGCTCCGACCAGCACCGACGTCGGTGTTTCGCGCGCAAGCATCACCGTGCCGTCGTTTTGCCGCGCGACCGCCTGCACCAGCACGGCGGGAGCGGTGCGCGAGGTCATCGCGCTGGCGCCCTCGCCTTCGGCCAATATGCGTTCGACATCGGCGTCGAGGAAGATGCGCTCGGCCTCCACGTGCAGCGCGATTTCGATACCATCTCCCTGGCTTTCACAGCCGATGTCGAGGCGTCCGCCGCGCACCAGCGCATCAACGAGCAGCAGCGACAGGTTGAGGATGATCTTCACCGCCGGCTTGGGGAGCGGATCGGGCCCGATCATCCAGTTGAGGTCGATCGCGCGGTCGCCGATGATGCCCTCGATCGCCGACTTTGCTTCGTCGGCGGGGACGAGTTCGCCGAAACCGCCCGCCGATCCGAAGGCCAGGCGGAAGAATTTGAGCTTGTTCGCCGAGGTCCGCGCGCTCTGTTCGAGCAATTCGGTGACGCGCGCGCGCATCTCCGGATCTTTCTCGTCGGCGAGCAGTTCGAGCCCGTTCGCGAACGCGCCGACCGGGCTCAGCAGGTCGTGACACAGGCGCGACGCCAGCATGGACGCGAAATCGACGCGATCGTCGGACATGGTTCGATGCACTCCCCGCAGACCGGACCTTTCCGGCTCGCGCCTGCTCCCTAGGGCAGAGACATGGTTAAGGGCAAGGACGAACCCGCCGCTTTTCCCATGTCATCCCGGCGAAAAGAAAAGGTCACAGCCATCGCTCGATCTTGAAATTCGGCGCCCCGAACCCATATCGCGATCAATGTTGGGGGACGACGAGATACTTACCGTCAGGCTGTCGGACGACGCGATCGGGCTTCGGCTCGACCGCGCCCTCGCCGAGGCGCTTCCCGATATTTCGCGCGAACGGGTGAAGACACTGATCAAGGGCGGGCGGGTGACCGACGCGGGTGGGACGATCCTGTGGGACCCGTCGGCGAAGCCCGCGGCGCCCGCGACGCTGGCGGTCCGCCTCCCCGCCCCGGCGCCTGCGCATAATGTCGCGCAGGATATGGACCTCGTCATCGCTTATGAGGACGAGCATCTGATCGTGATCGACAAGCCCGCGGGGATGGTTGTCCATCCCGCGGCGGGCAATCTCGACGGCACGATGGTCAACGCGCTGCTCCACCATTGCGCGGGACAGCTCTCGGGAATCGGCGGTGTCGCCCGGCCCGGCATCGTCCACCGGATCGACAAGGATACGAGCGGGCTGATCGTCGCGGCGAAGCACGACAAGGCGCACGAGGGCCTTGCGAAGCAGTTTGCGGCGCACAGCATCGACCGCCGCTATCTCGCGCTCGCGACGGGGCGACCGATGCCCGCGAACGGCACCGTCGACGCGGCGCTCGGCCGGTCGAGCACGAACCGCAAGAAGATGGCAGTGGTGGCCGAGGGACGCGGCAAACATGCGATCACCCACTACCGGATGATCGAGCCGCTGAAAGGCGCGACACTTGTCGAATGCCGGCTGGAAACAGGCCGCACGCATCAGGTCCGCGTCCATATGGCGCATATCGGCCATCCGCTGGTCGGCGACCCGGTTTATGGCCGGGTCAAAAAGCCGCTCTCGGAAACATTAAAAGCCCGTAATTTCGTGCGTCAGGCGTTGCATGCCGCCCATTTGGGCTTTATTCATCCTGTGACCGGTAACCGGATCGCGCTCGACAGCGAACTCCCCCAGGACATGCGGGAACTGATCGATGAACTGCGCGTTTAAGTTTCGAATGAAAATCTATCTCGACCGCCGGACCCAACCGCGGCATATCTCTCCTCCGAAAAATTAGGGAAGACGCTATGGCTAACAAAAGCAATGTTCCGGCAACGGTGCCCGCGCTCGGCGGCGAGGCGAGCCTGAACCGCTACCTGGCCGAAATCCGCAAATTTCCGCTGCTGACGCCCGAGCAGGAATATATGCTCGCGAAGCGGTTTCAGGAGCATGGCGACAATGAAGCCGCAGCACAGCTCGTCACCAGCCACCTCCGCCTCGTTGCGAAGATCGCAATGGGGTATCGCGGCTATGGCCTGCCGGTCAGCGAGTTGATCAGCGAAGGCAATATCGGCCTGATGCAGGGCGTGAAGAAGTTCGACCCCGAACGCGGCTTCCGCCTCGCGACCTATGCAATGTGGTGGATCCGCGCCTCGATCCAGGAATTCATCCTCCGCTCGTGGAGCCTCGTGAAAATGGGCACCACGGCAGCGCAGAAGAAGCTCTTCTTCAACCTCCGCCGGATGAAGAACAACCTCGCGGCGTTCGAGGATGGCGATCTGTCGCCCGAGCATGTCGCGAAGATCGCGACCGACCTGGGCGTCACCGAAGAGGAGGTCGTCAGCATGAACCGCCGCATGGCGATGGGCGGCGACACCTCGCTGAACGTCCCGATGGGCGAGGACGGCGACAGCCAGTGGCAGGACCTGCTCGGCGACGAGGGTCCGCTGCAGGACGAACGCGTGGCCGAAGCCGAAGAACGCGACGTGCGCCATTCCCTGCTCAACGAAGCGCTCGAAACGCTCAACGAGCGCGAACGCCACATCCTGACCGAACGCCGGCTTACCGACGATCCGAAGACGCTCGAGGATCTGAGCCAGGTGTACGACGTCAGCCGCGAACGCGTTCGCCAGATCGAGGTGCGCGCGTTCGAAAAGCTGCAGAAGGCGATGCTCAAGCTGGCGGGCGACCGGCGGCTGGTGGGCGCCTGAACGAAGACAGCGGGTGCCACAACACCGGACTTGTCCGGCCCAGGAGACCATTCCATGCGCATCCTTCCCCTCGCTGCCATCGCCGCGATCGCCCTCTCGGCGCCCGTTACCGCAGCCGAATCGCCGTCAAAAGTGACGGTGACGCTGGCGAATTTCAGCTTCTCGCCAGCCGATCTGCATCTCCATGCCGGCAATCCGGTGACGATCCATTTCGTCAACGCCGGGTCGGGCGGGCATGATTTCACGGCGGAAGAGTTTTTCGCTGCGGCGACGATGGATGCTGCAAATCGCGCACATGTGATCAAAGGCCGCGTTTCGCTGGGCAAAGGCGAAAGCAGCGATGTCACGCTGACCCCGCGCGCCGGCACCTACAAGGTGCATTGCTCGCATTTCGGCCATTCGGCGCTGGGAATGACAGGCAAGGTCGTCGTCGACTGATCGACGCATGGCTCGCGGGGCTCAAAAGCGACGCACAAGCCCGCATGAAATCGAACATCGGGACCGGATCGGTTGAGTGCCCGCATTCGCGCCGATCTCCGATGGGCTGGTCTCGTCCGGCGGCCACCCCGCGGAAAGTCCAGCGAGCCCGGCCGTTCCACCGGATCGTCGGAGCCTTTTCCTTCCGCATCGGGACTTTCCCTTTGCGAGCCTCTCGACTAGGCCGCTTCCATGGCGAGGAAAAGCGGGCGCGCGAAATTCACGACGGGACGGCTGTTTGCCACCGGGGCCAAGATCATATTTGGCTTCATCCTCTTTTCGGTCCTGTGGGTCCTGCTCTATGCGGTCGTGCCGCCGCCGGTGACGATCACAATGCTGACCGACGGCAACGGCATCACCAAGGACTGGACAAGCCTGTCGAACATCGACCGCAACATGGTGCGCGCAGCGATCGCCGCCGAAGACGGTAAATTCTGCAGCCATGACGGCTTCGACCGCGACGCGATCGAACAGGCGATCGAGCGCAACGCAAAAGGCAAGCGCATCCGCGGCGGATCGACGATCAGCCAGCAGACCGCGAAGAATGTCTTCCTGTGGCAGGGCAGCGGCTGGACGCGCTATATCCGCAAGGTGCCCGAAGTGTGGTTCACCTTCCTGATCGAGACGATCTGGGGGAAGCGCAGGATTATGGAAGTCTACCTCAACGTCGCGGAGACCGGGCTCGGCACCTATGGCGTCGAGGCAGGGGCGCAGCGTTACTTCAAGCATGGCGCGAACAAGCTGAGCCCGCAGGAAGCCGCGCGTATCGCCGCCATACTGCCGCTGCCGAAAAAGCGCGAGGCAGTGAGCCCGTCGGGCTTCACCCGCCGCTACGGCAATTCGATCCGCGCGCGGATCGGCGTTGTGGGGCGCGACGGGCTGGATCGATGCGTTTACAAATAGCGTCGGCTTTGGGGTGGGAAGCGGACGTTCCGCTCGCCCTCTTTCGTCATCCCGGACTTGATCCGGGATCCATAGCAGCGCGGAAGT
>JAEWIL010000233.1 GCA_023387085.1 Pseudomonadota bacterium | reverse complement strand
GCGCCGCCGCGACCGCGCAGGCCCGACGCCTTGATTTCCTCGATGATCGCGTCCTGGCCGCGCTTCATCAAATCCTTGGTCTTGTCCCAATCGCCGCGCGCCTGCGCCGCTTTCAGGCCCCAGTCCTGAAAGCCGTAGAGATTGGTAAAGATGCGATCCTTGTCGGCGAGCATCAGCGCGTCCCACCCTTGTTCTGAAACATCCGATACGCGATATAGCCCAGCCCGATAACCAGCAGCGGGCCGATCAGCGCGAAGGTCACGCGCAGCACGAAACCGAGCACGACGAGCGCGCCGATGATCGCGAGGATCGTGACGATGTCCTTCTGGGTCACGCGCGCGCCTCCCATGCATCGTCACCCGGGACTTGATCCGGGGTCCATCCGGCGCTGGCGCCAGCAGAGCAAGGACGAATGGATGCCGGACGAAGGAAAGGAATGCGGGCCATCCTCACCAGTCCTTCCGGTAATCATAGTTCGACGACACCATGTCCTTCAGCGTCGTCGGGCCGCCCTCGGGCTCGCTCGTGTGGCGCTTGGGATTCTGGGGGCCAGTCTTGGGCTGCTTGCCCGCGGCGAGATCGTCGAGGATGCGGACCATCGAATCATAATCGAGGTCTTCGTAATTATCGTCGTTGATCTGGACCATCGGCGCGTTGGCGCAGGTGCCCATGCACTCGACCTCGGTCAGCGTGAACAGGCCGTCGGGCGTGGTCTTGCCCTTGGTCATGCCGCGATTCTTGCACGCGGCCATGACATCGTCCGACCCGCGCAGCAGGCACGGCGTCGTGCCGCAGACCTGCACATGATAGCGGCCGACGGGCACGAGGTTGTACATCGTATAGAAGGTCGCGACTTCGTACGCACGGATGTACGGCATATCGAGCTGCGCCGCGACATATTCGATCACCGGGACGGGCAGCCAGCCCTGCGTCTGTGTCTCGGCGCCGACCTGGCGCTGCGCGAGGTCGAGCAGCGGCATCACCGCCGAGCGCTGGCGCCCCGCAGGGTAGCGCGCGATAACGGTTTTCGCCTTTTCGGCGTTTTCGGCGGTCCAAGCAAACGCGCCCCAGCGCGCGCGGACTTCGGCCTCATCGGGGATTTGGGGTGCGTCAGCCATTAGCGGACAAACTCCACACGCGACACTTTGTCGCCTTCAAAACTATAGATGGACATGACCTCAAACGGTTCGGCCTCCGGCGAGCGCGCGACTTTTTCGTGCAGCACGGCAAAATCGCCGAGCGCGTACCCCGAAAGGATTTCGGCCCGGTTCTGCGGGAATTCGGCAAACATGGCTTTCAGGCCTTCGCGTACGCCTTCCTTGCCATCGCGAACAACCGCGCCGCGATAGCCGGCTTCGGCCGCGTCGTCGGTCATCAACGCGACATAGGCGTCAGCATCCTGCGCGTTGTAATGCGCGATCATCGCCTCGGCTATTTCCAGCTTCGTCACCGGTCGCACTCCCCGAACACGACGTCGATCGCGCCGATGATCGCAGTCGTGTCGGCGAGCATGTGGCCCTTCGCCATCATGTCCATTGCCTGCAGGTGTGAAAAGGCAGTCGGGCGGATCTTGCAGCGGTATGGCTTATTGGTGCCGTCGCTGACCAGATAGACACCGAACTCGCCCTTGGGGCTTTCGGTGGCCACATAAACCTCGCCCGCGGGGACGTGGAAGCCCTCGGTGTAGAGCTTGAAGTGATGGATCAGCGATTCCATCGACTGCTTCATCTCGCCGCGCTTCGGCGGGACGACCTTGCGGTCGAGGCTGGCGATCGGGCCGCTCGGCATGTCGCGCAGGCATTGCTTGATGATGCGCGCCGACTGATAGACTTCCTGCACGCGGACCATGAAGCGGTCATAGCAATCGCCCTTGGTGCCGACGGGGATGTCGAATTCCATCTTGGCATAGGCATCATAGGGCTGCGACTTGCGCAAATCCCATGCGATGCCGCTGCCACGGATCATCGGGCCCGAAAAGCCCCACGCCAGCGCGTCTTCCTTGCTCACCGTCGCGATGTCGACGTTGCGCTGCTTGAAGATGCGGTTGTCGATGACGAGGCTCATCGCATCGCCGAACAGCTTCGGCAGCCGCTTTTCGCACCATTCGCCGATGTCGTAGAGCAATTTCTCGGGAACATCCTGATGCACGCCGCCCGGACGGAAATAGGCCGAGTGCATCCGCGCGCCCGATGCGCGTTCAAAAAAGTTCAGGCAATCCTCGCGCAGCTCGAACACCCAGAGGTTCGGCGTCATCGCGCCGACGTCCATGACGTGCGACCCGATGTTGAGCATGTGATTGCAGATGCGCGTCAGCTCGGCGAACAGGGTGCGCAGATATTGCGCGCGTGCGGGCACTTCCAGATCGAGCAATTTCTCGATCGCGAGGACATAGCTGTGCTCCATGCCGAGCGGCGAGCAATAGTCGAGCCGGTCGAAATAGGGCAAAGCCTGAAGATAGGTCTTGTATTCGATCAGCTTTTCGGTGCCGCGATGAAGCAGCCCGACGTGCGGATCGACGCGTTCGATGATCTCGCCATCGAGCTCCATCACCATGCGCAGCACGCCGTGCGCGGCGGGATGCTGCGGGCCGAAGTTGATCGTATAGTTGGTGACGGCCTGATCGCCCGCGGTGTTCGCAGTATCGACCGGATAGCCTTCAAACATGTCGCTGCCATGGTGCTTGACCGCTCCTGAAGCCATTTGGGGAGAGTCGGTCATGCGTCACCTCCTGCTTTGGGCTTGCGCGGTGCGCGCGGCTTGGCCGGCGCCTTCTCGGCCTTCTTCGTGGCCGGAGTCTTCGCCTTGGCGGTCACCGTCGCCTTGGCGCCGTCGCGGCTCGTCTTCGCGGCCTTGAGGTTGGTTTTCGCCCCTGCCCCCGTCTGCCCGGTCTTTTCGGTCGTCTTCGGGGTCGGCGGCGGCGGAGCCTTCGCCTCGTCGGCCTTCTTGACCTGCTGTGCGGTCATCGGCGTCGGCGCGCCTTTGCCCGGCGCTTCGCCCGTCCCGCCGGCCTTTTCGTCGCCCGGCAACACATAGTCGGCGCCCTCCCACGGGCTCAGGAAGTCAAAGCTGCGGAAATCCTGCGCCAGCTTCACCGGCTCGTAGACGACGCGCTTGTCCTCTTCGGAATAGCGCAGCTCGGTATAGCCTGTCAGCGGGAAATCCTTGCGCTGTGGATGGCCCTGGAAACCATAGTCGGTCAGGATGCGGCGGAGGTCGGGGTTGCCAGCGAACAACACGCCGTACATGTCGAACACTTCACGCTCGAGCCAGCCTGCAACCGGCCAGACGGGCACGATGCTCGGCACCGGCGTCGCTTCGTCGGTGCAGACGCGGACGCGCAGGCGGTGATTCTTCGTCACGCTGAGCAGGTGATAGACGACCTCGAACCGCTCGGCGCGGTCGGGATAGTCGACCCCGGCGATTTCCATCAACTGCTGATAATCGAGCTCGTCGCGCAGCATGACCATCACGCCGGCGATGGCGTCGCGGCGCACGGTGATGCTGTCCTCACCGACGGTGAAGACATGTTCGATCAGGGCGTCGCCAAGCAGCTTGTGCAGCGCGGGGCCGATGCCGTCGCGCGGCGCGATCAGGGGAGCGGGACTGGCCATCAGCGTTCGATCGTCCCGGTGCGGCGGATCTTCCGCTGCAACTGCATCACGCCATAGAGCAGCGCTTCGGCGGTCGGCGGACAACCGGGAACGTAAATATCCACCGGCACGATGCGGTCGCAGCCGCGCACCACCGAATAACTGTAATGATAATAGCCGCCGCCATTGGCGCAGCTGCCCATCGAGATGACATATTTCGGGTTCGACATCTGGTCGTAGACGCGGCGGAGCGCCGGGGCCATCTTGTTGCAGAGTGTGCCCGCGACGATCATCACGTCCGACTGGCGCGGGCTGGCGCGCGGCGCCGCACCGAAGCGCTCCATGTCATAGCGCGGCATGTTGACGTGGATCATCTCGACCGCGCAGCAGGCGAGCCCGAAGGTCATCCACCACAGCGAGCCGGTGCGCGCCCAGTTGAACAGATCCTCGGTCGAGGTGACGAGAAAGCCCTTGTCGCCGACCTCGCTGTTGAGATCGTCGAAGAACCCTTGATCGGGATTGGTACCCGGGGCGACCGGCATCTGGCCGGGCATGATGATGCTGGAGCTGTTCATTCCCAATCCAACGCGCCTTTTTTCCACGCGTACACGAGGCCGAGGGAAAGCTCGGCGAGGAACACCATCATCGTCGCCCAGCCGGCCCAGCCGATCTCTTTCAGGCTGACGGCCCAGGGAAAGAGGAAAGCGGCTTCGAGGTCGAAGATGATGAAGAGGATGGCGACAAGGTAGAAACGCACGTCGAACTGGCTGCGGGCATCTTCAAATGCGGGAAAACCGCATTCATACTCGCTGAGCTTCGCCGGATCGGGCTTGTGCGCGCCGGTCAGGCGGGCGACGCCCATCGGCAGGAACACGAATGCCGAGGACAAGCCAACGGCGATGACCAGAAAGATCAGGATCGGCAGATATTGCGTCAGATCGACCATGGGAGCTCGCAGTCTGTTTTAAGGTGCTTGGCACCCGTTGTTGCGGGCGCTTTAGGCCAGTGCGCCGCGCCTCGCAAGCGCTGCGGGCAGGAAATTCATCGCCGTTGTGACCAAAAGCATAAGGAGGACTGGCGGCATTGCGTATTGCCGTGTTACGCCAGCCTCGTGGGTCGGCATTCGGGGCTATATGCCCGCTTTAAACTGGGGAAACTCACATGCGTTTAATTTCCGTCCGGACGATGCTGGCCCTGGGGGCCGCGCTCGCATTTTCCGCAGCACCTGCGAAGGCCGAACTGGTCAATGCGAAGAATCCGGCAGCGATCAAGGCGATCGTCGAGTCGCAGGGCTGGCCCGCGACGCTCGTCACCAAGCCGGACGAAGATCCCTATATCGAAAGCAGCCGCAACGGCGTCAAATTCCTGGTCATCTTCATGAACTGCGAAGACCATAAAAATTGCAAGACGCTGCAATATTATATGGGCTTCAACGACGCCAAGAATGTGTCGCTCGACCGGTTCAACCAATGGAACAAGGAAAAGCGGTTCGCCCGCGGATATAAGGACGACGAGGGCGACCCGGTGCTGGAAATGGACGTCGATGTCGATTTCGCGGGCATCCCGCGCGAGAATATCGGCGAGACCTTCAACACCTGGGCCTCTCTGATGGATAGCTATCGCGAATTCATCTACGACAAATAGCGACGACAGCGCCGCGAGGGGCTGATCGACAGGGGGATATGTGAGGAAGATGCTTTTCGCGGCGCTGCTGATCGTGGCGGATCCCGCTTTCGCCGAGGAAGTGCCCGCACAGCAAGGCGCCCAGCCGGACGTCATGATCAAGGCCGATCCAGACCGGATCGCCCGCCTGCTGACCGACGAAGGCTATCGCGCCAAGATCGAGACCGACAAGAAGGGCCAACCCTATATCAAATCGGCCAGCAGCGGCCGAAACTTCACTGTCTATTTCTTCGGCTGCGACGGTGGAGTGAAGCTCAGCGCGTGCAGCTCGATCGAATTTTACACCGGGTTCACGACGGGCAAGCCCTATCCCGTCGAGCGGACGAACGCCTGGAATACCGATAATCGATATGGGCGCGCCTATGTCGACTCCGAAAAGGATCCGGTCGTCGAGATGGACCTGTACCTTGACGCCGGCGGAATGCCGCGCGCCCAGTTCATCGAAAATCTGCAGATCTGGACCGACGTGATGGCGAATTTCGACGGGTTCGTCTTCGACGACTCCGCCAAGAAGAAGAAATAAACGCGCGTTCAGGCGTTGCGGAGTGCGCCCGCGACCAGCTTCTGCAGCTTGCTGTGCACCGCGGCGCTTCCGGCGATAAATTCGCTGCGTTCGATCGCGCGGTCTCCGCCGCGGAAATCGCTTACAAAGCCGCCGGCTTCGCGCACCAGCAGCATACCGGCGGCGACGTCCCAGATGTTGAGCTGGCTTTCCCAGAAGCCGTCGAAACGGCCCGCCGCGACCCACGCGAGGTCAAGACTGGCGGCGCCGAAGCGGCGGATCCCGGCGACTTCGGGCGCGACCGCGCCGAAGATGCGGCTCCACTGCGCCATGTCGCCGTGGCCCATGAAGGGGATGCCGGTGGCGATCAGGCATTCGTTGAGGTGGCGGCGTGATGCCACGCGCAGGCGCCGGTCGTGCAGCCACGCGCCGCGGCCGCGTTCGGCCCAATAGCTTTCGTCGGTGACGGGCTGGTAGATCAGCGCCGCGGTGACATCGCCCCAGCCGCCGCCAAGTTTCGGTTCCTGCACCGCGATCGAGATCGCGAACTGCGGAATCGCGTGGAGGAAGTTCGACGTGCCGTCGAGCGGGTCGATGATAAAGCGTGGCTTGCCCGGCTCGCCCTCGATCTCGCCCGCTTCTTCCATCAGGAAGCCCCAGCCCGGACGCGCGTGGGTTAGTTCGTCATAGAGCGTGCGCTCGGCCGCCTGATCGGCCTTCGATACGAAATCCGCCGGCCCCTTCTGCGAGACCTGCAGATGCTCGATCTCGCCGAAGTCGCGGCGAAGCTTCGTGCCGGCCTTGCGCGCGGCGCGTTCCATGACGGTGATAATGCCGGAAATGGCCATGTCAAAATCTCCACCCGCCCGAACTGCGGGCGGCGATGCTTACTTAGTCGGCGCGGCGAACATATTCGCGGTCATAGACGTTGACCACGATCCGCGTGCCGCTGGTGATGTGCGGCGGCACCATCACGCGAACGCCATTGTCGAGGATCGCTGGCTTGTACGAAGACGAGGCCGTCTGGCCCTTCACAACCGCATCGGCTTCGACGATCGTCGCTTCGATCTGTTCGGGCAGTTCGACCGAGATCGGGCGCTCTTCCCAGAGCTCGAGAACGACTTCCATGCCGTCCTGCAGGAATTCATGTGCTTCGCCGACCACATCCTTCGAGATGTTGATCTGTTCGAACGTATCCTTGTCCATGAAGACCAGGTCGTCGCCCTCGGCATAGAGGAACTGGAAATCCTTGGTGTCGAGGCGGACCTTCTCGACCGTATCAGCGCTGCGGAAACGGTTGTTGAGCTTGCGCCCGTCGATCAGATTCTTGGCTTCGACCTGCATATAGGCGCCGCCCTTGCCCGGCTGGGTGTGCTGGATCTTGGTGACCTTCCAGATCCCGCCTTCATATTCGATAATATTGCCGGGACGGATTTCAACGCCGGTGATCTTCATCGCGCACACTCGCTGTTCAAGGATGGAAAGAGCCGCCGGCGCATTACAAACACCGGTCACAGGAGCGCGCCCTTAGCCGCGCCTGCGGCCAAGGGCAAGCGGTCCGTGTCTCAGGCGGTCGTTGCGACCGTCTTGCGCGTCCGCGCGTAGCTCAGGATCACAAGCGCGGTGAACAGGCCGAGGCCGATCAACACCGACGGAAGCGCGAACCCGTCGCCCACCACTGCCAGCGGCGCATCCTTGTCCGTCGCATAGACGAGGCCCGCGTACAGCACGCCAAACAGGCTTTCGCCGACGATCATGCCCGTTGCGGTCAGCACACCCATGCGGTGCGCGAATTCGGGATTGCCGCGGCCTTCGGCCCAGCGGTCATAGAACCAGCCACCGACCGCGCCGATCACCACGGGCAAGATGACCGCCATGGGCAGATATATACCGATCCCGATCGCGAGCGGAGGCAGCCGCAGCTTGCCCGCGCGGCCGAGCAGTTCGTCGACGATGATGAAACCGACACCTGCCAGCGCGCCATAGCCGAGCATGGTCCAGTTGAGGTCACCGCCGAGGACGCCCTTCGCGAGTGAGGAAATGAGCCCCGCCTGCGGCGCCGCGAGCGCGTTGGGGCCTGCCCCCGGCACGCCCACGAAACCCAGCGTCTCGTTGAGCACGTTCAGCACCGGCGGGACGACGAGCGAGCCGAAGAAGACGCCGATGATCAGCGCGACCTGTTGTTTCCACGGCGTCGCGCCGACGAGCTGGCCGGTCTTGAGATCCTGCAAATTGTCGTTCGAGATCGTCGCGATGCCGAACACGATGCCGGTCACGATCAGCGCATAGGCCACCATCGCGGCGCTCGCCTCGTCGCCTCCGCCGCGACCGAGCAGCCCGACGAGAAGCAGCGAAGAGGCGATGATCGCGAGGATGCCGATCCCCGACACGGGCGAGTTCGACGCACCGATCAGTCCGGCCATATAGCCGGTGACCGACGCGATCATCAGGCCGATAACGACGATGAACACCAGCGCTCCCGCAATGAGAATTGCCGCGGATCCTGCCAGCGGCCCGCCGGCAAGCACCGACCAGAGCAGCCAGGCGATCGGGATCAGGACCAGCAGCGACCCGCCGAACACCCAGCCGATGGGAATGTCGCGCTCGCCGATCGCCATCGCAGTTCCGGCATGACGCGCTTTGCTGGCCGCCATCGCCGACCGGATGCCGCCGATCACCGGGCGCGCGATCTTGACCATGGTCCAGATCGCCGCGACGGCGATCACGCCGGCGCCGAAAAAGCGGACATCGGCGCGGAATACGGTGTTGGCGATCGTCTCTGCATCGGGGCCGGAAACGCCCTGCGTCAGGATCGGCAGCAATATCCACCAGCCGGTAATCAAGCCAACGAGCTGCGCCATGCCGACCGACAGACCGACGAGGTGGCCCACGCCGAACAGCGCGAAACCGAGGCCGCCCGAAATTCCCGTTGCGCCCGCTCCGACCTTGAACCAGCGCGACGCTTCGGCCGCGACGAGTTTCATCTGGGCGAGCAACGCAAAGCCGGCGGAGATGAGACTGTTCCACAAGAGCGCCGACAATCCGGCCTTGTTCTCGGCCGCACCTTCGGCGCTCGCAGCGCCGACGTGCAACACTTCCGCTGCCGCCCGCCCCTCGGGATAAGGCAGATCGGCGTCGACGACGAGCGCGCGGCGGAGCGGCACCGAGAAAAGGACGCCGAGGATCCCGCCGAGCATCGTGATCGCGGTCGTCTCCAGCATCGGGAAGCCCTGCCAGTAACCGACCATGACAAGCCCCGGCAACACGAAGATGATTGCCGCGAGCGTCCCCGCCGCGCTTGCGATCGTCTGGACGATATTATTCTCGAGGATCGTCGCGCCCGCCATATAGCGCAGCAGCGCCATCGAAATGACGGCCGCCGGGATTGAAGTCGCGAACGTCAGCCCGACCTTGAGCCCCAGATAGACGTTCGCCGCCGTGAACATCAGCGTCAGCAGCCCGCCGAGCAGGATCGCCCGCAACGTCAGTTCGCGCATGGCCGCGCCGCTCTGCTTCTCGTTCGTCATCATATGCTCCCTCGCCGCAACCTGTTGCGGGCGCAGGTCCGCTAGGCAAGCAAAAACGCGATGAACCGAAGCTGATTTGACGCATCGATCCAATATCGGCCGGTGACCGATAGGCATAAGGCCCGCATGATGAGTATCGACCTTCCCGATCAGGCGCGCCCCTTCCCGCGCGCCAGGCAAAAGCCGGCCAAGCGACCGACCCCATGCGCGGGCCTGTTCGGTTGGCGCAAGGATGAAAACGACAAGTCCGGCAAGCCGCCGAATCGCGATCGCCCTTTCGCCTAACCAGGCCCGCGCTGCCTGTCAGCAGAGGATAGGGGTTGACCGGCTCGCCGTCCTGCCAGCCGCTTCCGGGCCGTGTTTCGAGGATCTGGAAATGGAGGTGCGGGAAGGCCGGATCGGCATTGCCGCTCGCGCCGACCGCGCCGATCACCTGCCCGAGGCGGACCGGCTGCCCCTCGGCCAGGCCGCGCCGGTAACCCAGCAGATGCGCATAGTAGAGAATCCGTTTCCCGTCCGCCGACCGCTGATAAATCGTAAGTCCCCCGCGTTTAGACGCGAACAATTTCTCGATCGTGCCGTCCATCGCGGCGAGCACCGGCGTGCCGATCGGCGCCTGGATGTCGATCGCATGATGAACCCGTCCCTCGGCGCGGCTCTTGTCCCAGCTGTCGACGAGGTCGGACGCGCGAAGCCCCGCCACCGGAATGATAAGCTCGCGTTCGGATGCCGCAGCCGACGTGGCGACCAAAGCCGTCGCCGCGTAGAGGAGCCGGAGTCCGACCCTCGTCACCCCGCCAGCAGCTTGTCGAAAGCCCGCACCGCTTGCGCAGGCCCATCGGGATGCGCCCAGACGCCTCCGGAAACGGCGAGGAAATCGGCGCCCGCGTCGATCAGCGTCTTCGCATTGTCGACCGTGATTCCGCCGATCGCGACGCAAGGCAGCTCGAACAGCCCCTGCCACCAGGTCAGGATTTCGGGGTCGGCGCGATGTTCGACCGCCTTGGTCGTCGTCGGGAAGAAAGCGCCGAACGCCACATAATCGGCGCCAGCATCGCCTGCTTCCATCGCGAGGTGACGGCTGTTGTGGCAAGTGACGCCGATTTGGGCTTGCGGGCCAAGCAGGCGCCGCGCTTCGGTAACGTCGCCATCGCCCTGCCCCAGATGCAGGCCGTCGGCGCCCAGCCGCTTTGCGAGCGCCATATCGTCATTGACGACAAAGGCCGTGTCGTGTGCGGCGCAGATCGCCTGCAGCGGCCCGGCAAGCCGCGCCGCCTCGTGCTGGTCCACATCCTTGACGCGAAACTGGAAGGCAGCGACTGGCGCGGCGGATAAAGCGTCTTCCAGTCTGGAAGGAAAGTCGCCCCCGACATCGAGCGGCGAAATCAGGTAGAGTTGGCATTTGGGTGTGGTCATGGCGGGTTCATAGCGATGCCGCCTATAACCCGCAAATGCAGAACTTGCCTCGCCTCGCGGCCTCGCTCCCGATCCTTCTTGTCGCGCTCTCCGCCTGCGCCACAACGCCGGGCGCGGGCGACGAAGCGGCGCCGCTGCCCGATGCCAGCCATGTCGCGCTCGGCCAACAGGCCTATGCCGACGGCCCGGTCATCCAGCCGGTCGCGGTTCTGGAGGACAGTCGCTGCCCCGAAAATGTGACCTGTGTGTGGGCCGGGCAGCTTCGCCTGAAAATGATCTGGGTGCGGACCGGCGGGCGTTCGCAGCCTTTCGAAGTCACGCTCGGCAAGCAGACCCCGCTCGCCGACGGCACGATCTCGCTCGAAAGCGTTTCACCGGCACGGCGGACCGATCGACCGATCAAGCCCGAGGATTATCGCTTCGCTTTCCGCTTCATGGGCGGGCTCTAGCGCACCCGCGCCAGCACGAAGCCGTCCCAGCCCTTAGCCCCTACGGTCTGGATTGCAGTCGCATCAAGCCGCGGATCGGCGCTCAGCATGTCGAACAGCGCGCGCGTTCCTTCGATCCGTTCGTCGCCGCTGTTCGCGTCGAGTACCCCGCCTTCGCGGACGACATTGTCGACGATGATCGTCATGCCGCTTCGCCCGAGGCGGATCGCCTCGTTCACATAGACGGCGTTGCTCTGCTTGTCGGCGTCGATGAAGACCAAATCGAACGGTGTATCGGGCACCATCGCGGCAAGGCTGTCCGCCGCCGCGCCGACGCGAATGTCGATCCTGTCCGACACACCCGCGCGATCGAAATTCTCGCGGGCAACCGCGGCATGATGCGTTTCGAGTTCCAGCGTCACCAGCGAACCATCTGCGGGCAACGCCCGCGCCAGCCAGATCGTCGAATAGCCGCCGAGCGTTCCGACCTCGAGGATGCGTTTCGCACCCGCCGTTTGCGCGAGCAGGAAAAGCATCTTGCCCTGCGGCTCCGACACATCGATCGGCGGCAAGCCCCTTGCAGCGTTGTTGGCAAGCGCGGCGGCCAGCGCATCGTCGTCGCCGAGCAGTTTCCCGGCGATATAATCGTCGACGGCGTGCCAGCCGCAACTCATTTTCAGGCGCTCATCAAGCCACCGACGCCGCGTGGATCTCGTCGATCGCACCGCCGAGCGAGCGATTGAATTCCTCGTCGCTCATCTGGTGGCGCAGGTCTTCGAGCAGCGCGCGACTGAAGCTGGCGATGATACCGGGATTCTTCGCCAGCTCGACGCAGGCCTCGGGGCGCTTGAAGCCCCCCGACAGCGCGACGACGCGCAGCACCTTCGGATGGTCGACCAGCGGCTGAAACAGGCCGGCTTCGGCAGGCAGCGACAGCTTCAGCATCAGCGGCGCGCCGGTCCAGGCATCGAGCGCGGCGAGCGTTTCCTTGAGCAGCAGGCGGTCGGCGGCATCGCGTTCGACGCTTTTGATATTGACTTCGGGCTCGATGATCGGGACCAGACCATGCGCCGCGATCCGCGCCGCTTCGGCGAACTGCTGGTCGACGATCGCCTTGATGCCGACCGGATTCGCGAGATTGACGACGCTGCGCATCTTGGTGCCGAACACGCCCTTGGCGACCGCGCGTTCGCAAAGCGCGTCGAGGTCGGGGTTCGGCTTCATCAGCTGGACGCCATTTTCTTCGGCTTCGAGGCCCTTGTCGACCTTCAGAAACGGCACCACGCCGCGTTCCCAAAGCAGCGTCGGTACGGGCTTGCCGCCGGCCTCGCCGTCCATTGTGCGCTCGAACAGAATCGCGCCGATCACCTTCTCGCCGTTGAAGCAGGGCGCGGTCACGATGCGGCTGCGCATCGCATGGATCAGGCCGAACATTTCCTCGTCATTCGAGAAAGCATCTTCGCCGATGCCATAGCCGGCCAACGCCTTGGGCGTCGAGCCGCCGCTCTGATCAAGCGCGGCGATAAAACCCTGACCCGACTTGATCTGGTCGAGCATGGCGGCATTGGCGGTGGTCATAGGATCTCCGGTTGTTTGCATACGTATGTGGCGGTGCGCATAGCGAGCCCATCGCGGGGATGCAAATGCGCGCGAATGCTCAGACTTTAAGCGCGTCCACGCCCGGAAGCGGTTTACCCTCCATCCATTCAAGGAAAGCGCCGCCCGCGGTCGAAACGAAAGTGAAATCCTGGCCGACGCCCGCATGGTTCAGCGCCGCGACGGTGTCGCCGCCGCCAGCGACCGAAATCAGCGACCCTTCGCGCGTCAATGCCGCGGCGGTTTTCGCCAGCGCAACGGTCGCGGTGTCGAACGGCGGAGTTTCGAACGCGCCGAGCGGGCCGTTCCAGACAAGCGTCCGGCAATTCTTGAGCACATCGGCGAGCGCTTCGACCGCGGCGGGGCCGACGTCGAGGATCATCTCGTCGGCGGCGACTTCGTGGACATTGACGGTGCGCGTTGGGGGGTTCGGCGCGAACTCCTTCGACACCACGACGTCATAGGGCAGATGGATCGTGCAGTTCGCCGCATCGGCGCTGTCGAAGATCGCGTTGGCCGTATCAACCAAATCATGCTCGCACAGCGATTTGCCGACATCGACCCCGCGCGCGGCGAGAAAGGTATTCGCCATGCCGCCGCCGATGATCAGATGATCGACCTTGCCGACAAGGTTGCGCAACACATCGATCTTGCTCGATACTTTCGCACCGCCAACGACGGCCGCTACCGGATGGGCCGGATTGCCGAGCGCAGCGTCGAGCGCTTTCAGTTCGGCCTCCATCGCGCGGCCGGCATAAGCCGGCAAACGGTGTGCGATGCCCTCGGTCGAACCGTGCGCGCGGTGCGCGGCCGAAAAAGCGTCGTTGACATAGAGGTCACCGATCTCGGCCAAGGCGTCGGCAAACGCCGGATCGTTCTTTTCCTCGCCGGGATAGAAGCGCGTGTTTTCGAGCACCGCAACGTCGCCAGGGGCGAGCACCGCAACCCCCGCTTTGGCGCCTTCGCCGACAGCCTCGGGAATGAACATCACCGAGTGCCCGAGCACGTCGGCGACACCGTCAATCACCAGGCTTAGCGACTGGGTCGGGTTCTTCGCACCTTTCGGACGCCCGAAATGCGCGAGCAGCAGGACGATCGCGCCCTTGTCCGACAGTTCGCGGATCGTCGGCATCGCCGCCTCGATCCGCGTCTTGTCGCCGACCGCGCCGTCGATCATCGGGACATTAAGGTCGACGCGCACCAGCACCTTCTTGCCGGTAACGTCGCCGATGTCGTCGAGAGTCCTGAACGCGGCCATCGCTGTTTTCCTTTTTATCAGAGGAACTTGGCGATCACACCTGCGGTGTCGATCATGCGGTTCGAAAAGCCCCATTCATTGTCGTACCAGCTGAGCACACGCACGAGCTTGCCGTCGATCACCGCGGTTTCGAGGCTGTCGATCGTCGAGCTGTGGGCGTCATGGTTGAAATCGATCGAGACCAGCGGTTCGTCGGTGAAGCCGAGAACGCCCTTGAGTTCGCCCTCGGCGGCTTCCTTGAGCAGCTTGTTGACCTCTTCGGCGGTCGTGTCGCGGCTGGGGGTGAAGGTCAGGTCGACGACCGAGACATTGGGGGTCGGCACACGGATCGACGAACCGTCGAGCTTGCCCTTCAGTTCGGGCAGGACGAGGCCGACGGCGACAGCGGCACCGGTCGAGGTCGGGATCATCGACATCGCGGCGGCGCGGGCGCGGCGCGGATCGGAGTGGATCTGGTCGAGTATTTTCTGGTCGTTGGTGTAGGCGTGGATGGTGGTCATCAGGCCGCGTTCGATGCCGATCTTTTCGTGCAGAACCTTGGCCATCGGCGCGAGGCAGTTCGTGGTGCACGATGCGTTCGAGACGATCACATGCTCGGCGCCGATCTTGTCGTGGTTCACGCCATAGACGACGGTCAGGTCGACTTCCTTGGCCGGGGCCGAGATCAGAACGCGCTTGGCGCCGGCATCTAGATGCGCCTGCCCACCCTTGCGGTCGGTGAAAAAGCCCGTGCATTCCAGCGCGATGTCGATGCCGTTCGCCGCGTGGGGAAGCTTGGCGGGATCGCGCTCGGCGGTCACCTGGATGCGTTTGCCATTGACGATCAGGTCGTTGCCGTCGACTTCCACGGTGCCGTTGAACGGGCCGTGGACCGAATCGCGCTGGAACAGGCGTGCGTTGGCCTTGGCATCTGCCAGATCGTTGATCGACACCAACTCCAGATCGTGATCGGTGCGTTCCAATATGGCGCGCGCCACGTTGCGGCCGATACGTCCGAAACCGTTGATTGCGACTTTCACTGCCATGTCGAGGGGTCCTTTCTGCGTGGGGGAAGCCGGTCCTTAATGGCCAAGCTTTGCCAGGATCTGGGGTGCGATAGCATCGGCGGTAAGGCCGAAATGCCTGAATAGGTCTTCGATCGGCGCCGAGGCGCCAAAGCTGTCGATGCCGAAACGCAGGCCGTCACGGCCGGTGTAGCGTTCCCAGCCGAAGGTCGTGCCCGCCTCGATCGACACGATCAGTGCGTCGTCGGGCAGAATATCGGCCCGATAGGCCGCAGGCTGTTCGTCGAACAGCTCGGTCGACACCATCGAAACGACGTCGGCGCCATGGCCGGCGGCTTCCAGCTTATCGGCAACTTCGATGGCCAGCGAAACCTCCGAACCGGTCGCGACCAGCACGACCTTGCGCGCCGTCGAGGCACCCCGCAGGCGGTAACCGCCTTTCGCGCAAAGATTTTCCGTGACGTCATGACGCAGCGAGGGAAGATTCTGGCGGGTCAGCGCAAGCAGCGAGGGACGGCCTTCCTGCGCCAGCGCCAGCGCCCAGCATTCGGCGGTCTCGACCGCGTCCGCGGGCCGCATCACCAGCAGGTTCGGCATAGCGCGGAGCGACTGGAGATGCTCGATCGGCTGGTGCGTCGGACCATCCTCGCCGAGACCGATGCTGTCGTGCGTCATCACATAGACGACGCGCTGTTTCTGAAGCGCCGACAGGCGGATCGCGGCGCGACAATAATCGGCGAACACGAGGAAGGTGCCGCCATAAGGAACGACGCCGCCGTGCAGCGCCATGCCGTTCATCGCCGCGGCCATGCCGAACTCGCGAATGCCATAATAGACATAGCGGCCCGAATAATCGTCCTTCGTCAGCGGCTTGGTCGACGATGTTTTGGTGTTGTTCGAACCGGTCAGGTCGGCGCTGCCGCCGACGAGCGATGCGATGTCGGCCGTGAGCGCGGTCAGGGTATTCTCCGACGCCTTGCGCGTCGCCACTTTCGGCGGCTCGGCGACGAGGCCGTCGAGATAGGCCTTGAACGCATCGCCGGGGACGATCTCGCCGCCGAGGCGCGCTTCAAAATCGCTTTTCTTTTCGCTGGTTGCGAGGCGGCGATTCCAACCGGCGTGAAGATTTTTGCCCTTCTCGCCGAACGCGGCCCAAGCCGACGCAACGTCAGCGGGTATGACGAAGGGTTCGGCCGTCCAGCCCAGCTCTTTACGCGCCGCGGCGATCTCGTCGGCGCCCAGCGGCGAGCCGTGCGTCGCCGACGTCCCCTGCTTGTTCGGCGCGCCGAATCCGATGATCGTCCGGCACGCGATCAGCGACGGGCGATTATCGGCCAGCGCCGCATCGATCGCGCGGCGGATATCGGCGGGATCGTGACCGTCGCAGCTTTCGACATGCCACCCGGTTGCGGCATAGCGCGCGGCAATATCTTCGCTCGTCGACAGGTCGGTCGATCCGTCGATCGTAATCTTGTTGTCGTCCCACAGCACGACCAGCCGTCCCAGCTGTAAATGTCCCGCCAAGCCGATGGCTTCGTGGTTGATGCCCTCCATCAGGCATCCGTCGCCGGCGATGACCCAGGTGCGATGGTCGACCAGATCGTCGCCGTAGATCGCGTTCAAATGTCGCTCGGCGATGGCCATCCCGACCGCGGTCGCAAGCCCTTGCCCCAACGGCCCCGTCGTGGTCTCGACACCCTCGAGCTCGAAATTTTCGGGATGCCCCGCGCAAGGGCTGCTCAGCTGGCGGAAATTGCGAATATCGTCCATCGTGGGACGCGCATAGCCGGCAAGATTCAGCGTCGCGTAAGCGAGCATCGAGCCGTGGCCCGCCGACAGGACGAATCGATCGCGATCGGGCCATTTCGGATCGGTCGGATCGAACTTCAGATAATCCGAATAAAGCACGGTCGCGACGTCGGCCATGCCCATCGGCATCCCCGGATGACCGCTATTCGCGGCTTGTACGGCGTCCATCGCGAGCGCGCGGATCGCGTTGGCAAGCTGGCGTTCGGGCAGTGTCATGGGTCCCCCGGGAAAGGATGTGAAGATGACCGGATTCGGTGGGACAGCCCTTTGCGGTGGCGCGGGCAGGAGTCAACCGCCCAAGGCAGAAATTGCGCGCATTTCGGTGCGGAGAGGCGATTGCACCCCTCCCGCCGCGCTGCTAACCCGTCGTCATGGAACTCGATCTCGACGAATCCAGCCTGGCCATTGGCCGCATCGAACGGGCACTCAGCCGGATCGAAAAGGCGCTGGCCGACCGGGCGAACCGCCCTGCCCCTCCCACCGGCGCGGGCGATCCGGCCCGCGACGACCAATCGGAGCTGAAGGCCGAAGTGGCCGCCGTCATCGGCGAACTCGACCTGCTGATCGCGGAGGCCAAGCGTGGCTGACGTCAGGCTCAATATCGCCGGGCGCGCTTACGACGTCCATTGCGCCGACGGGCAGGAACAACAGCTTCTGGATCTGGCGTCGGTGGTCGACGACAAGGTGCGCGGGATGCCCGGCGGCACCGAAATCCGCCAATTGCTGTTCGCCGCATTGATGCTCGCCGACGAAGCGCAGGAGGCCAAGAGCAAGGCCGACAAGGCCGAGCCGCAATCCGATTCGCTGCGCGCGGCGGTCGCACTCGCCGAAAGCCGCGAAGCGCAGGCGCGCGACGAACTCAAGGCAGCACTCAGCGAGCTCGACGCGATCAAAAAGGCCCCGCCGCCCCCCCAAACGACCGCACCGTCGCACCATCGCGCGCTGATCCAGATCGCCGACCGGATCGAGTCGCTGGCAGGCCGGATCGAGCAAATTCCCTGATCGCGTGAGCCAAATATCTTGAGACCGGGCGGCAACCGCCCTACATAGGCATCGGCGGGCACTGCCCGGTACGAGCTTTTGCGAAAATCCCTGAGGCGATACATCATCCTAGGGG
>JAEWIL010000194.1 GCA_023387085.1 Pseudomonadota bacterium | reverse complement strand
AACCCCTACCCCGCGCCCCCGGGCGCTCGCCGGTGCCGCCACCACTGCCCTTCTTACCGCTTCGGAGAGCTTTGCCATGACCCAGCCCGACCTCGTCATCGTCAACGCCAAGGTGACCACGCTCGACAAGGCCAATCCCGAGGCGCAGGCGGTCGCGATCCGCGGCGGCAAATTCCTCAGCGTCGGCAGCGAACAGCAGGCCCGCGCCGCCGCCGGTCCCGACGCGACGATCATCGACGCGAAGGGCCGGCGTCTGATCCCGGGGCTGATCGACAGCCACATCCATGTCATACGCGGCGGGCTCAACTATAATATGGAGCTGCGCTGGGACGGCGTGCCGAGCCTCGCCGACGCAATGGCGATGCTGAAAAAGCAGGCCCAGAACACGCCGCCGCCGCAGTGGGTCCGCGTCGTCGGCGGCTTCACCGAGCATCAGTTCGCCGAAAAGCGCCTGCCGACGCTCGACGAGATCAACGCCGCAGCGCCCGAGACGCCGGTCTTCATCCTCCACCTCTACGACCGCGCGCTGCTCAACGCCGCCGCGCTTCGCGCCGTCGGCTACACCAGGGACACGCCGAACCCGCCGGGCGGCGAGATCGTCCGCGACGCGGCCGGCAACCCGACCGGTCTTTTGCTGGCGCAGCCCAATGCGACGATCCTCTATGCGACGCTCGCCAAAGGCCCCAAGCTGCCCGAGGAGTATCAGGTCAATTCGACGAAGCATTTCATGCGCGAGCTCAATTCGCTTGGCGTCACCAGCGTGATCGACGCGGGCGGCGGCTTTCAGAATTATCCCGACGATTACCGGATCATCGAAAAACTGCACAAGGACGGCGAGATGACGCTGCGCATCGCCTACAACCTTTTCACGCAGAAGCCGAAGGAAGAACTTAAGGACTTCGCGACCTGGTCGTCGCAGGTGAAACCAGGCGATGGCGACGACACCTATCGCCACAATGGCGCGGGCGAGATGCTCGTCTATTCGGCCGCCGACTTCGAGGATTTCCGCGTCGAACGCCCCGACATGCCGCCGAGCATGGAAAGCGACCTCGAACCCGTCGTCCGCCTGCTCGCCGAACGCAAATGGCCTTGGCGCCTGCACGCCACCTACGACCAGACGATCGGCCGCGCGCTCGACGTGTTCGAAAAGGTGAACAAGGACATTCCGCTGTCCGGACTCAACTGGTTCTTCGACCATGCCGAGACAATCAGCGAGCGCAATATCGACCGGATCGCGGCACTCGGCGGCGGCATCGCGGTCCAGCACCGCATGATGTTCCAGGGCGAATATTTCATCGAACGCTATGGCGCCAAGGCGGCCGAGGCGACCCCGCCGATCAGGCGGATGATGGAAGCCGGCATTCCCGTCGGCGCGGGAACCGACGCGACGCGCGTCGCGAGCTACAACCCTTGGGTCTCGCTCTCATGGCTCGTCACCGGCAAGACGCTCGGCGGCACGACGCTCTATCCCGTGCGCAACCGCCTCGACCGCGAAACCGCACTGCGCCTGTGGACCGAAAAGAACACATGGTTCTCGAACGAGGTCGGCAAGAAGGGCCAGATCAAGGCCGGCCAGCTCGCCGACCTCGCGCTGCTGTCGGACGATTATTTCGGCGTCGCCGAAAGCGAGATCGTCCATCTGCGCGCGGTGCTCACGGTCCTCGGCGGCAAGGTTGTGCATGGCGAAGGCGACTATGGCCCGATCGCGCCCGCGCTGCCGAAGCCGATGCCCGACTGGTCGCCCGTCGCGACCTTCGGCGGCCACTATCGCCGCCCCGAGGGCGCACAGAAGATGGCAGCGGCGTGCGGCTGCGCCAGCGCCTGCAACGTCCATGGCCACGACCATGCGGCGGCGCTCGGCGCCAATGTCCCCGCCGCCGATGTCCAGAGCTTCTGGGGTGCTTTCGGTTGCGGTTGCTGGGCGGTCTGAGCGATGAACACCCCAGCCCCCATCGCCCGTCTGCTAGGCGACCGCCGCTTCGCGGTCCTCGCCGCAACCCTTCTCACCCT
This sequence comes from Pseudomonadota bacterium, assembly GCA_023387085.1. GTDB lineage: Bacteria > Pseudomonadota > Alphaproteobacteria > Sphingomonadales > Sphingomonadaceae > Sphingopyxis. Next base: position 17,531 of record JAEWIL010000194.1, on the reverse strand, counting down.
TCCCTATTGGACGAGCGGTATCGCCAAGCTGTTCGACCTCGGCGGTGCGCTCGGCGAGGCGCGGCATTTCGGCCTCGAGCCCGCCGCGCTCATCGTCGCGCTGACCATCGCGGTCCAGATCGGCGGCTCGCTGCTCGTCATCCTCGGCCGCAAAGCCTGGTTCGGTGCCGGCGCGCTCGGTGTCTTTACCGCCGCCGCCACATTGATCGCGCACCCATTCTGGCAGGTCGCCGATCCGATGGTGCGCTTCCACGAGCGCAACACCTTCCTCGAACATGCCGGCCTGATCGGCGGACTGATGCTTGCCGCCATCCTGCACGAGCGCAGGGCATGACCGCCACCACTGGCACGCCCGCGCCCGTCCCTGAGCGCCCGCTCGCCAGCCCGATGTTCCGCGCGCTGTGGATCGCTACGATCGTTTCCAATGTCGGCACCTGGATGCACGATGTCGGCGCGGGCTGGCTGATGACCTCGCTGTCGCCCGATCCACTGATGGTCGCACTGGTTCAGGGCGCGACGACCTTCCCGATGTTCGCGCTGGCGCTCCCCGCCGGGGCGCTCGCCGATATCGTCGACCGCCGCCGCCTGCTGATCGGGGCGCAGCTGTTCGGGCTGGTCGGCGCCGCCGGGCTCGCCGCGATCACCCTGTCGGGACTCACCACCGCGTGGGTCTTGCTGGTCTTCACCGCGTTGATCGCGGTCGGTGCCGCCTTCTCGGCGCCCGCCTTCCAGGCGATCGTGCCTGAACTGGTACCGCCCAAGGCGCTGCAACAAGCGGTCGCGCTCAACTCACTGGGGGTCAATATCGCCCGCGCGATCGGGCCCGCGCTGGGCGGCGTCATCATCGCCGCCTCCGGCCCCGCAGCCGTCTTCGCGGTCAACGCGCTGTCGGTCGTCGGTGTCATCATCGTCCTCTTCCGCTGGCGGCGCGCGTCCCCCGACCGCCACCTTCCCGCCGAACATATGGTCGGCGCGATGCGCGTGGGGCTGCGCTATGCGATGCGCGCGCCCGAACTGCAGGTCGTGCTGATCCGCTCGGTCGGCTTCTTCGTCTTTGCCAGCGGCCTCTGGGCACTGCTGCCGATCATCGCGCGGCGCGACCTCGGACTCGGCCCGGCGGGCTATGGCGGACTCCTGACCTTCATGGGGCTCGGCGCGATCGGCGGTGCGATGCTGATGCCGAAACTTCGCGGACGGATGGGCGCCAACGCGATCACGCTCGCCGCTTCGGTCCTGCTCGCTGCGGCGATGGCGGCGCTGTCACTGGTCGGCGGCTTCTGGAGTGCATCGGCAGCGCTGTTCGTGGCGGGTCTCGCGTGGATCGCGATGATGGCCTCGCTCAACGGCGGTGCACAGGCGACCTCGCCCGGCTGGGTCAAGGCGCGCGCTCTCGCCATCTACCTGCTCGTCTTTCAGGGATCGATGGCGGGGGGATCGGCGCTCTGGGGATCGGTCGCCTCGCACATCGGCGTGCCCTCGACCCTGCTCGTCGCGGCGGCGCTGCTCGCCGTCGCGGGGCTGCTGCTCGCCTGGCGCTTCCCGCTCGACAAGGCGAGCACGCTCGACCTCGCACCCTCCGCGCATTGGCCGGCACCGCTCGTCGATGGCGCGGTCGAACATGACAGCGGCCCGGTTCTGGTGACGGTCGAATACCGCATCGACCCGGCAAAGGTGCCTGCCTTCTTCGCCGAGATGCAGAAGATGCGCCGTATCCGTCGCCGCGACGGCGCGATCCACTGGGGCATTTACGAGGACACCGCCCATCCCGGTGCGGTGATCGAAAGCTTCACCGTCGAAAGCTGGCTCGAACATCTTCGCCAGCACGACCGGGTCACCAATGCCGACCGGGTGCAGCAGGAGGCGCTGCGCGCTTTTCAGTCCGGCGACGCGCCCCCCGTCGTGCGCCACTTCGTCACCCGCCGCTGATGCGCGCACTCGCTCACGTCGCCCCGCTGCTGCCCGTCGCGGCGTGGGCGCAGGAGGTACAGCAGACCAATCTTCGTTACGACGAGGATTGGTCCCTGCTGTCGGACGCGCCGCGCGAAGGATGGCGCGCGGCGAAATATCTTCCGCTGGCGCAGGACGGCGCGGCCTATTTGACGTTGGGGGGCGAGGCGCGGGCGCGCCTCGAAGGGTTCGAAGGCAATTTGTGGGGCGATCCGCCCGCGCCCGACGACGGATATCTCTGGCTGCGTGTCATGCCGCACGCGGATCTTCACGCCGGCCCGGCGCGCGTTTTCGCGCAGGGCATCGCCGGCTATGCGCGTGGCGTCGGCGCAGGCAAAGGACCTGCGGACGAAACGGGGATTGACCTGCTGCAGGGCTTCGCCGACATCAGCGTACCGCTCGGCGGCCACGGCGCCCTGACCTTGCGCGGCGGGCGCGAACTCGTCGCACTCGGATCCGAACGGATCGTCGGCATCCGCTACGGCCCAAACATTCCGCAGGCCTTCGACGGCGTCCGCGCGATCCTCGATCGCGGTCCGATCCACGTCGATGCCTTCCACTTGCGACCCGTCGCGATAGGAGGCGGCAATTTCGACGACCGAACCTCGAAGTCGCGGCGGCTGGACGGCGTCTATGCGACAGTCGCCCCCTCGAATGACATCGGCATCGACGCATATTGGCTCGGCTATGAAAATGAGGAGGCCCGCTTTGCGGGTCGCACCGGCCGCGAGGCGCGCGACACCTTCGGGCTGCGCTTTTTCGGACGCCGCGGCGACCTCGGCTGGAACTGGGAGGCCATGCTACAACGCGGACGGTTCGACGGCGATCCGATCCGCGCGTGGTCGTTCGCGACCGAGACCGCGTGGAGATTCCCCCACGCGCCACTCAAACCGCGCCTCCGCCTCCGCGCCAATATCGCAAGCGGCGACCGTGAGGCGGCCGACGGCAAGCTCGGTACCTTCAACGCGCTCTTTCCCAAGGGCAAATATTTCGGCGAACTCTCGCCGATCGGCCCGCGCAACATCATCAACCTCCATCCCAGCGTCGATTTCGAATTCGGTAAGGGCGTCACGGTCGAGCTGGTCGCGGCGCGTTTCTGGCGCGAAAGCCGTGGCGATGGCATCTATGACATTCCCGGCCAGTTGATCCGACCGGCGGACGACAGCAGAGCGATGCATATCGGCGATCAGATCGAGATTTCGGCTGGCTGGCAGGCAAGCGACCTGCTTTCCTTCACAGCCTCACTCTCGGCTTTTCGCCCAGGTTCCTATATCCGTGACACCGGCACCGCGCGCGCGATCCGCATGATCGGTGCCGAGGCGATGCTGAAGCTCTAAAGGTCGATCATCCCGGCAACCTCAGCATCACACTCGCCGAGTGACACGAACTGTTCGAGCAGCCAGGACGCCGCCGGACCGGGCGGTGTGTCGCGGCGCCAGACGCCGGCAAAACGATAGGTACCTCCCGGATGATCGGGCATCGCGAGCTGCACCAATGTTCCCGCGACCAGATCAGGCTCGATCATCGGCAACGGCATATTGCCCCAGCCGATCCCTTCGCGCAGTAGCGCATGCTTGGCGCCAAGATCGGCGAGCCGCCAAGTTTTGGGGCTCATCACCGAATAGTCGCGTCCCTCTGTGAAGCGCGAGCGATCAGTCAAGACGAGTTGGGTGTAGTCGCGGCCGGCTCCGGGCGGGATGCGTTCCATCCGGCCGAGCGGATGGTCGGGGGCCGCCACCGGCACCATCGGGATCGATCCTGCGGCGACGCATTCGACTCCCTCAACCCCTGCCGCCAGCGGCCCCGACACGCCGAGGATTGCTTTGCGATCGAGTACCATGGCGGTGATCGCGCCCAGCGCCTCGACATGAAGCCTTAGCTGCACGGTCGGGAACTCGGCCGCAAAGGCACGCAGCACTTTGCCCAGCCGCTCGGACGGCAGCATCACATCAACCGCGAGGTCAAGCTCGGCCTCGAGCCCTTCGAGCATCCCCTTCACCTTGGCGCGCAACCCGTCGATGCCGACCGAAATCGCGCGCGCTTCCGACAGGAGGGCGCGGCCCGCGACGGTGAGTTGCGGCTTGCGCGTCCCCTCGCGTTCGAAGAGCGTCAGGCCGAGCTGCGCCTCGAGATTGGAAATGCCGTAGCTGATCACCGAAACCGCGCGATTGAGCTGGCGCCCTGCCGCTGCAAAACTGCCCGTGTCGACAATCGCGAGGAAGATGCGAAGCTGGTCCAGCGTCGGCGTGCCCGGGTTGTTCACTTTTCCAATTCCTCGAACGTTTCAGCGCATTTTATCCCACTGAACCAAAGGGCCTGCAATCCCTAAATCCTCCTCAACGGCGCCCGCCCCCGGGGCCGCCCCGGAGACAGAACATGATCGAACTTCGTCCTTTCGACAGCCTTGGCGGCGCCAACCACGGTTGGCTCGAGGCCAAGCATCATTTCTCCTTCGCGGGCTATCACGATCCCGCCCGCACCAGTTGGGGCAATCTGCGCGTGTGGAATGACGATACGATCCAGCCGCAGACCGGTTTTCCGCCGCACCCGCACCGCGATATGGAAATCATCACCTATGTCCGCGAGGGCGCGATCACGCACCAGGACAATCTCGGCAACAAGGGCCGCACCGAAGCGGGCGACGTGCAGGTCATGAGCGCCGGTACCGGCATCCGTCATTCGGAATATAATCTGGAGGATGTCGCTACGAAAATCTTCCAGATCTGGATCTTACCCACGCGCGAAGGCGACGCGCCGCAATGGGACGCGAAGCCCTTTCCCAAGGGCGAACGTTCGGGTCAGTTCGTGACGCTTGCGTCGGGCTACGCCAATGACGATGACGCGTTGCCGATCCGTACCGATGCGCGTGTCGCCGGTGCCACTTTGCTGGCGGGCGAGACTGCCGAATATCCGCTCGGCAAGGACCGCAAGGCCTATCTCGTGCCCGCAAGAGGCGCGGTGCAGATCGATGATGTTCGCGTGAACGCTCGCGATGGCGTCGCAATCAGCGATATCGACGTGCTACGCGTGACCGCGATCGAGGACAGCGAGATCGTCCTCGTCGACGCCGCCTGACAATGACGGGAGCGCTGCCAGCCCGCAACGTTTTTCCGGCCACGCCAAATCCCGATCCGGCACGCCGGTCTTCAAAGCGCGCAGACAGAGGCAGGCACACACGGATATTGCACGATGCGGCAAGGCTGTGCGATAACAGCGCCCGGCGTGGTCCGTTGGCTGGACACGACCATCAAACTCCGCCAAGCCGGCTCGATTCCAATCGCCCGCTCTACCTCTTGCGTTGCATCGGCGAACCGGGATGACATGTATTTACTGCTTCTCGACCGGCCCCTTTACCGATGAGCATGTTGTTCCTGCCGGCCTGGGAGGCGACGACAAGGACTGGCTGCTGAAAGCAGCAGTGTGCGGGGACTGCAACACAAAGACGTTTTCGCCTCTCGAAGCCAAGGTCATGCGCGCTTCGCCACTCGCCATGGCGCGCCTGTTTTTCCAGACCCGGTCGCGCAATCGTGGCGCCAGAACGAGAGCTCCGTCGATTCAGGCGCGGGTCAGCTATTTCGACGACCCGGACACCGGCCTGTTTCTCGAGCAGGAACTCGGGAGCGGCGGAAGACCCATGATCCTTCCGCAGATCATCGTAACGCCGCCCGGTCAGATGACGGTCACCGCCGCCGATGTCCCATCCGCCAACAGGCTGGTCGAAGAGATGGGTTCGCTCGCCGATCGGCTGACGATCTGCGCAAAGTCGCGCGATGGACCGGACATCCGCTTCTATCTGACCATATTGGCCTGGCGGCAGGAGAGCTACACGGTCGGCGAAACGGCCGGGCAGTCCGACGCGCCGCGCGACGCAATCTGGCTCGAACCTCTGGAACGTCCCGCGACCGACTCCATATCCATCCTCACGCCGCGGGTATTCCGACGCAAAAATGGCTCGTTGACGTGCCGCGCCGCGAGTGTCGCTGACGCAGCGCGCCTGCTGACCGCGCTCCGCACCGGCCATGCCGACTTGGCAGTCCCCGCCGGGACGCCCGGCCTCATCACCGGGACGCCTCGCATCCATCTCGGTCAGCTGATGGATGCCGCCGCATATAATCGGGTACTGACCAAAATCGCTTTCAATCTTTGCGCGCATCTTTTCGGCCTCGACGCCGTTCGAACCTCGGCGTTCGATGCCGCACGCATCTATGCGAGGACGGGGACCGGGGGGGTCAAACAATGGCAAGCCGAGGCCGCGAAAGTTTTCGCGGATCATATTCCCCGCCTTCCTTCCCATCACCTTTTGCTGGTGAGGCTCGTCCCCCCGGGCGCCGGACAGGCGGGACAAGTTGTCGTGCTGATGCAATTTTACGGCGGCCCCATCCACGCCCTGATCGTGGCGGAGGGCCGGAGCGGCCTGCCCGCCTGCCCGGACCCGATCCTCGTGGTCGTTGACTATGAGGCAAACCTGATCGGGAAGCTCTCCGGCGAGGCGCTCACCATCTTCGCGGCGGGCGGCGCGACCGGCTTCCCCTCATCCAATGACAACACAAAGGATGATGAATGATGCCCCTCGCGCCGCAACCCCCGCGGCGATCGAACGACCGACCGAGCGGGGGAGGCCGATCACGGCCAGTCTTCAGTCGGTCCGGCCGGACAAGCAGAAGCGGCACTTGCCCGATTTCGGGATTTCGATACGACGCAACACTGGCACTCACGAGCTTTTCCTCTATTCAGGGCCGGACCGCGACAGATTGAAAGCGAAGCGGGAACGGTTCATCGGGCGGATGCTCGCAAACTCGTGCCACCCGAACGGGCACGTGCGATCCATGCGCCAACGATAAGTCCACAGCTATAGCTCTATTCAGCATTCCCGGGGGCAATGATGATAAAGTCGCTTTCCATGCCGGCAACCGCCGGCATCAATCCGATCATTTTTCCTATGCCCCGACCCGGCGGAGAAGGGACCGTATCATTGCTATGCGGCCCAAACGGCGGCGGGAAAAGCTACATCCTGCGGACGCTGGTCAATCTTCTGAACGGACAGGATGCGGCCCGTTTTCCGCTGTCGCAAGGCTGGAGCGTCGAGCGATCGGGAAAAAAGGCGAACAGTTACCGACCGCGCCATCATGTCGCGGAAATGCGTTCGGCAGGGATCCTCGGCCGGGGACGCGCCGGCAGATCGGTCGGCGCCGACCAGACCGAGCGATATGCCCAGATGCTGACCTTCGGAGCATTGCTGGCCGCGCTGCCGCAGCTCAAAGGCTTCGACCCGGAACAATGGAAAAGCAGTCCCAAATATCGACAAAGCCAGATCGACGCCGTGGGCGCGGTCAACGAGGAACAGCCCTTCTGGTTCGGCGCGAAATCTCCGTCCTTTGTCGATACCTTCAATGACTGCGTGCAAGGCCGGCTGGGGTTGCGGCGGACAAAGGAAGGGCTCGAACTGTTGCTCGCGCAGGGAGGCGGATCGACCGCACCCTATCCGAACTGGAGCGACGGGCAAAAATCAATCTTCATCATTCTCGCGGTGACCGAGCTTCTCAAGCCCGACGTCTATATCTTCGACGAAGTCGAGAATTTCCTCCATCCGGCGCTGATTTCGCGACTGGTCGTCCATCTCAGGAAGAATTGCCGGCAAACGATCCTGTCGAGCCATCACCCCCACCTGATCTTCGGAAGCGCGATCGACGCCGTCTATTTTGTCGAACGCACCGCGCCGAATGGCGACCTGCCCTCAAAAACACTCAAATATCAAAAACAACCCGCCGTGGCGCGCCGGATCATATTGCTCGATGACGCGCGGTCCAAGCTCGCCAGCACCTACCGCCTTTTCGATGTAAGGGATTCCGCGCTTCTCGCGACCGGCTCCCTCGTGCGCGACGAAGCCGATCTCGAAATCCTTTTCGCCGTGAACGGCCATTTCGAATGCGAGGCAGCGCCACCGGGCAAAGGCACGTACATGGATCGTCAAAGCCTGTCGCTCAAACAGCATATTGCGGGCTTTGCGCCGTCTCCGAATGTCGTGCTCGACTGGGGGGCCGGAGCCGGGCGCTCGTTCGTCGAACTGTCGAAATCGGTCGCGGCTTCCCCGTCTTCCTGCTTTTCATGGATACTTTACGATCTCGACCCGCGCGCAGCGCAGCAGCTTTCCAAACTCGAACCGCCTGCTAACGCGTCGCTCACCATCGTCCAGACGCGAACCGCGCTCGCAACGGTCGAGGCCGGCGTCGTCCTGTTGACCAACGTTCTTCACGCGCTCGATCCTGATGGCTGGTGTGATGCGATCGAAGATGCATGGCGCGCGATACGGCATGACGGGAATGGCATAATTCTGGTGACGGAGATTTACCCGCTCCTCGCCGCAGAACGCGATGCGGTACCCTTGCCCGAAGCGTGGGTCACCGCGCTCTTTCGCTCGCTCGGTTTCAGGGTTTCGGCGAAGACCTTCTCGATCCAGGGGGCGCAGAGCTACTGCCTCGCTATCAGTGCTCCTCCCCCGTCAATCCCGGAGCGCGAACAATTGCGCCAGATCATCGTCGAACGCTGGCGTGAACTCGGCGACATATTCCTCGACGATTATGAGGGCATTGCGCGGAAGATCGGGATCGACGAAAACCAGCGACTTCTCAACGCCGCGTTCGGCATGGCACGCATCGCGTCATGCCTTAAACGAAATGCTGCAGGATGATGCGCGACCGCAGGCTGCGATCTGGCCGCGGGCACTGCGACCGCTAGAAGCGAAAGCGCGCGCCTGCAGCCCAGACGCGCCCATCGTAGCGCACGTCGCGCGGAAAGGTCTGCGCGTCGGTATAGTTCCGAACGTTGCGGAACGGCTGGTTGGTAATGTTGGATACCTCGAAGGTCAGAGTCACCGCCTCGACCGGGGTCACGGCAAGCGAGAAGTCGAGACGCTCGATCGCGCGCGTATATTCGCCCGCGATCGCGTCGACATCGGCGGGATTGAAGAAGAAATTGACGAAGCGCGAGCGATAATTATAGGCGAGACGCGCCGAGACCGGACCTTTTTCATATAGCGCGACGAGATTGTAGCTCCATTTCGAAACGCCGGGGATATCGACATCGGGCGCGTCGACGCCGAGCTCGGCAGGAAGCGCCTGGCGCCCCTTGATATAGGTCGCATTGCCTTGCACCCCGAAACCGCCGAGCGCGCCGGGCAGGAAGTCGAAGAAAGTGCCGAATCCCGCCTCAATCCCCTCGATACGGCCGCGGCCTCCATTGCGCGGCCGGTTGACGAGGACCGGGCCCCGAACGCCTTGGCGGCGCTGACGGTGCCCGCGGCGGTCATCATCATCGGAAAGGCGCGGCCGTAGGCGTTCGCGGCGATCAGCACCGCCTTGTAGCCCGCGAGATTCGCCTGGCTCGACAGGATGTCCATCGACTGCGCGCGCGTGATGCGCGGCATGAATTCCATCGCGAGCGCTTCGATCCCGCGTTTCGCATAATCGTCGACCCGTCCGCGTTCACCGAACGGGTTGAGCCCGGCGGCCAGCCAGGCGCCGTCGGCAAAGCCCGAAAGCCCCTTGGGATCGGGCCCCTGGATGGCGAGGATGATGTTCGCGCACTTCAGCACCTCGGCGCGAGTGCCCACCGATGCCCCCGCAGCGGCATAGTCGGCATCGGCGATCGAGGCGGCTTCGCCCGCGCCCTTTTCGACAGCGAGTTCGGCGCCCAGCCCGATGAATTTCTTCACGGTTTCCGGCGACGCGGGTCTCGCCCGCGGCGAGCTCCTTCAGGACAGCGATGCGCATGCCGGACGGCCGGTCAGGAGATCAGAAGGACGACGACGACCGCCGCGATCGCGGTGATGACCGAGCCGATCTTCAGCAGGGTGATGAAACCCGCATAGGTTTCGTTCGCCGCTTTCATTTCCTGCACTATCATGGCCTTGCCCCTTATCCTGCCGGACCGTGGCCCGAAATCAAGCGTGCCCGGGCATTAGTCACGCGCTTACCGATGCTCAAGCGACGCCCTCCCCAACATTTTCTTGGGGCCGCGAAAGTCGAAATCTTGTTACATCGCAGTTACGTCAGCGTGTCGCCACGACGGTGTTGGAATCCCAAGAGCAAAATCGGACGGATATCGAAACAATAGGCTGTTGCTTGCCGGACCGCCGCCCAGGGGCGGCATATCCTCTTGTCGTCAGTCCTTGGCGAGCGCCAGCGCTCGGATCCGGATCGAGACGAACGCCGACTGAGCAGACATCGTTCGGCGATAATCTCATTCTCAACGGCAATGTATCGCTCCAAGAAGTATTATATTTCACAATCCCCTTTATAAGCATTATATTTCACAAACGACCCCGCGACTCCGATCGATCGCGGGTCAAGATGATCGGGGAATGCATGGCGACACCGGACGAATATTCCATCACGAGGCGCGGCCTTCTCACCGGGAGCGCCGCGACCGTTGCGGCTGCGAGCGCGGCGTTTCCACGGACCGCCGATGCGGGTGCGCGCGACCTGCTACACAAGCCTCCGACGGCCCCGGTCACTCTCCGCGTCAACGGCGAGTCCCGGCATCTCGAACTCGACACGCGTACCACGCTGCTCGATGCCCTGCGCGAGCATCTCCGCCTGACCGGTACGAAAAAGGGCTGCGATCACGGCCAGTGCGGCGCCTGCACCGTGATCGTGGATGGACGGCGAATCAATAGTTGCCTCAGCCTCGCCGTCCAGCACGACGGCGACGAGATTCTGACAATCGAAGGCTTGGGGACGGCCGGCAAGCTTCACCCGATGCAGCGGGCGTTCGTCGAACATGATGGCTATCAATGTGGCTATTGCACCCCTGGCCAAATTTGCTCGGCCGTGGCGGTGCTCGCCGAGATCAAGGCCGGCATACCGAGCCATGTGACGCCGGACCTGACTACGGCCCCGGCAGTCACCGCACGCGAACTGCGCGAACGGATGAGCGGCAATATCTGTCGCTGCGGCGCTTATTCCAACATCATCGATGCCATCACCGATGTGGCGGGAGTGAAAGGATGAAAAGCTTCACCTACGAGCGTGCCGACACGCCCGCCGCCGCCACCGCTGCCTTTGCACGCAACAAGGGCGCGCGCTTCATCGCCGGCGGAACCAATCTTCTCGATCTCATGAAGCTCGAGATCGAGACACCGGCGCATCTGATCGACGTCAGCCGTCTCGCCTTCAACACGATCGAAGCCACCGAGGCCGGCGGTCTCCGGATCGGTGCGATGGTCCGCAATACCGACCTCGCATCGGATGCTCGCGTTCGCCGCGATTACGGCTTGCTTTCCCGGGCACTCGTCGCGGGCGCGTCCGGCCAGCTTCGCAACAAAGCGACAACGGCAGGAAATTTGCTCCAGCGCACGCGCTGCCCCTATTTCTACGACATCAACCAACCCTGCAACAAACGCAAGCCCGGCAGCGGCTGCGCGGCGATCGGCGGCTTCAGTCGCCTTCACGCGGTGGTCGGAGCCAGCGAAGCTTGCATCGCGACGCACCCGAGCGACATGGCGGTTGCCATGCAGGCGCTCGACGCGAAGGTCGAAACCGTCGATGCGGCTGGAAATAGGCGCAGCATCGCGCTCGCCGATTTCTATCTTGCTCCAGGATCGACACCGCACCTCGAAACAACCCTGGCGCCGGGCGAATTGATCACGGCGGTGACGTTGCCGAAACCGGCTGGCGGCACACATATCTATCACAAGGTCCGCGACAGGGCCTCCTACGCTTTTGCACTCGTTTCTGTCGCCGCAATTGTTCAGCCCGACGGGACGGGCCGCGTCGCGCTCGGCGGTGTCGGCTACAAGCCATGGCGTGTGGACGCGGCTGACGTGGAGCTGCCACGAGGCGCGAAAGCTGCGGCGGCTGCCCTGCTTGCAGATGCGAAAACGACCCACGAGAACGCCTACAAGGTACCGCTGGTCGAGCGAACGCTCGCCGGCGTGCTGATGCAAGCAAAAGGGTGAGCCGATGAAGTTCGACACGCCAGCAACCGAAAACCCGATCGACCGGCTAAAGGTCGTCGGCAAGCCGACGAACCGGATCGATGGCCCCCTCAAGACGAGCGGCACGGCGCCCTACGCCTACGAGCGGCACGATGTCGTGCCCAACCAGGCCTATGGCTATATCGTGGGTTCGGCGATTGCCAAAGGGCGGATCCTATCGATCGACACCGCGGGCGCGGAGGGCGCGCCCGGAGTGCTCGCGGTGGTAACCGCCGCGAACGCCGGCAAGCTCGACAAGGGCAATTTCAATACGGCGCACCTCCTCGGCGGCCCCGACATCGAGCATTATCACCAGGCCATCGCGCTCGTCGTCGCAGAAAGCTTCGAACAGGCCCGAGCCGCTGCGGCGCTGGTCCGCGTTCAATACAGCCGTATGAAGGGCAGCTTCGATCTCGCCGATGCGCTGGACAGCGCGATCAAGCCGGCACCGGTCTTCGGTACCGAAGCCGACACCCGCTTCGGTGATTTTGACGCGGCCTTCGCAACCGCACCCGTCAAACTCGACGCTCGCTATTCGACCCCGGATCAAAGCCACGCGATGATGGAGCCGCACGCCTCGATCGCGAGCTGGGACGGCGACAGGCTCACACTCTGGACTTCGAACCAGATGGTTGCCTGGTCGGCAGGCGATATCGCGAAGATGCTGGGACTTCCGAACGAGAATGTTCGGCTCATGTCGCCCTATGTCGGCGGCGGCTTCGGCGGAAAGCTGTTCATCCGGTCCGACGCGCTGCTCGCAGCACTGGGTGCCAGGGCGGCCGGGCGACCGGTCAAGGTCGCCGTCCAGCGCCCGCTGATGATCAACAATATGACGCATCGTCCGGCGACCATCCAACGCATCCGTCTCGGCGCCACCACCGACGGCAAACTCACCGCGATCGGCCATGAGAGCTGGTCGGGCGATCTTAAGGACGGGCGGCCGGAGACGGCCGTCGCGCAGACGCGCCTCCTTTACGCAGCGCCTCACCGCATGACCGCGATGCGGCTGGCGACGCTCGACCTCCCCGAGGCCCGGGCCATGCGCGCGCCCGGCGAGGCGCCCGGCCTGATGGCACTCGAGATCGCCATCGACGAGATGGCGGAGAAGCTCGGCATCGACCCGGTCGCATTCCGCATTCTCAACGACACGCAGGTCGATCCCGAGCACCCGGAGCGCCCCTTTTCGCAGCGTCGCCTCAACGAATGCTTCGAACTCGGCGCGAAGGCGTTCGACTGGGAGGCGCGCAGCCCCCAGGCGGGAGTTACACGCGACGGTCGCTGGCTGGTCGGCATGGGCGTCGCGGCGGCGTTCCGCGACAATGTCAACGCCAAATCGGCGGCGCGCGTGCGGCTCGACCGCAATGGCACCGTCACCGTCGAGACCGATATGACCGACATCGGGACCGGCAGCTACACGATCATCGCGCAGACGGCGGCGGAGATGCTCGGGGTGCCGCTCGACCGCGTCGATGTGCGCCTTGGCGACTCCCGCTTTCCGGTGTCCGCAGGATCGGGCGGGCAGTGGGGCGCGAACAGTTCGACGGCAGGCGTTTACGCCGCGTGCGAGAAGCTCCGCACCATGGTAGCCGAGAAGCTCGGTCTCGATCCTGCCGCGACGGTATTTGAAAACAGCAAGGTCCGCGCGGGTGACAAGAGCGTCCCGCTCGCCAAGGCAGCGGCCGAAGGCGACCTCGTCGCCGAGGACTTCATGGAATATGGCGATCTCGCCCGGAAGTTTCAGCAATCGACTTTCGGTGCACATTTCGTCGAGGCCGCGGTCGATGCGGCGACGGGCGAAATCCGTATTCGCCGCATGCTGGCGGTGTGTGCCGCCGGGCGCATCCTCAATCCGAAGGCGGCGCGAAGCCAGGTGATCGGTGCGATGACGATGGGCGTCGGCGCGGCGCTGATGGAAGAGTTGGCGGTCGACAGAAGATTCGGTTTCTTTGTCAATCATGACCTCGCCGGATATGAAGTGCCGGTGCATGCCGATATCCCGAGCCAGGACGCCATCTTCCTTGACGAGGTCGATCCCATGACTTCGCCGATGAAGGCGAAGGGCGTCGGCGAGCTCGGCATCTGCGGCGTCGCCGCGGCGGTCGCGAACGCCGTCTATCATGCCACCGGCATTCGCGTGCGCGACTATCCGGTGACGCTCGACAAGCTCATCGACAAGCTTCCTGCGATCGCTTGAGAGCGGGCCGGCGCATGTCTTCCGGCCGGTCGATGTCGGCCAGTTCGTCAGGGTGGGCGGGTACGAGGCGCGCACCGGCAAGCAGATCGCGTGCGCCGACATCCCCCTTTTCTCCCCGCAATTGCAAAAAATATCGCCGGTCGAACAACACGGGCGGCATCGCGACGAAGCCGCTCGTCGACGCGACGATGGAGGCTTCGACGGAATCAAATGCACGAAGCAGCGAGGAGAGATGTGTGTGCGTGACGAAAGGCATGTCTGCCAGCGCGACGAGCGCCGCATCTGCTCCTGCCTTTACGGCCCGTTCGATGCCGAGTGCAAGCGACGAGGACAGCCCGCGCGCGGGATCCGGATTGAAGGCAATCTCGAAGCCGAGCGCCTCGAGACGCGCGGCAAGCCCCCCCTCCCCGCGGCAAACCGCGATCCGTGTGCCGGGTTCGATCGAGAGGAGCGTGCCGGCCGTCCGCACCGCCACGGGTTCACCGGCGATCGTGGCAAGCAGCTTGTCGCTGCCGAAGCGCTCGGATCGCCCGGCGGCTAGCAACAGGACGGCGACCTTCGCTGCTTCGATCAACGCTCTACCTCCATCCCGCTTCGTTATATTCGGGGGTCGACGAAAATGACCGGATTGGCAACAGGGCCGATCGATATTCTCCGGTTCGTCAACGACCGGGCCTGCGCCGGGGGCGCTACGGTCCTCGTCACGCTCACCGGGATCGAGGGATCATCACCGCGAGCGCTCGGGGCGCAGATGGCAGTGGGGGCGAACGGCGACTATGTCGGTTCCTTCTCGGGAGGATGCATCGAGGGAGCGGTTGTAACGGAGGCACTTTCCGTACTCGCGGCGGGGCAGTCGCGGCTGGTCCGCTATGGAGCCGGTTCCCGCTATATCGATGTCCGCTTACCCTGTGGCGGCGGCGTCGATCTGTTGTTCACGCCCCTTCCCGACCAGCGGCTCGTCGCGTCGGCGCTGGCCGGGCTCGAACGCCGCGAGCCCGTTGCCTACAGTCTGGGTTTCTCGGGCGTCGCCGCGAGCGAGCCGTCCGGTCCCAGCGGCTGGCGCGACGGCAGTTTCAGGGTCACCCATATACCGGGATTGCGCCTCGTGGCGCTCGGCCAGGGCGAAGAACTGGTGGCAACCGCAAGACTGGCCGCGGCGTTCGGCGCCGAGACGTACGCCTTTTCCCCCTATGAGCGGGACATCCGGATTCTCCGCAACGACGATATTATCGCGACCAGGCTTCGCTTGCTGAGCGCCCCGCCCGACATCACTTCCGATCCCTGGACCGCCTTCATCTTCCTCTTCCATGATCGCGACTGGGAGGAGGCGCTGATCCCGTGGGCGCTCTGTCTTCCAAAGATATATTTCGGCGCGCTGGGAAGCCGCCGCTCGCACGCAGCCCGCACCGCCGCACTCGCAGCAACAGGTGTGCAAGCCGGGGACCTTCTGTCTCTCCGCTCGCCCGTCGGCCTCATACCGTCGACGCGCGACCCTTCGACGCTCGCTATCTCGATCATGGCCGAGATCGTCGAAGCCTACACAAATGATGCCGATCTGCCTCTCGCGGGCGGCGGCCATCCGTCAATGATGGCCCACGGGCGCTAAACGTTGGCGCAACGCGGCATGGAATCGCGCGCTTTTCTTTCACGCTTGAGGCGGCGAGATATTCGGCGACAATCGCACAAACCGGCCCCGAAACGGCCGGATGAGACGATTGTCGCCGTCCCGTCAGAACCCGAGCGCTTTTGCGACGCCGGCGCCATAGGCCGGATCTGCACGGGTGCAATTTTCGATATGGCGCCGTTTCACCTCGTCGCGGGCATCGCCCATCGCGCGCGCGGTGTTGTCGAAGAGTAATTGCTGCTGTTCGGCGTCCATCAGGCGGAACAGGTCGCCCGGCTGTTCGAAATGATCCTCGTCAATGCGATGGTCCCAATGTGCCGCCGCGCCCTCGAGCGCGAGCGGCGGCTCGGCGAGCGTCGGGTCGTCGCCCATCCATTCACCCTTGCTGTTCGGCCAATAACTCGGCGCGCCGCCGAGATTGCCGTCGGTGCGCATCGCGCCATCGCGATGATAGCTGTGGTAGGGACAGCGCGGCGCGTTCACGGGGATATGATTGTGGTTGACCCCGAGGCGGTAGCGTGCGGCGTCGGGATAGGAAAAAAGCCGCGCCTGCAGCATCCGGTCTGGAGAGAAGCCGATTCCCGGGACGATGTTTGCGGGAGAGAAAGCGGCCTGCTCGACCTCGGCAAAGAAATTGTCAGGATAACGGTCGAGCTGCAACTCGCCGACCTCGATCAGCGGATAATCGCCCTTCGGCCAGACTTTTGTGAGGTCGAACGGGTTGTGCTTGTGCGTTCGTGCCTGCTCCTCGGTCATCACCTGGATGAAGAGCGCCCATCTGGGGAAGTTGCCGCTGTCGATGGCGTTCAGAAGGTCGCGGCCATGGCTTTCGCGGTCGCCGGCGATCAGCGCGGCCGCTTCCGCATCGCTGAGATTCTCGATGCCTTGCCGGGTACGGAAATGGAATTTGACCCACACGCGTTCGCCCGCGGCATTGATCATCGAATAGGTGTGGCTGCCGAAACCGTGCATGTGCCGCAGGCTTTTCGGGATTCCGCGGTCGGACATCACGATCGTGACCTGGTGCAGTGCCTCGGGCAGCAGAGTCCAGAAGTCCCAATTGCTGTCGGCGGAGCGTAGCCCGGTGCGCGGATCGCGCTTGATCGCATGGTTGAGGTCCGGGAAGCGCAGCGGGTCGCGGAAGAAGAAGACCGGCGTGTTATTGCCAACCAGGTCCCAATTGCCTTCCTCGGTATAGAATTTTATCGCGAAGCCGCGAATGTCGCGTTCGGCATCGGCGGCGCCGCGTTCGCCCGCGACGGTCGAGAAGCGCATGAAGAGGTCGGTTTTCTTGCCGATGTCCGAGAATATCTTCGCCTTGGTGTAGCGGGTTATGTCATGGGTAACGGTGAAGCTACCGTAAGCCCCCCAACCCTTGGCATGCATCCGCCGTTCGGGGATCACCTCACGATCGAAATGCGCGAGCTTTTCGATCAGCCAGATGTCGTCGAGGAGGGCGGGGCCACGCGGGCCTGCGGTCCTGATATTCAGATTGTCGGCAACGGGCGCGCCGTTTGCCAGCGTCATACGGCGGTTGGGGTCGGTCATGATCTTCTCCTGTAGCAAGCTGGAAGCGGCGCCGTCAGTTGCCGCCATCCACTTCGAGTGAGCAGCAATGATCCGCAGGTCCGGACCATGTGGTACGGGTGGTGAGAATGGGCGTTGGTCAGATCGGCCATGCCGACCCGAGGATGATGGAGCAGAAGTTTCCGCGCACGAAATTGTCGGGATCTTTGAGCGCGAGGACGTCGGCCTTGACGTTGCCGAAGGTCGTCTCGGGTTTGGCGATGATG
>JAEWIL010000093.1 GCA_023387085.1 Pseudomonadota bacterium | reverse complement strand
ATACCGGGCTTGGCGAATGGCAGCGGTTGATGGCGGTCAATCTGGAAAGCGTCTTTTTGGGCGTGCGCGCGGGGATCGCGGCGATGAAGGATCGCGGCGGCGTGATCATCAACGTCGCGTCGATCGCGGCGAACGTCGCCGAGCCGCTCTTTCCCGCCTACAACGCCAGCAAGGCCGGCGTCGCGATGCTCACCAAGGCGGTCGCCGTCGATTGCGCGCGCAAGGGCTGGCCGGTGCGGATCAACTCGCTCCACCCCGGCTATTGCGAGACCAAGCTCGTCGCCGATGCCGTGGGAGCGCTCGGCGACGAAGCCGCCGGTTTTGCCGCCGCGACGGCCGCGGCTATTCCGCTCGGCCGCATGGCAACGACGCGCGAGATCGCGCGCCCGCTGCTGTTCCTCGCCAGCGACGACGCCGCCTACATGTGCGGCAGCGAACTGATCGTCGACGGCGGCTACACCGCCGTCTGACCCACGACATCATCAAAAGGATTGGGGTAAATGAGCAAGAAACCGGTCATCGTCTATGGCGCCTCGGGCTACACCGGCCGCCTCGTCTGCGAATATCTGCGCGAACTCGGCATCCCCTTCATCGCCGCGGGCCGCGACGCGAAACGCGTGCAGGAGGTGATGGACAGGGTCCCCGGTATCGAGACCGCCGACTATGAAGTCGCCGAAGTCGAGCATAGCGTCGAGGCGCTGACCAAGCTGTTCAAGGGCGCCAGCGTCGTGTGCAACATGGTCGGCCCCTTCATCAAATACGGGCCGGAGACAGTCGAGGCGTGCCTCGCCGCCGGCTGCCACTATCTCGACACTACCGGCGAGCAGGACTGGATGCTGCTGGCACAGGAAAAGTGGGGCGACGGCTTCGCGAAGAAGGGCCTGCTCCTCTCGCCCTGCGTCGCCCATATGTACACGACCGGCGAGATCGCGGCCAACATCGCGCTCGAAACGATGCCGGGGCTCGACACGCTCGACATGCTCGTGCTGTGGAAAGGCTTTCCGACCTATGCCTCGGTCCAGACGATCTTCACCATCCTCAAGGCCGACTGGTATTATCTCGAAAACAACCAATATGTTCAGTGGCCGACGCTGACGACGACCGAATGCGCGGTCCCGGGCCAGCATGCGACCGCACTGACCTTGCCCTGGGGCGGAACCTCGCATCCTATCTGGTTCAAGTCCGACCCGCGCGTCTCGACGGTGAAGGTCTACGGCGGCGTCTTCGCGCGCGAGGTCATGGACAATGTCGTGGGCATGACGAAGATGATCGATACCGACATCAAACCCCTGCCCTTCGCCGAGCAGGAAGCCGCGCTATCGGAAATGGCGGCGTCGGTTCAGGGCGACATGCCGCCCCGCGAGAATCCACGGCTGAACACCAGCATCGATTCGGTCCACGCCTCGGGTCCGCTCGGCCGCGCGCATGTGCTGATCCACGGCAATTGCAACTACAAGCAGACCGGACTGATGCAGGCGTGGTGTGCCGCGAACCTGCTGCAGCAGGCGCCGCGCCGCACCGGCTTCGCCTCGGCCTGTCAGGCCTTCGGGCACCGCGAAATTCTGGGCACATTGCGCCAGTTCGGGTTGGTGCTTAAACCGATCGTCACGGTCCACGACTGATGCGGCTGGCCGACTGGCTCGACAAGGGCGCGTCGCTAGGCGCCGAAGCGCCCTGCCTGACCATGAACGGGACAAGCCTGTCCTATGCCGAAGTGCAGGCGCTGACACACCGCGTCGCGCGCGGTCTCGACGCATCGGGGATCACGCCCGGCAAGCATGTCGCGATCCTGTCGGGAAACGATCCGGTCGCCTTTGCCTGCGTCTTCGCCATCTCGCGCGCCGCCGCGATCTGGTGCCCGATCAATCCGCGGAACGAAGCCGCCGAGAACGCCTATGTTCTCGACAATTTCGACTGCGCCGCGCTTTTCTTCCACAGCAAGTTTGCCGGACTGGTCGACGACCTGCGCCAGCGGCTGCCCAAGCTCGATCTGCTCATATGCCTCGACGCCGAGCAGCCCTTCGCGCCCTCGCTCGACCAATGGCTGGCGGGCGTCGACGCGAGTCCCTTCGCGGCGGCGCCCGTCGGCGACCTGGCGATGCTTCCCGGCACCGGCGGCACCACGGGGCATCCAAAGGGCGTGATGCTGACCAACCGAAATCTCGAAACGATGACCGCTCTGACCCTGATGGGTTATCCGTTCGAGGGGCGCCCGGTGTATCTTGCGATGGCGCCGCTGACGCATGCGGCCGGCGTGCTCGCTTTTCCGATCATGGCGCACGGCGGCGAGATTGTCATCATGCCCTATCCCGATATCGGCGATTTCCTGACACTCGCGGCGCGTCACCGCGCGACGCACACTTTCCTGCCGCCCACCCTTATCTACATGCTGCTCGATCATCCCGACCTTGCTGCAACCGACCTCTCGGCGATGCAGTGTTTCTGGTATGGCGCCGCGCCGATCTCCGCCGCGCGGCTCGAAGAGGCGATCGCCAAGCTCGGTCCGGTAATGGCCCAGCTCTTCGGCCAGACCGAGGCGCCGATGATGATTTCGATGATGGCGCCGAAGGACCATCTCAATGCCGACGGGTCGGTCGCGCGCCACCGCCTCTCCTCGGCGGGGAAGCCCGGCCCGCTCGTCCGCGTCGCGATCGTCGACAACGAAGGCAAAGAGCTGCCGCAGGGCGAACGCGGCGAGATCGTGGTGCGCGGCAGCCTTGTCATGGACGGCTATTACAAAAACCCGGAAGCTACCGCCGAGGCGATGCTGAACGGCTGGCACCGCACCGGCGACATCGGCTATCTCGACGCCGACAATTTCCTGTTCATCGTCGATCGTGCCAAGGACATGATCATCACTGGCGGCTTCAACGTCTATTCGGCCGAGGTCGAGGCGGCGCTGCTGTCGCATCCTGCCGTGCAGGACGGTGCGGTGTTCGGACTGCCCGACGACAAATGGGGCGAGCGCGTTTGCGCCGTCGTCCAGCTTCGCGCCGGACAGAGCGCCGGGGCGGGCGAGATCATCGCGCACGTCAAGGCCGCGATCGGCAGCGTCAAGGCGCCCAAAGACCTCGAAATCTGGACCGATCTACCACGGTCGAAGGTCGGCAAGGTGCTGAAACGCGAAATTCGGGCACAGGTGGCCGTCAACAGCTGATCGATCTGGCTGGCGCGTCAAATACCACACGCGCTGCAAAGCGGCGCAAGGCCTGCCCCCATTTAAGGCGATGGATGGAAGTGGCGGAGACGGAGGGATTCGAACCCTCGGTACCGGATTTACCAGTACGACGGTTTAGCAAACCGTTGGTTTCAGCCACTCACCCACGTCTCCGCATGGTCCACCGCGCTAACGGCAGGCTGGCCTAGGCGGGTCGCTATAGCCATGCGTTTCGTGCCCCGCAACGCCAAACATTGTCTGTATTTTGCTTTCTTTTGCGCCTTTCATGGTGAAACCGATTCGGTCCGGCGCAAAATCGACTCAAGTCATCGCCCATTCATTGCCGCCGATTCATGGTCCGAGTCATGGTTAACCCGGCGGCGTGCGATGCGCCGTCCGATTTGGGGGATATATGCGTAACAGGCTTGCCGCTTTTGCCGTCACGGCGCTCGCATCGATCGGGCTGGTCTTCGCGCCGGTCCCGGCAACGGCTCAGATGACGTCGGTCGATCCGAACAGCGCGATCGATTCCGATCTCGACAACCCCCAGCCCGTTCCTCCTGCACCGCCGCCGGGCGATACCGCCGACCCGACGCTGAACAGCGATCTTGCGACCGGGGACCAGCAATATTCGTCGACGCCCGATACCGGTACCGCAAGCGCCGGCGACACGGTCGCAAACACCGCGGCGGAGGGCACGACCTACAAGAAGGACGACCTGATCGGCGCCGCTGAAGGCGTGTTCGGCAAAGGCGCGCAGGGCCTTGCCGGCCTGATCGAAGACATCCTCAAGAAGCAGGGCGAACCCAACGCCTATATCGTCGGCCGCGAGGCCGGCGGCGCGCTCGGGATCGGGTTGCGCTACGGGTCGGGTACGCTGCACCACAAGATCGAGGGCGAGAAGCCTGTCTACTGGAATGGCCCGTCGATCGGCTTCGATGCCGGCGCCAATGCCGGCAGCACCTTCGTGCTCGTCTATAACCTGTTCGACACCGAAGACATCTACAAGCGCTATCCGGCGGGCGAAGGCGCCGCCTATCTGGTCGGCGGCTTCAACGCCAGCTATCTGCGCCGCGGCGATGTGGTGCTGATCCCGATCCGCGTCGGCGTCGGCGCGCGGCTTGGCGTCAATGTGGGCTATATGAAGATCCGCAAGAAGCAGAACTGGGTGCCCTTCTAAGGCCCCGAGAGCTTGCCAGGGGGCGAGCATAGCCCGCGCTTCGGCGCGGGCTTTTTCTTTTGCCTGCGACAGCTAACGACCGACGACATTTCTAACCTCGTCACCCCGGACTCGATCCGGGATCCATGGCTGCTCTGTCGTCATGGACCCCGGATCGAGTCCGGGATGACGAAAGGAAAGGAGGCAACGCCCGCTTCCCACCCCAAAGCGGACATCCAGTCAAATAACCCTTTCCTACATTATCCGGCTGTGTCAGCCTTCATCCAGCTCTTTCAACTGGTGGATAAGACGGTTGCAGCGCGGCTTGCCGACGCGGCCACGTCGAGGCATGCTGTACGCGTCCACCACGCCGCAAGGACCAAACCGGCGCGCGCGTTGGGCTGAACTTTCCCGAACTTTGGGGGCGGCAACCCGTTCTTTAATCCGGAGCCTACGTCACCCTAGTCGCCGTCGAAAGCGATCAGCGTCTCGCATGTCAGCCCCGCGGCCTCCAGCCGCTGCGAGCCGCCCAGATCGGGGAGGTCGATCACGAACAGCGCGGCGGCGACCTCGGCGCCGACGCTCTGCATCAACTTCGCGGCGGCGAGAATGGTACCGCCGGTCGCGAGCAGATCGTCCACGAGCACCACGCGATGCCCCGCAGTCACCGCGCCTTCATGCAGTTCGAGGCGGTCGACGCCATATTCGAGCTCGTAATCGACGCCGATGGTGACGCCCGGCAGCTTGCCCGCCTTGCGCACCGGGACGAGACCGACGCCCATCGCGGTCGCCATCGCCGCACCGAAGAGGAAGCCGCGCGCCTCGACCGCGACGATATAGTCGGGGCGATGCACCGCCGCACGCGCGGCAAGTCGGCGCACGCTTTCGGAAAAGCCCGCAGCGTCGCCTATCAGCGTGGTGATGTCGCGAAACTGGATGCCCGGCTTGGGAAAGTCCGGGATCGTCCGGACGAGCGACGCAAGGTCGAGCTCGGGTCGAGGCGGGAGGGCGATCATGGTCACAATCGCCCTCCCCTAAACCCTCAATGCTTCTTGTCGGCCCAGATGTTCCGGTACGACAGATAGGTCAGGCTGGTGAAGATGAGCAGGAAGATAAACGCTGCCCAACCGACCTGATGGCGCTTCACCAGCTTGGGTTCGGCGGTCCACACCAGGAAGGCGGTGACATCGCTCGCCATGGCCTTCACGGTGTTCGGCGAACCGTCGGCGAAGGTCACCTGGCCATCGTGCAGCGGCGGCGCCATCGCAAGGTTGAGGTTCGCGAAATAGGGGTTGAAGTGAAGCCCCGTACCCGGACGCAGTTCCTTCGGCAGGTTCGCCGGCGGGTTCTGGAAACCGGTCAGCAGCGAATAGACATAGTCCTTGCCGCCTTCGCGCGCCTTGGTGATCAGCGACAGGTCTGGCGGCAACGCATTGTTGTTCGCCGCGCGCGCCGCGGTTTCGTTCGCATAGGGCGCCGGGAAATGATCCGACGGCAAGCCGGTACGCGTCGCCGGTTCGCCGGTGTCGGGATTGACCGACGGGATCGTGTCGTAGCTTTTGGCAAAGCTCTTTACCTGACCTTCGGTGTAGCCGAGGTCAGCGATGTCGCGGAAAGCGACGAGGTTCAGGCTGTGACACGCCGAACAGACTTCCTTGTACACCTGCATCCCGCGCTGCAGCTTGGCCTGGTCCCAGTGCGGGAACAGACCGTCGCTGGTCAGCGCGAGGTGGCGCGGTTCCTTGTGGAACTCGTGCGAAGCGTTGGGCTCATTCTTGAGCGGGGTCGTGAAGATCGCGCACAGCAGGGCTGCAATGAACCCCAGACCGACGAGAAAACCGAGCGGACGAACCATGGCTGTATCAGCTCCTATTAAAGTCCGGCGCTCAGGCCGTGGCCGCCGACGTGTCGTCGGCATGCTTTGCGAGAACGGCTTCCGTGATCGAGTTCGGCATCGGCAGCGGACGTTCGATCCGCGAGATGATCGGCAGGATGATCAGGAAGTGCGCGAAATAATAAGCCGCAGCGAGCTGGCTCAGGATCACATAGGGCTGTTCGGCCGGGCTCTTTCCGCAGTAGCCCAGGATCAGCACGTCGATGACGAGGACCCAGAAGAAGATGCGGTTGAGCGGACGGTAGTTCGACGACTTCACCGGCGAGCTGTCGAGCCAGGGCAGGAAGAACAGCAGCGCGATCGCCGCGAACATCGCGATGACACCCCACAGCTTCGCGTCGATCCACAGGAAGTTGAAGGTGAAGGCGCGGAGGATCGCATAGAAGGGCCAGAAATACCATTCGGGAACGATATGCGCCGGCGTCGAAAGCGGGTTCGCCGCGATATAGTTATCGGCGTGGCCGAGCAGGTTCGGGCTGAAGAAGGTCAGCGCGACGAAGACGAGGAGGAACACGCCGACGCCGAAGCCGTCCTTCGCGGTGTAATAGGGATGGAACGGAACCGTGTCCTGCTCGTCCTTCACCTCGATACCCGTCGGGTTCGACGAACCCGGGATATGCAGCGCCCAGAT
>JAEWIL010000230.1 GCA_023387085.1 Pseudomonadota bacterium | reverse complement strand
CGTGCGGGCCGCGCGGGGCTATAGCAGACGCGCGGCCAAGGGCAAGGGCACAAAGCCGCCTTTTCCGCCCGAATGCGGGAGGCGGAACATGCCCCGCGCCCGTTCGTTGGGGAATCGAGGAGAAACTCATGACCAACGGCCCCGACCCGCTTCCCAAGCCGAAGCCCGACACAATCGAACCGCAATCGCCCCCGGAAAAGCCCGTGCAGCCGACCCCGCTCGAAGATCCCGCCGGCCAGCCGCAAGAAATCCCCGGCAGCCCCGGCGGCGGCGATATCGACCAGCCCGGCCGCGGGCCAAGCGAGGTGCCGCCGGGGCAAATTTAGAAGCGCGCGCGCTCCATCATCGCCCGCGCTTCCGGGAGACCCGCACTGAAATAATGCAACTGCGGCGCATAGAAATTCGCCACATAAAGCTTGCCATCGACAACCGCCAGTCGCGCTTCGCCCAGCCGCGTCAATTCCTCATTGGGCATCGTATAGCGGTACCGAACCGCAAGCCCCCGGCGCCCCCCGATGTCCGCCGGGGTCGATTCCAATATGGCAAAGTCCGATATCTGGTTCTGGGCGCGAAAGCTGCGTTCGAAAAAATCGGCCAGTTCGGGGAGCAACAGCTTGCTGTCGAACTTCGGCATGGGGTTATTTTTCTTGTCGCGCTCCTTGTACATCGGGGCCCCATCGGGAACGGCGGAGAAGAATTCGATCGCGTTCAGGCCGACGCCATCCTGTGTCCAAACCCGTCCTTGATCTCCGGGACGCCCACCTTGGTTCCAGTCGCTTTGCGGGGTAACGGAGAGACTATCGACCTTGGCCGATTGCTGGCCCGCCATCAACTTCCAGCCCGCCATCGCCGCCGAGCTCCATACCATCGCGACAACCCCAGCGACGATCACCAATCCACGGGTCTTGAACATGTCAATTCTCCAGCAATATTTTCACTGCCGCCGCGTCGGACGCAGCGGGCGAGCGGGTGAGATATTCAGTCAAAGCGGCGCGCCCGGTGGCGCTGTCACCGCCGCGAAGCGCAGTCAAACCCGCCCCGCGCCAAGCCTCGGCAGGCGCCGAGCCTGTCGAGATAGCCTGCTCATATAGCTGACGGGCGGTCACCAGATCGCGAGGATTGCCGCGCAGGCGATAGAGTTCGCCACGCGCATAGAGCAGCAGACCATCCCACCCGAGCGCATTCCCGCGGCTTTGCAGCACATAATCAGCGCCTGCAAATTCGTTGCTTTTGACAATGGCGTCGAACAGCGTCGGCAGCACGCGTGCGGTCGCTTCGCGGTAGGCAGCGGCTCCCTCATCGCCTTCCAGTGCGCCCGGTTGGGCTTCGAGTTCTGAAAAATAGGCGAACCTCTGCAAATCGGTCGGATGGGTATCGGCTATGCCCGGCGAGAACCGCCGGACCTTACGCAATTTCCGTTCGGCGCGCAGGGCATCCTCTTCTTCCATCAACCGCTTCCAGACGATCGAGGCCTTCAGCGGATAGGATGAGGCGCGAATGTAGGAGGCGGACAGCATGTCGGCAGCCATTTCCTGCTCGCGATTGAAGCTGAACAACCCCGTTGCCACGGCACCTTGGGCGAGCGCCGCGCTCTGCCCGATGGCGGCACCGCTCAAGCTCAACCACGCCATTATATCGGTTCCGGTCCGCCGTTTCTTGAAGCCGTTCAGCGTGTGCCGAAGTTCGAAATGGGCAAATTCATGCCCCAGGATGGTGGCGAGTTCGGCCTCCGAATAGACGCGCGCGAGGAGGCCGGTATGGACGACCATTAGCCCGTTCGGCGCCATGCTCGCGTTGAAGCTCTTTTCCTGAACGATATAGACGCGCGTTGCCGCGCAGCGATCGTCGCCGACGGTTTTGCACAGCACGGTTTTGACATACTGCGTGAGCGCTTCGTCCCGAACCACAAGAGGAGAGTCGCGAAACCCCCGTTCGTGTTCGTCGAGTTCCATCCATAACCCGCGTTCATCGACACCCTGCGGCTCATAGGCGCCGGCATAGGTCGGGCGCTCAAATGCCTCGTCCTTGGCCGACAGGGGACCGGCGGCAAGCAGCACGGCCGCCAAAACCAGAGGGCGAATCATTTTGCGGCCGAAGCGACGGATTTCAGGCCTGGAAAATCCTCGAGCAGTTGGGCCACCCGCTTTTGCATACCCTCTTCGGTGCGGACGTCGCCGCCCATTTGTTCATCGGCGTTCAGCCAGACGAGATTGCCCGTTTCCAGATCCACGAGCCCCGCATAACCGACATGCTCGCCGGACTTGACGCCGACGCCCACCAATCCGGCCGCCATGAACTGGAACAGCTTGCGGCCGAACGAACCATATTGATCTTCGGTCGTGACGAAGAGGCCGTATTTCGCGCCCGTCTTTTCGGCGATTGCCTTCGTCCCTTCCCCCAACGTCCATTCGAACGGCTTGTTTTTTCGCGTCGGAAGGCGATTGCCGGCAAAGAACTGGTAATTCACAACCGAATTGGCCACCGAACTGAACAAGGCACGATGTTCGGAAAATATCCTTGCGTCTTCCCCGACCATGTCGGGCTCGATGATCAGTTCGTTGCTGAATTCGCCCTGTCGGCGCGTCAGTTCCTGATTCAACAATTCACGGGCTTGGGCGGTCCAGTCCGCATTGGGTTCGGGCGTGCCTCCCGTCGATTGCTCGCCGACCCACACCGACGGCCGGAAGAGAAGGATTTTCTGTCCGCTCAGCGATTGGGTAGAAAACCCTTCCCGCGTCGCGCTCTTTTCCTGACCATGTGCCATGGGCGCAGCAAAGCAAAGCCCCGCCGCCATCGCGGCGACCCACAATCCATTCTTCGACATCCCCATCCCCCCGGACGAATTGGTCGACTCGGAAGTTTCGACCCAAGCCGTTCATGCGTGTGCCCAACCGCAATGAGGACCACAAGAGGCGGAATGGACCAACCTGGATGGATCGCCGCAAAGCGCAACACGGGTCCGAAAGCGATTGCGGCCTTAGTGCGTACAGAAGCGCACGAACCGCGCGATTGCATCTTTGCCCTTGGCGGTCGCAGCCATGTCGGTCGTTTCGCCCGAAGCGATCAGGCGCAGCCAGCCGTTCGCGGCGAAGGCGTGGATGAGCGGCGATCCGCCCGCGATTTCTTCGGACAGGAAATAGGGCATTTCCTCGGTGTCGGTCGTCCCGCTCAGCTTAAGCCGTGCATCGCCCGAAACCAGTTCGATCGCGGTCAGTTCGGGATCGCCGCCGGTGATGCTGGCGAAGATGCGGTTTCCGCCCTCCTCGCAGCTGAACGCCAGCGGCTGGTCGTCGGTGTCGGCGATCTCATAGGCGAGGATCGCGCTTTGCGTGCGTTCCTCGTCGTTGACGCGCATGGTCCAGTCATAGCCTTCGGTGATGGGAGGCGCGGGCGCTGCGCTTGCGACGCTGCCGAGGGCAAGATGCAGAACACCGGCGACGGGACCAAGATACTGCTTCATCACCATCCACCCTTTGCTGTCATTTTCGCATCGATTCCAATGCGTATGACATCGCTGTTGCTGCATTTGCTGTGAACCGGATCACTCGCGATCAGCCGAGCGCTTTCCGGAGCAGTTCGTTGACAACCTGCGGGTTGGCCTTGCCCTGCATCGCCTTCATCGTCTGGCCGACGAAGAAGCCGAACAGCGCTTCCTTGCCGCCCTTATACTGCTCGACCTTGTCGGCATTGGCGGCGAGGACCTTGGCGATCTCGGCCTCGATTGCGCCGGTGTCGCTGGTCTGCTTGAGCCCTTCGCGATCGACGATAGCCGCGGCACCGTCGCCCGTTTCGAGCATCTTCTCGAACACCGCCTTCGCGATCGTGCCCGAAATCGTGCCGTCGGCGACAAGGCCGAGCAGTTCGGCGGCCTGCGCCGGGCTGACCGGCGAATCCGTAATGTCGCGGCCCAGCCGGTTGAGCGCACCGAACAGCTCGCTCGTCACCCAGTTCGCCGCCGCTGCGGGCTTCGCGCCCGCTTCGAGCAAAGTATCGAACCAGCGCGCCGCCTCGACCTCGGCAGTCAGCACGTCGGCGTTATAGGCCGAAATGCCCAGCCCCAAGTATCGCGCGCGCTTGGCGTCGGGCAGTTCGGGCAGGCTCGCACGGCATTCGTCGAGGAACGCATCGTCGAGTTCGAGCGGCAGCAGGTCGGGGTCGGGGAAATAGCGATAGTCGTGCGCGTCTTCCTTCGACCGCATCGAGCGCGTCTCGTTACGGTCGGGATCGTACAGGCGCGTTTCCTGCACCACTTCGCCGCCGCTCTCGATCAGCGCAACCTGACGTTTCGCCTCGCCCTCGATCACCGCCATTACGAAGCGGACCGAATTGACGTTCTTCGTCTCGGTGCGCGTGCCGAATTCGTCGCCGGGCTTGCGGACCGACACGTTGACGTCGGCGCGCATCGAGCCCTCTTCCATATTGCCGTCGCACGAGCCGACATAGCGCAGGATCGAGCGCAGCTTGCGGACATAGGCCCCCGCCTCGGCGGGCGAACGCATGTCGGGGCGCGAGACGATTTCCATCAGCGCGACGCCCGAGCGGTTGAGGTCGACATAGGACATCGTCGGATGTTGGTCGTGCATCAGCTTGCCGGCGTCCTGCTCGACGTGGATGCGTTCGATTCCGATCCGCTTCGCCTCGGAGATGCCGGCCTTTTCGTCCGCCTCGATCGTCAGCGAACCTTCGCCGACAAGCGGATGATACAGCTGTGAAATCTGATAACCCTGCGGCAGATCGGCGTAGAAATAATTCTTGCGGTCGAACCGCGACCATTTGTTGATCTGCGCGTCGATCGCCATGCCCGTGCGCACCGCCTGGCGGATGCATTCGCGGTTGGGCACCGGCAGCATCCCCGGCATCGCGGCGTCCACGAGCGACACCTGCGTGTTCGGCTCGGCCCCGAACGCCGTCGCGGCGCCCGAGAACAGCTTGGCGTTGGAGGTGACCTGCGCATGGACCTCGAGGCCGATCACAACCTCCCACTCGCCGGTTTCGCCCTTGATGCGATAATCGCTCATCTTACCACCACTTTTCGGCGCGCGCGTTGAAGCCCGCGCGCTCTTCAATTGCCAGCCCGGCGTTGAGCACGCCCTGCTCGTCGAACGCCTTGCCGATGATCTGGAGCCCCAGCGGCAGGCCTTCGCGGTTCAGCGCCGCGGGGACCGACATCGCGGGCAGCCCCGCGAGGCTCGCGGGCACCGCGAACACGTCGTTCAAATACATCGACAGCGGATCGGCGGTCTTCTCGCCGAGCCCGAACGCCGCCGACGGCGCGGTCGGCGCAAGGATCACGTCGCAGCTTTCGAAGGCATTGTTGAAATCGCGCGCGATCAGCGTGCGGACCTTTTGCGCCTGCGTGTAATAGGCGTCGTAGAAACCGGCCGACAGCACATAGGTGCCGATCATGATACGGCGCTTGACCTCGGGCCCAAAGCCTTCGGCGCGCGTCGCGGCATACATGTCCTGCAGCCCCGCACCCTGCGGCAGGTCGCGCAATCCGTACCGCACGCCGTCATAGCGCGCGAGGTTCGACGACGCCTCGGCGGGCGCGATGATATAATAGGTCGGCAGGGCATATTTGGTGTGCGGCAGGCTGATCTCGACGACTTCGGCCCCGGCGTCCTTCAACATCGCGATGCCGGCGTCCCACATCGCGTCGATTTCGGGATCGATGCCTTCGAGGCGATATTCTTTAGGAATACCGACCTTCTTGCCTTTGAGATCACTCGACAAAGCCGCTTCCCAATTGGGAACGGGCAAGTCGAGGCTCGTCGCATCCTTGGGATCAAATCCCGCCATATTTTCGAGCATGATCGCGCAGTCGCGAACGTCGCGCGCCATCGGCCCCGCCTGGTCGAGCGAGCTGGCGAACGCGACGATGCCCCAGCGCGAGCAGCGGCCATAGGTCGGCTTGATCCCCGAAATGCCGGTGAAGGCCGCGGGCTGGCGGATCGAGCCGCCGGTATCGGTCCCCGTCGCCGCGGGGCAAAGCCGCGCCGCGATCGCCGCCGACGATCCGCCCGACGATCCGCCGGGCGCTAGCGCGGCATTGCCGCCATCCTTGCGCTTCCACGGGCTGATGACGTTGCCGAAATAGCTCGTCTCGTTCGAAGACCCCATCGCAAACTGATCGAGGTTCAGCTTGCCCAGCATCCCGCAGCCCGCGTCCCACAATTTCTGCGAGACGGTCGATTCATAGCGCGGCACAAAGCCTTCGAGCATATGGCTCGCGGCGGTCGTCTGGACGCCGTTCGTCGCGAACAGGTCCTTCATCCCGATCGGCACGCCCGACA
>JAEWIL010000176.1 GCA_023387085.1 Pseudomonadota bacterium | reverse complement strand
GGGGGGGGATCTCCCCCCAAAACCCGGGGCGGGCGGGGGTGGCCGCCCCACGCGATATGATCGTCAGTGAGAGCGATCCTCGCGACCGGCAATCCATCAGGGAACAGCAAATAGCCCTGATGCTTGGGTAGTCGCAGCTCGCTTTCGAGAATGGCGGGCCGGACCTTGCGCTGGCGACCGAGCGTCGTGCGCGGCTTGTCGTCACCCTCGGCGAGCGCGGCGCTGATCGTCGGCTCTTCGACCTCGCAGCTCCCGATGGTGTCGCTCGCCCATTGCCGCGACTCGCTGTCGGTCATCTGGAGGAAGAGCTTGGTGTTGCAGCAGCCGAGCATCGATTCGGCAAGATCGTCGCCATATCGATGCCGCATTTGCCCAATCGCCTGAAAGGTGAGCACAACCGCCGCGCCAAACTTGCGCCCCTCGGGGAGCAACCGCGCGAGATTCTCGACGCGGGGCAGGTCCGCGAGTTCGTCGAGAATGAACCAGACGCGGCGGTCGGCCGAAGGCGACAGCCCGAGCAGCGCGCTTGCGGCGCATTCGAGCCAGCAGGCAAGCAGCGGCTTCGACGCCTCGAAATAATCCTCCTTTCGCGGCACGAAGATCCAGGGCTTCGCGCCCGAATGCTGGTCGAGGCCAGATATGAAATCGCGGAAGGAAAAGGCCTTCTCCCGACCCTCGTCGATGCGCAGGAACTGGATGAGGTTCGCGGCCTTGGCGAGCATGAATAGCACGCTTCCCGTCGCGCGGTCGGCATCGTCAGCGAAGGTCCGCGCCGACGAGCTGCTCCCGAGCCATTGTTTGAGATCCTCTTTGGTCCGCACCTGCAATGCATGGAGAAGATCGGGGAGCGTGCATTTGCCCTCGCCCCACAGCGCGCGGATCATGTTGGCGACGAGAATGCGGCTCGTCTCCAGCCATACGTCGCGATCATGCTGGCCGGTCTCGGTGATAAGCTGCTGCGCAATCCGGTCGGCGTCCGCCGGATGCGCCATCTCCGCGAAGGGTGTCCAGATAGCGCAGCGGGCGTCGAACGGATTGAGGATGATGTCGCCGCGGTAGGGGTCGTAATATTGGGCGACGAACTCGCCGCTCGTATCATAGACAAGCGCCGCCTCGCCGCGCGCCTCGATGCCGTCGAGCAGCTGGCGCAGCACCGTCGTCTTGCCGCTGCCCGTCGTGCCGACCATTGCCATGTGGCGGGTTTCGAGGCGGATGGGCAGCGGAACTGTCGCGATCGCAAGCGCATGCCCGCGCGCTTCGCCACGCGTCAGATGCGCGAGCTTCTTCTCGGTCGTAACGATCGTCCCGCCGATCACACGGTCGCCCAGCATATGTTCGCGCCGCCGGGCCATCGAACCACGAAGCAGGACCAGACCCGCCAGCCATGCTACAAACCCCAGCCAGCATCCGCGTACAAAGAATGCGACCACCGTCTCGGCCGATCGGCGATAATAAGGATGCGCCGCGACCAATCGGGCGGATGCCTCGTAGCGCTCTCCGTCCTGATTGATCATGATGCCGGGCTCGGCTTCGGTGCCGCTCGCTATCCAGGTCTTCAAACGGGCGGCATACCAGGTCCCCGTCGCCTGCATCGTCGCCGGCGACAGCATCAGATAGGGGAGCGCCAGGCCGCCGAGCGCGATCGTTCCCGTGAGAATGACCGCATAGCGTTTGAGTCGCCGCGCCTGGTTCGATCGCCAATGACGCCGCAACGCGTCGGCATGGATGCGCTGGTCCCGATCGCGCATCATGAACCATGCTCCTCGGCAAGGCGCCGCTGGCGATCATAGGCGCGGCTTATCTCGACGCCAATCGCCTCGTCGCTCTTCCCGCCACCAAAGGCGGCACTGCGCGCGTAGCAATAGGAAGCGCAGGCGGTGAACAAGGCGCGGTCGAGCATGCGCTCGACATCGACCAGCCGGGCACCGATCGACACAAGTTCGGCGACGAGTTCGCGATTGTCGGATCCGTCATCGACAGGGCTCGACAGCGCTGCGACCCCGGCTTCGACGCAGGTCGCGAGGATCGCATAGGCGGTTTCGCCTTTCGCTTTCGCAAGCTCGCCAATCGCCTTGTCGACCTCGACCGGCAGTCGAACCGTATGCCTGACAAGCTTCATCATATCGCCCGAGTGCGACGCCGATGCGACGTCGCCAAAAGCAGCGGAATTCCAGCATTTATGAGCACGCGATCCGAAGCGACGTCGAATCCGCCGCTCAAAAAGTGGCGGAAAAGCTGGATGCACCCGTGCGTGAGGTGTGTATCCAAATTACGGGTCCGATGCGTAGCATCGCGGCCCAGCTTCTTTACCTGAAAGGCCATGGGTTCAGGCATGACCCAGGCTCCGGGCAGCAGAGAGTTGAGGCTGCCAGTCCTGCCAGCCAGCAAGCCGGATTCTGCCACAGACACTGCAACGCTCGGCGCCCGATCGGGACCGGCGCGAAGGATCGGATTGCAGCCCAACATCATGGCTGACGCTGCCCGGAGCGAGGAATGAAAAGCGGTGAGCCTGCGCCGGGAGTGGCAGTCGCTTCGCCTGCCGATGCTGCCGGGCGGTCGCTGTCGACCGCCGCGGAGGGTGCGACAAACAGGGCTGCATCACGCCAGCCCGGTGACCCTTTCGGCAGCGAAAGTGCGGCAGAAGTTGCAAGCGGCGCATGCAGTTCGGGCGCGATCGTGGCGACATAGGCGCGCGTCTCCGCGGGCAATCCCCGCCGACCCGCGACATAGGCATCGGCGCGGCCGGGACCGGCATTATAGGCAGCGAGCATCAGCCCGACATCGCCATAGCGGTCCCACATCGCGCGCAGATAGGCCGCACCCGCGAGGATATTCGCACGCGCGTCGAAGGGGTCCGAGCCGAGCCGGTGGCGCGCCGTCAGCGACGCCCAGGTTGCGGGCATGATCTGCATCAGACCCATGGCCCCGGCGCGCGAGACTGCACTGATTCGACCGCGGCTTTCGGCGTGCATCACGCGCCAGATCCAGAGCTCCGGGATGCCGAAGCGCTGCGCCGCTTCGGCGACCGGAGCGGCATAGGGATGGCGCTCCTGCTGCGCCGCGGCCGCAGTCGGAGCGCAGATCGGGAGCAGAAGCAGTGCAGGCAATAGGGCAGCGCGCCGTGCGCCGAAGCGCATCGCCCGGCACAGCACAGACATTTTGGCGAGGGTCCGCCGCAGCCGGGGGGCGATCATCGTCCCGGCTCCCGCTCGTCGGACATGCGTCCGAAGCACGGACCCGCGCGGTGCCAGCGAAGCGGAGCTTCGACGCTGGTGCGCGTCAGGACCGGGTGCGCCGTGCCAATCAGTCCGGCTGTCGGAATCGCCCCGAAATATCGCCCGTCGAGGCTGTCCCGCGCCGCATTGATCAGGAATATTTCGTCTGGTCCGATGGTGCGGCAACCGCTCCAGACCGGGAGCGGACGGTCTGCCCCGTCGCGCGCCAGTGCACGGGCTACGCCTGCGCCATCGATCGTGACAAATGCACCGGAACGGCAGACCAGCGAGCCGGGAAGTCCGGCCACATGCTTGAGCAGCGGCACCCCGAGCGGAAGATATTCGCGGCGGAAAAGATAGGCCGCGAGCCCCGGCGGCGGGTCGATGGCGACAAGGTCGCCGAGCCGCGGCCGCGCGCCGACGTCGATCCGGTAGAGGCCGATCGGGACGCTGGCGCTCGCATTCCAGATCAGTCGCGGCGCCGGCTTCAGCCAGGCGACCGCGACAAAGGAGGTGGTGAACAGCGCCGCTGCACCGACCGCCGCGCGGAAGAGCCGGCGGTTCATGCCTCGCTCGCCCGGCGGCGCAGCCATGCCGTGTGGCGATCGAGGCCGAAGGGCCGGAACGGCAAACCGGCGGCGAGCCGGTTGCCGAGGTGGCGCCAATGATCGGGCGACACATCGCACGGATCGACGCCTTCCGCCTCCATCGCGTCGATCGCCGCGAGTGCCTGCGCGACGTTGGACCAGCTATCGATGCGGGCAAGGATTTCGGCGCCGGGACGGACGAAGGGCAGGGTCGAAAATGGCTGGCCGGGCGTCACCGCGACCGCGATCGCCATGCTCGAATGGACGGTGCCGAAGTCGTTCGACGTCCGGCGCACGAACGCAAAGACCGCGCCCGGGCGAAAAGCCGCAACGCGCGTCGAACGGCTCAATATCCGCTCGGTGGCAATACGGCCGAAGCGAATCCAATGTTCCTGACGGCCCTTGATCGAGGTCAGTTCGACTTCGGTCAAACCGCTGTTCGGGGGCGACACCGGCGGCGCTCCGAGAGCGCCGCCATGCGGCGGGAGAGGTGCGCAGAATGCCACGCCGGCGCGGGACATCAGGCGAGCCCCCGGCGTGCCGGATGGACGGTGCCGACGCCCGGATCAGACGTCGAGGAGCGCCGCCCGAGTTCGACCCATGCGTCGAGTTCGTCGATCGCATAGACGACGCGGCCGCCGAGTTTGCGATATGCAGGACCGGTGCCGTAGCAGCGATGCTTTTCGAGCGTACGCGGCGAGAGGCCGACGCGGCGTGCCGCGTCAGGAGTCCTCAAATAGCGGGGCGGATACGCGGCGGTCATAGGATGCTCCTTGCAGCGGCGGCTCCCGAAAAGGCGGAGCAGCGGGTGATGGGGCGTCGTGGCGCGAATTCGGGCGGGTGGGGGAGCGGCTGAATCGCCGGGCTATTTTTGTCGCCCCGCCCGGCCCGCGAGCAGGGCGCGATAGCCGCCCGCGGCGAGCGCCTCGGCTTCGCGGATCAGGCGCTGCGTCCGGCGGCGTTCGGGCGACGCTTTCCATGATGCGCCCCGCGCGATGGATAGGCGCGGATAGACGAGGCACTGCGCGATGCCATGGCTCGTGGCCTCGCCCCCGGCGCGCAGATCGAGAATTGCGAGCAACAGGTGGAGGCGCCGGGCCTGATAGGCGGTGGGCGCCGACACCCCCGCTGCAGGGCGCACGCCGCGCAGCCAACGGTCGAGGCTGGCGAGCGCCTCAAGGCGGGTGTCGATGAGCGCATCGCAGGGAATCAGCGCCGCCAGCGCCCCGCCGGCTGGCAGGCTGCGAAGGCAGACCCTATGAACCGAAAGGCCGTCGCCCATAACTATATGGGTCGCATCTACCGAGCCGCGCGAGGCAATCGCGCGCGGCCAATGGGCGGGTTCGAATTGGGGAGATGTCGCCATTCCCGCCAGCGCCGGACCGAGGACGGTGACAAAGGGGCATACGCCAGGATCCCAGACGGCGGGCGCGGCGAGCGCCGACAGGTCGGGATCCGCCGGGAAAGCAGAGGCCCCATCGCCGGGCCATCACCTCCTGCGCCGCCGGGTCGCCATCCGGATCCGACATGACGCACTCATAGTCGCGGCGATATTCGGGATTGCGGCGCAGAAACTCCTGCGCGAAGCCGGGGAAGTCGCGCCAGGCCTTGCCGCCCCCTTCTTGCCCTTTTCCTCCCGGCATGCGCGCCTCCATGCAAGGCACGAGACTCGGCGACGGCGCGCCGTCCGCCAATTCCATGCCGCAGGGCTCCGCATCCCCAGAAATGGGTATCCCGCCCGGCAGCGCCGGGCGGGGTCTGGGGGGCCGTCGCCGCGGCGGGCCGGGCGGTTCCAGCCGAGGG
>JAEWIL010000102.1 GCA_023387085.1 Pseudomonadota bacterium | reverse complement strand
CGTCGATGGGCTTGATCCCGTCACCGGCGACTATCGCATCGCCCCGATTTCCACCCCTCGGACAGGAGTTTCGCAATGACGAAAGATATGAAGCGCCGCCTGCGCGGCGGCACCATGCTCGACCGCTTCGGTGTCGCCGCCATCACGGCGGCCGGGCTCATCTACACGGCGCCGCTCGCGCATGCCGGCGGATCGTCGATGCCATGGGAAGCGCCGCTCCAGTCGATCCTCGAAAGCATCGAAGGGCCGGTCGCGAAGATCGTCGCGGTGATCATCATCATCGTGACGGGCCTCAGCCTCGCGTTCGGCGACACGTCGGGCGGCTTCCGGCGGCTGGTGCAGATCGTATTCGGCCTTTCGATAGCATTCGCGGCGTCGAGCTTCTTCCTGTCCTTCTTCTCCTTTGGGGGCGGGG
Source organism: Pseudomonadota bacterium (assembly GCA_023387085.1). Taxonomy (GTDB): domain Bacteria; phylum Pseudomonadota; class Alphaproteobacteria; order Sphingomonadales; family Sphingomonadaceae; genus Sphingopyxis. The sequence goes on along the minus strand of JAEWIL010000102.1, from coordinate 18,042 downwards.
CGCTCGCCTGATGTCGGGCGAAGCGGACATCGCTGGTTTCTTCGCGCCGGTGCACCGTGCGCTCGCCGAGCCGATCCTGCACGGCGGCGCGCCGCGGAGCCTTGCGATCGTAAACGGCACGCTCGCCGGCGCGATCGGTCTCGGCCTCCGGCTCTGGCTCGTCGGCCTCGCCATCTGGGCGATCGGCCATGCGATCGCCGTGTGGAGCGCGCGCCGCGATCCCGCCTTCGTCGATGTCGCGCGGCGCCATCTCAAATATCCGGTCTGGATGCAGCCATGATGAATCTCTCCGAATATCGCACGAAATCCGCCGCGCTCGCCGACTTCCTCCCTTGGGCATGCCTCGTTGCGCGGGGCGTGGTGCTGAACAAGGACGGGTCGTTCCAGCGATCGGCGCGCTTCCGCGGCCCCGATCTCGACAGCGCCACGCCCGCCGAACTCGTCGCCGTCACCTCGCGGCTCAACAACGCGCTCCGGCGCCTCGGGTCGGGATGGGCTGTTTTCGTGGAAGCCCAACGTGTTACCGCGCAAAGCTACCCGCTCTCCGAATTTCCCGATCCGGTCTCGGAGCTGGTTGATGTCGAACGCCGCGAGCAGTTTCGCGAGGAAGGGGCGCATTTCGAGAGCTTCTATCATCTGACGCTTCTGTGGATGCCGCCCGCCGAGGAGGCCGCACGCGCCGAGGCGTGGCTCTACGAGGGGCGGTCGAAGAAGGGCGTCGACCCGAAGGAACTTCTCGCAAGCTTCATCGACCGGACCGATCGGCTGCTGCACCTCATTGAAGGTTTCATGCCCGAGGCGGAATGGCTCGGCGATGCCGAGACGCTCACCTATCTGCACAGCACCATCTCGACCAAAGTGCAGCGCGTACGCGTCCCCGAGACGCCCGCCTACCTCGACGCCTTGCTGACCGACGAGGCACTTGTCGGCGGGCTGGAGCCGCGGCTTGGCAATCATCACATCCGCACGCTCACGATCACGGGATTTCCGAGCGTCACCTTTCCGGGGCTGCTCGACGAGCTGAACCGGCTTGCTTTCGGATATCGCTGGTCAACGCGCGCGATCATGCTCGACAAGAATGACGCAACCAGGCTGCTGACGAAGATCCGGCGACAATGGTTCGCCAAGCGAAAGTCGGTCGCCGCGATCCTCAAGGAGGTGATGACCAACGAGGCCTCGGTGCTCGTCGACAGCGATGCGTCGAACAAGGCGGCCGACGCAGACATGGCGCTTCAGGAACTCGGCGCCGACAATGCCGGGATCGCCTATGTCACCGCGACCGTGACGGTCTGGGACCGGGACGCCGGGCTCGCCGCCGAAAAGCTCCGCCTTGTCGAGAAGGTCATTCAGGGCCGCGACTTCACCTGCATGGTCGAGGGCGTGAACGCCGTCGAGGCGTGGCTCGGAAGCCTGCCGGGCCATGTTTACGCGAACGTCCGCCAACCTCCCATTTCCACCCTCAATCTCGCCCACCTGCTTCCTCTCTCCGCGGTGTGGGCGGGGGCGGAACAGGACGAGCATTTCGGTGACGCCCCCTTGCTTTACGGCAAGACCGAAGGCTCGACCCCGTTCCGCCTGACGCTTCATGTCGGCGATGTCGGTCACACATTGGTGGTGGGACCCACGGGCGCCGGCAAATCGGTGCTGCTCGCGCTCATGGCGCTCCAGTTCCGCCGCTATCCCGCCAACCAGATCTTTGCCTTCGATTTCGGGGGATCGATCCGCGCTGCGGCAATTGCAATGGGCGGCGACTGGCAGGACCTCGGCGGAGCGCTCGACGACAGCGCAGGCGGTGTCGCATTGCAGCCGCTTGCACGCATCGACGAAGCGGCCGAGCGCGCCTGGGCGGCCGAATGGATCTCCGCGCTGCTGGCAGGCGAGGGCATTGCCGTCGATCCGGCAGCGAAGGACTATATCTGGTCTGCCCTCACGTCCCTCGCGACTGCGCCGCGATCGGAGCGGACGTTGACCGGGCTCGCGGTGCTGCTCCAGTCGCAGCCGCTCAAGCGGGCGTTGGCGCCCTATCTCGTCGGGGGGGCATGGGGCCGGCTGCTCGATGCCGAGGAAGAGCGTCTCGGCGACGCGCGTGTGCAGGCGCTTGAGACGGAAGGTCTCGTGGGCGCATCGTCTGCTGCCGTTGTCCTCTCCTATCTGTTCCATCGTATAGAGGGGCGCCTCGACGGGTCCCCGACCCTCATCATCATCGACGAGGGCTGGCTTGTCCTCGATAGCCCGGCCTTCGCCGCACAGCTTCGCGAGTGGCTGAAGACGCTGCGCAAGAAGAATGCGAGCGTCATATTCGCGACCCAGAGCCTCGCCGACATCGAAAGTTCGGCCATTGCGCCCGCCATCATCGAAAGCTGTCCCACGCGCATATTCCTGCCGAACGAACGCGCAGCCGAGCCGCAGATATCCCGGGTGTACGGCCGCTTCGGCCTCAACGACCGGCAGATCGAGATATTGAGCCGGGCCACCCCAAAGCGCGACTATTACTGCCAGTCGCGGCGCGGCAATCGATTGTTCGATCTGGGGCTCGGCGAAGTCGCGCTCGCCTTCACGGCCGCCTCCTCGAAGTCGGATCAGCTTCGCATCGCCGAGTTGGTCGAAGCGCATGGCCAGCAGGGCTTTGCCGCTGCGTGGCTCCGCCACCGGAGCGCTGCCTGGGCAGCCGAGCTTCTCGCCGATCTCAAACCCATCCCCCCTGAAGGAGAAGTGTCATGAAGCCCCTCATTTCCCGATCGCTGACTGCCGGGCTGCTGTGCGCCGTGCCGCTTGCGGCAATTGCCACCGCGTCGCCGGCTGCCGCCCAGGTGGGCGGGATTGTCCACGACCCGCGCAATTATGCCCAGAATATCCTGACCGCGGCGCGCACGCTCGAGCAGATCAACAACCAGATCAAGCAGCTCCAGAACCAGACGACCTCGCTGCTCAACGAGGCGAAGAATCTGGCCAGTCTGCCGACGTCGACGCTCGGCGAACTGCAGGGTCAGGTCGATCAGACCCGCCAGCTGCTGAGCGAGGCCCAGCGGATCGCCTATGACGTGAAGGACGTCCAGTCCGCATTCGAGGGCCGGTACAAAGGTGCTTCGCTCGCCGGCTCGCAGGCGACGATGGTCGCCAACGCCGACGCGCGCTGGAAAGACAGCGTCGGCGCGTTCGAGGACGCAATGAAGGTGCAGGCGGGCATCGTCGGCAATCTCGGGGTTACCCGCCAGTCGATCGGCACGCTCGTCAACGCGAGCCAGTCGGCCGCCGGCGCGCTTCAGGCGGCGCAAGCCGGGAACCAGCTGCTCGCGCTCCAGTCGCAACAGCTCGCTGACCTAACCGCCGCGATCGTGGCGCAGGGCCGCGCGCAGGCGGTCGATGCCGCCCGCAGCGCGGCGGCCGAGGCCGAGGCGCGCGAGCGTTTCCGGCGGTTCCGCAGCAAGAATTAAGATGGGACGGACGGCGAAGATCGCGGTGGCCGCACTGCTCGGGGCGCTCGTTCTGACGCTTGCAATGCTGTCCGCCATTTCGCCGTCCGTTTCCGGTGCGTCCGCTCTCCAGATCTCCGGGGCGGACGCACCGCCCACAGCCGCCGCGGTTCCCTCGCGGTGCCGCACGGCGACCGAGGCCGACGCGGAATGCACCGCCGCCTGGGACGCGAAGCGCCGCCGCTTCTTCGGACAAGAGGATGAGACGAAATGAATGATACCGGCGTCATCGACCAGTTCCTGTCGGTATTCTCGACCTATATCGACAGCGGCTTCGGTCTGCTCGGCGGCGAGGTCGGCTTCCTGTCCACGACCCTTATCGTCATCGACGTTACGATCGCGGCGCTCTTCTGGGCATGGGGCACCGATGAGGATGTGCTGCAGCGGCTTATCAAGAAGACGCTCTACATCGGTGTTTTCGCTTTCATTATCGGCAATTTCGCATCGCTGGCGTCTATCCTTCTCGAGAGCTTCGCCGGTCTTGGGCTCAAAGCCAGCGGTGCGCCGATGGCGATCAGTGACTTCATGCGGCCGGGCGTCGTCGCGGCGACCGGGCTCGATGCGGGCCAGCCACTGATCGACGCCTCGGCCGACCTGATGGGGCCTGTCGGCCTCTTCACCAACTTCGTCCAGATCATGATCCTGCTGATCGCTTGGGTGATCGTCGTGCTCGCCTTCTTCATCCTCGCGGTGCAGATCTTCGTGACGATCCTCGAATTCAAGTTGGTGACGCTCGCAGGCTTCGTCCTGCTGCCCTTCGCATTCTTCGGCCGTACCGCCTTCATGGCTGAACGCGTGCTCGGACATGTCATTTCGTCGGGCATCAAGGTGCTCGTGCTGGCGGTGATCACCGGCATCGGCACGATCTTGTTCGACCGCTTCATGCAGGCCGGTCTCGGCCCGGAGCCCGATCTCGAGCAGGTCATGGCGATCGCGCTCGGCGCGCTCACACTGCTGGGCTTGGGGATTTTCGGCCCGGGAATCGCAAACGGCATTGTCGCCGGCGGGCCCCAGCTTGGCGCAGGCGCCGCAGCGGGAACGACGGTCGCGGCAGGCGCCACGCTGGCCGCCGGGGCCGCGGGAGCAACCCTCGCCGTCGGTGCCGCAAGCAGTGCCGCCGGGCGAGCAGCGATGGGCGGCTCGCGTGCCGCTGGCGGAGCATCGGCGGCGTACGCTCGCGGGGCGGCCGGAAAGCAGGGAGCGGCCGCATTTGGGGGCGGAATGGCGGAGGTCGCCCGCTCGGCCGCTCGGGGTGCCGGCGCGCCCGCTCGCAAGGCGGCAGATCGCATCCGCGACAGTTTCTCGGCGGGGAAGGCGGGAGGCGCTGCGGCTTCCGGTCCTGCCCCTGCCGATGGTCCGCCGCCTTGGGCCGCGGCGCTCCGGCGCCGACAAGCGGTGACGAGCGGGGCCACCATCGCGTCGCAGACGCTCAAGGCCGGCGACAGCCATGGCGCCGGCAGCGCCCCCGACATCAGCCAGAAGGAGTGAGGATTCATGTTCCGACGATCCACGATCCGTTACGGGCAATCGCCCGTCCCGGTGACGCCGTACCAACGGGCGCAGCAGATATGGGACGACCGTATCGGCTCCGCCCGGGTCCAGGCGAAGAACTGGCGGCTTGCCTTCTTCGGATGCCTGGCACTCTCGGGGGGGCTCGCAGGCGGCCTGGTCTGGCAATCGGCGAGGGGCACGATCACGCCCTGGGTCGTCGAGGTCGACAAGCTCGGCGAGGCGAGGGCGGTGGCGCCTGCGAATGCCGACTACAGCCCGACCGATCCGCAGGTCGCGTTTCACCTCGCGCGCTTCATCGAGCATGTGCGATCGATCCCCGCGGATCCCGTGGTGCTGCGCGAGGACTGGCTGTCGGCCTATGATTTCGCCGGGGAGACCGGCGCCCAGGCGCTCAACGATTATGCGCGGAACCACGACCCGTTCGCCGAGGTCGGAAAATTCCAGGTGGCCGTCGACGTCTCGAGCGTCATTCGCGCATCGAGGGACAGCTTCCGCATCGCTTGGAGCGAGCGCCGTTACCAGGACGGCAGCCTGATCGAGAAATCGCGCTGGTCCGCAATTCTCACTGTCCGAATCCAACCGCCGCGCACGCCCGACGCGCTCCGGAAAAATCCGCTCGGGCTCTTTGTCACGGCAATTTCATGGTCAAAGGAACTCAACCAATGAAGCGCGATCCCGTCCTCCTGCTCGCCGGACTGCCGCTGCTGCTGGCGTCTTCCGTCTCTGCCGAGCCCGCCGATCCCAAGCTCCGGGTAGGGCGCGCCAATGCCGAGGCCCGGGTGCAGCCTGACCGGCAGAGCTACCGCAACGCGATCCAGCAATATGCCTGGGCTGACGGTGCGCTTTATCAGATCTATTCCGCGCCGGGTCAGGTAACCGACATCGTGCTGCAGGAAGGCGAGACGCTCGTCGGGCCGGGACCGGTCGCAGCCGGCGACACGGTGCGCTGGATCATCGGTGATACGCTCAGCGGGACCGGAGGCTCGCGCCGTGTTCACATCCTGGTGAAGCCAACCCGGCCCGACATTTCCACGAATCTCGTCATCAACACCGATCGTCGCACCTATCACGTCGAATTGCGCGCAACTGCCGCGACTTACATGGCTTCGGTTTCGTGGACCTATCCCGCAGACGAGCTGATCGCGCTCCGGACCGCCGAAGCCGAGCGCGCCGCGGCCGCGCCGGTAGCTGCGGGTACCGACCTCGTTGCGCTCAACTTCCGCTACCGCGTCTCGGGTGACAAGGTCGCGTGGCGCCCGATTCGCGTCTTCGATGACGGGCGCCAGACATTTATCGAGTTCGAGGAAGGCATCGCGTCGGACGAGATGCCGCCGATCTTCGCGCTGGGCGAGAAGGGGGAAGCGGAACTGCTGAACTTTCGGGTTCATGGCCGCTATCTACTCGTCGATCGGCTTATCGACCGCGCGGTTCTCCGGCTCGGCATCGGCAAGGCGGCCCGGGAGATCAGGATCGAGCGCCAGGCTGCGCGCGGGCGGGGGCGGTCGTGAGCGCCCCCGACAATAGCGAGCCGCCGACCACGGACGCCGAGGCCTTCGACCCGGTACCCATCGCGCCGGAGCGCCCCGAGGGCTTCCGGCTTGGAGCGGAGCCGCCGCGGGTCATGCGGCTCTCGCGCAAAGCCTTGGCCTCGATCGGTGCGGTCGCTGGCGTCGGCATCGGCGGGGCGCTTCTCTACGCGCTCCAGCCTGTCGCGCCCAAAGACCCCGAAAATCTGTACCGTGCCGACGGCCGAAACCGCTCCGAAACGGTGACAGGCGCGCCCGCGGACTACGGTTCGATCCCGAAACTCGGACCGCCGCTCCCCGGCGATCTCGGCCGCCCGATCGTCTCGGCACAGGCAAACGGGGAGGTGGTTCAGGTGCCGAATATGGCTCCGCCGCCGTCAAGCCAGCCCGACCCCGCCGAACAGGCTCGCCAGCGCGCCGAACAAGAGAGCGATAGCGCGAGGGCCAGCAGGCTTTTCCTAGGTAGCGGAACTACCACCGTTGATGGAACTGCGCCGGTGCTGGCAGCGCCTGCGGCTGCGGGAAGAGAGCCTCAGTCCGCAGATGGATCCGCTGCCGCATCGCGCCGTGCCTTTCTGGCAGAGAGCGGAAGGCGCGGCGCGGAGAGTGCGGAGCGCATCCGCGAGGCGAGTTCAGCGCGGATATTGCAGGCTGGCAGCATCATCCCGGCCGCGCTCATCACCGCGATCGATTCCGACCTGCCAGGCCAGGTCACGGCGCAGGTGACCGAGAATGTCTACGACAGCCCGACCGGCCGGTTCTTGCTAATTCCGCAGGGCGCCCGGCTGGTCGGCGAATATGATAGCGAGATCACCGCGGGCCAGAAGCGCGTGCTGGTGGCTTGGGATCGCCTCATCTTCTCGGACGGGCGATCGATTTCGCTCGGCAGGCTGCCGGGAGGCGACGCCTCGGGAGCCGCAGGCCTCAAGGACAGGACGGACTATCATTTCGGCAACATGATCCGTGCTGCGCCAATCTCCACCCTTCTCGGTTTCGGGACGGAACTCGCCAGTAATTCCGAAGACCGCCTCGCGCGGGCGCTACGAGGCGGTGCGCATGACACGGCGCATGAAACAGGTCGCCAGATCGTCGAGCGCGAGCTCGGCGTTCTGCCCACGATTCGTATTCGGGAGGGCGCGCGTCTGCGCGTGCTGGTGACGCGGGATATTATCGTTGCGCCGGCGAATGCGAAGGTAAGGCTGTGAGCAAGCTCCGCCTCGGGCCGCTGATCGACGAAAAGCCCGTCAAGCTCAGCATAGATGTGCCAGGGCCGCTCATCCGGGAGCTGACCGATTATGCCCGTGTGCACGCGGCAGCGAACGGCCTTGCCGAACCGATGCCGCCGGAGCGCCTGATCGTGCCGATGGTCGAACGCTTCATGGCCGGCGACAGGGAATTTTCGAAGATGCGGAGGCGAAGCTGATGTCCAAAGGAGAACGAATACTGAGGTTGAGCGACGTGCTGTATCGGACAGGGCTCTCGAGAACGACGCTCTACCGCAAGATCGCAGAAGGAACATTTCCGCACCAGGTCCGGATCAGCCAGAAGGGTTCAGGTTGGCGGGCGTCCGCGGTCGAGACCTGGATGGAGGATCCGGTCGCGTACCGGTCCTGACAGAAGAATCGACAATGGCGTGGTGCCGGGTCCGGCGCCGCGCTGGCGCATTCGCCGCCACGATCTGAAAGGACAATCAATGGGTTTGCTCGGAAACCTTCGTCGCTGGTTCACGATGGAAGAGTATGACACGCCGCGTTATCGGCCACCCACATGGCAGCCCATCAGCACGGCACCAAGTGACGAGCATATTTTGCTGGGCTGGAGCGAGGGGGACGATGAATTCGACTTTTTGATCTCTGCCGGGAAGCTTCACGCGGGGCAATGGATAGACGGCCCGGGGCCCCAACCTGACTTTTGGATGAGCGAGCCTGACCTGAGATACTGCAATCCCATCTCCAGAGCCCGGGACGGCGAAACGCTGGTTCTGATCTGGCATCACGACGAAGTCTATGATTTTGACGTGGGTGAACTGATCGACGGCGTCTGGCAGGATGGGCCTGAGCAGCCGACCGGCTGGGTTACCCTCGAAAGGCCCCCTACCGGAGCCCACATATCCGGCAGGCAACTCTCGTACTGAGACATAAGATCAGCGTCCTCGTTTGTGTTCGGGCTGAACCCACTTCGAACACCTCCGATTAGATTTCGCAGACACGGTCTCTCGCAGACGCTGTCAGCGTCCGGGCGTATTGAAACGGCTCGCCGCATCACACAGTCGTTTGATCGAAAATGGATCAAATCGTCCCGTTAAGGCCCGCTACAGCCCAAGTAACCGGTGGTAATTTTGTTGGTAGGACGGCGTTTTTTGAGTTTTGGAGCTAGTGAAATCAAATAGTTAGCTCAAATGTTCGAATCCTGCTGCCCCTGCCAGGCCGGTGTTCCAAGCGGAACCGTGAGAGATCGGGACCTCCCCAACCATTCCATACAAAGCGGAAGCCATGATGGCGGGTCGTCCCATGACGTCGCACCCGCTTCGCGTGCGGCCTCTCCCTCGATGGCCGAAGTCACGGCAGCGCTGCGCTGGTGGCCTCCAGATAGGATTGGATCGCGGGCTCGTCGGCCGGATTGACCGGGGCCTTGTAGACGTCCTTCATCTTCTTGATGATAGCCGTCCATTGTTCGGGCTTCAGCTTGGGCTGGTCGAGGACCATCGAGGGCGAATGGCAGGCCGAGCAATTGCGGATCATCGCGTCCGATCCGGCGCGCACCGGGAAAGCGACATCGTCTTCGGGCAGCGTGATCGAAGCGTCGGCAAATTCGACGGTCTCGCCCGACTGGCAGGCTGCGAGGGCGAATGGCAGCAGCGCCGCGAAGAGCCGCCTCATGCCTGCACCAACGAGATGAATTCGACGCCGTCGCGGGCATAGCCATTCGGGTTCCAGCCGTGCTCCATCGGCTGGCTGACGGACTTTGCGTTGGTGCAGCGCGGTCCGATCGGGCCGACGGCGTCGGGCATGGTTAGCGACCAGCGGCGAAAGCCATATTGCCCCTCGTCCGGCCCAAGCGTGGCGGGCAAAACCTTGTCGCCGACCAGCACCTCGACTTTCGCGACGCCGCAGTCGCCGCCCATCGCGATTCCGCGCAGCTCGACGGGTTTTCCCGCAGCGATCCTGTCACCGTCGGCATGGCTGGTGATCCACGCGCGCGGCACCATCGGGCCGATCGGCGCTGTCGGAAAATCCTTGTCGCCGGGCTTCACGGCGATGGTCGGCATGCGATAGGCCTTTGCCATCCAGAAGCCCTCGTCCTCGCTCGTCAGCACCTCGATGTCGCTCAGCATCTTGACCCAATAGGTCGCGTACCAGCCCGGTACGATCAGGCGCAGCGGATAGCCGTTCAGCAGCGGCAGCGCCTCGCCATTCATCGCAAAAGCGATCATCACATCGTCGCGGCGTGCGACATCGATCGGAATCGATTTACGATAGGCGGGAGCCTCGGGAACCGGCGGCTCGTCGAGCCCGCCGAAGCGAACGAATTTCGCGTCGGCGTTCACGCCGGCCTTGTCGAGCAGGTCGCGGAGCCTGACGCCGCGCCATTTGGCGTTACCCATCGCGCCCGGCCCCCATTGCGCGCCCGGAATACGGGGGGTGAACTGGCCGCGTCCGTTCCCGGCGCACTGGTTGACCGCTGCGAGCTCGATGACTTCGCCGCTCTTCACCACCTCTTCCAGCGCCAGCGACAAGGGCGTTTTCACCGCCCCGCGAAGCTGCAGCCGAAAATCGGCCACCTTGATTTCGGTCGGCATCGGATAGTGCCAGCGCACGTAGAATTGGTCGTTCGGCGTGATCACGCCCCTGTCGAAAACCGCGAAAGGGGTTTCGAGGAGGGGCGGGTGGACGCGCTGGACGATCATCTCGCCCTTGCCGGGAAAGGCCGGGCCGAGCGGACGAAGGCTCGGGCCTCCCGGCAGTCGCAGGTCGACCATATCCTTCGCAAGGACCGGAAGCGCGAGGGCGGCGCCTGCGCCTCCGGCGAGCAAGGTGCGTCGAGAAATCATCGCTGCCTTGTCTTTACCCACGCCCTGTCTGTCAACCTGTCGACGCAAGTCCCTGGCTTTATCGGGCCCATTCCTGGCTAAGCGGTCTCCCGCTCGCGCGGATCCGAGATCCAGCCCGCCTCGAAGGCGGCGGGGTCGCTGTCGAAGAAACTGATCGCTTCCTCGATGACGCCATTGTCGCGAACATAGTCGCGCCAGTGTGCGAGCAGTTCGGCGAGCTTGTCGGGGTGCGCTTCGGCCAGATCATGCACCTCGCCGCGATCCTTGGACAGGTCATAAAGCTGCCATTGCGAGCGGCCATTCTCGCCCGGAACATAGACGGCTTTCCATTCGTCCTTGCGGATCGCGCGGCGTCCGAACAGCTCCCAACCGGTCGTCGTGCCCTCGGGGTGGATGACCTCGGCGCCGTCGAGCCACGCGGCGAAGCTGCGGCCGGATGGCGCGGCGACCTCGCGGCCCCGATAGCTGGTTCCGGGATGTTCGATGCCGGCGATTTCGAGCAGCGTCGGCGTCACATCCTTCACCGTGCCGAACACATTGGAGATCTCGCCGGCGCGCTGACCGCCCGGTGCGCGGATGATCGTCGGCACGCGGATACCGCCCTCGGTCGTGTAGGTCTTGACGAGGCGCGAGGGCGCGGTCGCGGCCTGCGCCCAGCGCGGCCCGTACCACGCGTAGGAGCCCGGACGGCCGAGATTGTCGAGGCTGTTGTCGCAATGCTCGGCGATCAGCTTGGCAAAGACCGGCCCCATGATCGGCATCGCCTCCACGATCGCGCCTTCGGCGCCATTGTCGGAAAGGAAGATCACCAGCGTATTGTCGTACTGGCCCGTGCGTTTGAGATGCCCGACGACGCGCCCGACATTCTGGTCGATGCGGTCGACCATCGCGGCATAGATTTCCATCGTGCGCGCCGAGTGCGCGCGCTGCTCCGCCGTCTGGTCGGCCCATTCGGGCTCTCCCTCGGCGACGACCGGCGCGATCGTCGTGTCGGGTGCGACCAGCCCGAGTTCCTTCAGCCGGTTCAGCCGGCGCTGGCGCAGCACGTCGGGGCCGTCATCGTAAGCACCGCGATATTTCTGGATATCGGCATCGAGCGCCTGGAGCGGCCAGTGCGGCGCCGAGAAGGGAAGATAGGCAAAGAAGGGGCGATCGTCGCCGGCGGCATCCGCCTCGCCGAAAAACTCGATCAACCGCGTCGTGAAATAGTCGGTCGAATAGAAGGGTGTCGGCAGTTCGGTCACCCATTCTCCATCCTCTGCATAGATGGGACCGCGCGAGGCCACCCGGTCGATCGGCCCGCCGCCGAAATGATCCGCGCCGCCGGGCAGCAGCGCGAAGCTGCGCTCGAACCCGCGCGTGTGCGGGGCCCGGTCGAGCGTGTGCCCCAAATGCCATTTGCCCGAAAGGATTGTGCGATAGCCCGCATCCTGCAGCAGTTCGGGGAGGGCGGCGACGCTGTCGTTGAGATAGCCTTCATAGCCCGGCGCGCCCGCGAAGTCGGGACGCACCGTCTCGATCATCGATCCGATCCCGGCGATATGATGATCGACCCCCGACAGCAGCATCGCGCGCGTCGGCGAACAGGCGGGCGCCGAGTGAAAGTCGGTGAGGCGCACGCCCTCGGCCGCGATCGCATCGAGGTGCGGCGTCTCGATCTCGCTGCCGAAGGAGCCGAGGTCGGAGAAGCCCATGTCGTCGACGACAATGAGCAGAATATTCGGGCGCGTGTCTTTGGTCTCGGTCATGGCGAGGTCCTTGGATGGGAAAGGGAATGGGCGTTGTTCGGTGGCTTACCGCTGCGGGCGGTCGCCCGCCGCAACGACGCGCACGAGCTGGCGCGGGACATTGCCGTAATCGGCGACGCCATAATGCTGCACCGAGCGGTTGTCCCAGATCGCGAGCGATCCCGGCTGCCACTTGAAACGTGCGATATTCTCGGGCCGATAAAATTGGCGGGTCAGATAGGCGAGCAGTTCCTTGCTCTCCGCCTCGGGCAGTCCGACAATCTCCTTGGTGAAGCCTTCGTTCACGTAGAGGATCTTTCGGCCGTTGAACGGATGGGCGATCACCACGGGATGCTCGGCGCCGCCATATTCGGCGAGATAATCGGCCAGTTCGGCCTCGTCGGTGATCATGTTGTACGCTTTGCCCGTCGGGCGGTGGATAGCGGACAGGCCGTCGATCTTGACCTTGATGTCCTGCGGCAGGGATTCATAGGCCGAAATGCCGCTCGAAAAGGCGGTATCGCCGCCTAGTTCGGGGGCGATCACGCTGCGCAGCACCGATACCTGATAGGGGGTCTCGAGATAGGTCGCGTCGGCGTGCCACGGGGTGCCGTAATAGCTGTTCGAATAGGGTCCCGAATTGAACGGGACGATGTCTTCGTCCTTGACGCCGCGCCGCTTGAGGATCGAGTCCGCGACCGGCGGGCCGAAAATGCGCGCGATCTCCGCCTGCTTGGCATCGTCGAGCCCGGTGTCGCGGAAGAACAGCACCTGATGCTCCCAGAGCAGGCCGCGGATGAGCTCCGCAAGCTCGTGGGTGACGGGGCCGGTGAGGTCGAGCCCGCGGATCTCGGCGCCGAGATTGGCCTCGACGCGCACGACCTCGAAGTCGGCGGAAACGGCGCGTTCGGCGATAAGCGTGTTGGTGACGGCGTTCATGCGAATTCTCCGGGATGAAAAAGGGGGATGCGGACGATATTCATTCGGCTTGCAGGACGCCGAGTTCGGCGAGCAGCGTGTCGCGCAGCGCGTCGAAATCGGCGCCGCCCGCGCGGCGCGGATGCGGCACGCGGACGCGGCGGTCGAAGGCGATACGGCCTTCCTTGAGGACGAGGATGCGGTCGGCGAGGAGGACCGCCTCCTCGACATCATGGGTGACGAGCAGCGTTGCGGGGCCATGCGCCTGACAAAGGTCGCCGATCAGCCGCTGCATCTTGAGCCGCGTCAGCGCATCGAGCGCCGCGAAGGGCTCGTCGAGGAGGAGCAGCTTCGGTTCGCGGACCAGCGCGCGGGCGAGCGCCGCGCGCTGGGCCTCGCCGCCCGACAGCGTCGCCGGCCAGGCATCGGCACGGTGTGCCAGATTGACCTCGGCCAGTGCGGCTTCGGCGCGGGTGCGGGTCGCCGCCGCGCCACCGAGGCCGATCACGACATTCTTCCAGACCTTCTTCGACTGCACGAGCCGCGGTTCCTGAAACACCACGGTCCGCGCCTCGGGCACCCAGGCCTCGCCGCCGTCGGGGGCGTCGAGCCCCGCGAGAATGCGCAGTAATGTCGTCTTGCCGCTACCCGACGCGCCGAGCAACGCGACGAACTCGCCGGCATGGATAGTGAGATCGAGCGCATCGAGAACGACATTGCCCGAAAAGGCGCGCGTAACCGCCTGGACGTCGACGGCGACAGGATGGTGCGAGAAATCGGGCTCGGCGACCTCTTGGGCTGCGGCGAAATTATAGGAAATGACCGACATGGGCGGGATGCCTCCTAGCGAACAGCGACGCTGGCGCGCCACGGCATGAAGAATTTCTCGAGACTGCGGACGATCAGGTCGGCGCCGAGGCCAAGAATGGCGTAGATGCCGATGCAGATCAGGATGACGTCGACCTGCTGATACATTTGCGCGCTGTTGAGCAGATAGCCGAGGCCGGCCGACGCGTTGATCTGTTCGGCGGCGATCAGAACGAGGACCGACACGCCCAGCGAGAAACGCAGCCCGGTGAAAATTTGCGGCAGCGCGAGCGGCAGCACCACCTCGATGATCAGCCGCCTCCCCGACAGACCGAAGCTGCGCATTGCCTCGATCACCTTGCGGTCGACGTTGCGCACCCCGGCATAGGTGTTGAGATACATGGGGAACATCGTCGCCAGCGCGATGAGGAGGAGCTTCGGCGCCTCGCCGATCCCGAACCAGACGATGAACAGCGGCACGAGCGCGAGGAACGGCACGGTGCGCAGCATCTGGAGCAGCGCGTCGAACAATTCCTCGCCCAGCTTCGACAGGCCGGCGATCGTTCCGAGGACAAGACCGAGGATGATACCGACCGCGCCGCCGACGAGAGCGCGGGTCAGCGAGGTCGCGACCTGATGCGCGAGCGCCTGTTCGGCCCACAGTTGCTGCCAGCCCTGGACCAAGCCCGACGGCGAGGGGAGGATCGACGGATCGATCCATCCCGCGCTGGTCGAGATCGCCCACGCTGCCACCAGAATCAGCGGCCCGATCGCACGGCGCGCAAAGGACAGGCATTCGGAATGCTGCCCGTCCTGCCGCACGACCGGCTGGACGAGGCGGCCCGGATCGGCGCGCGGGGGGAGGGGGGTCGGCGCGGTCATTTCGCCGTCTCCTGCGCCGCAGCGATATCATTGTAGCGCGTGTCGAAAATCGCTGCCGTGTCGAGCTTCTTGCGGATCAGTCCTTCTTTCAGGAACAGGTCTGCTTCCGCCTGATGCTTGGCGATCACTTCGGCGTCGATCGGCGTGTAGCGCGAGGGCGAGCGTTCGATGATCTTTTCGGCGATCGCGACGCTCACATTATATTGCTTCGCCAGCGCCGGAGCCGCTTCCTTGACATGCTCTCGCTGCCAGCGCTGCGCCCGCGCGGCGCGCGCGACGAGGTCGCCGATCGCCTTCGCCTTGGCCGGATCGGCAAGCGCCGCTTCCGACGCGACGAGATAGTTGAAACCCGGCGTATAGTCTGCGCCGGTCGCGACGACGCGGATCTTGCCCGCCTGTTCCAGCTGGGAGAGGAAGGGTTCGGTCAGGATCACCGCATCGGCGGCGTCCTTGTCGAGCAGGCCGGTACCGAAGCCTGTCGCCTGTACCTGCTTGATATCCTTCAGCGTCAGCCCGTTCTTTTCGAGCAGATTGGCAATGAAATAATGGAGCACGGTGCCCTTCATGAAAGCCACCGATTTGCCCTTGAGGTCGGCGGCGGCACGGATCGGCGACGCGGGTTTGACGACCAGCGCATAGGCCGATCCGCCCTGCTTCGCCGACTGGCTGACCGCGACGACCTTGACCGGACTGCCCGCCGCTTGCGCGAATATCAGCGGCGTTTCGGCCATCCAGCCGACGTCGATCGAGCCGCCGGTCTGCGCGGCGATGATCGGCGGTCCGCCGATGAAATTGGCCCATTCGATCCTGTAATCGGCGGGCTGGCCTTCGCCCGCGACGTCGAGCGAGGATTTGAGCGCGTGAAGCTGGTCGGCGACCTTCAGCGTTGTGCCGTCGCCGCCGCTGCCGCCACCGCAGGCCGAGAGCGTCAGGAGGGCGCCGAGCGCCAGCGCGCGCAAGGGTGCGAGGGAGAGTTTCATGTCGATTGCCCCGTGTTTGCGCGTCAGGCGGCGGCTTTGGGGCCGACGGGGCGGTCGCCGACGATGGTGACGCGTTCCATGTGCCGCGCCTCGCTATAGTCGGGCACGGCATAATGCTGCGTGGACCGATTGTCCCAGAAGGCGATCGATCCGGGCTTCCAGCTCCACCGCACATGAAATTCGGGACGCTTCACCTGGTTGAAGAGCTTCGCGAGCAGCGCGTCGCTTTCGGCCTCGGGTAGCCCGACGATGCGCCGCGTGAAGACCGAATTGACATACAGCACCTTTTCGCCGGTCTCGGGGTGGATGCGCACCACCGGATGCTCGACGGGCGGGAACGCCTTTTGCAGCGCCTCGCGCTTTTCCTCGGTGTCGAGGAATTGGAGAAAGGTCCGCGTGTCGTGGATCGCGGTCAGTCCGTCGATCTGCGCCTTTGTTTCGTTGTCGAGCGTTTCATAGGCTGCAACCGCATTGGCGAAGACCGTGTCGCCGCCGAGCGAGGGCGAGACGCGCTGGATCAGGATCGACGCGGCGGACGGCTCGGCTCGGAAGGTGGTGTCGGCGTGCCAGTTGCCGTCGCTCGTCTGGCGATAGCCGCCGGGCAGGCGCTCCTTCAATTCTTCGGAGACGAGCGGCAGAATCTGCGGATAATCGGGAAGCGAGAAGACCGGATGCTCCTCAAGATCGCCAAAGGCGGCGCCGAGCGCGATATGCTGCTCGCGCGACAGATTCTGGTCGCGGAAGAAAATGACGCGA
This sequence comes from Pseudomonadota bacterium, assembly GCA_023387085.1. Taxonomy (GTDB): domain Bacteria; phylum Pseudomonadota; class Alphaproteobacteria; order Sphingomonadales; family Sphingomonadaceae; genus Sphingopyxis. Next base: position 1,410 of record JAEWIL010000102.1, on the reverse strand, counting down.
TATTTGAGCAGTGTCGCGCGGAGCGCATCATAGGTCGGCTTGTCGAGCGGCTTCGCCAGGTCGATACCGGTGATCAGCGCGCCGAGGCTCGGCTGCAGCGGGGTGATGTCGAAAAGCGCGGTGGCATTGTCATGTTCGAGCGTCTGGACGGTCATGTCGGAACTCTTTCTGGAAAGCGCAGCGCGGATCAGCGCGCGCGGGCTTGTCGGCAATCGCGCACGCGAAGCCGGGAGAAGGCGGAAAGGACCGCGGAGGAATTTGGCGAGCGTTCCGGGAAGGAAATGGCGCGCCGTGGTCGGCACGCGCCTATCGCGGTGGGGTCATGTGCATCGTCTCACCTCATGTCTGAGGGGAACACGAAACCTGGCGCTGTCGCCTGAGCATCGCGCGCTTTAGCCGTTGGTGACGCGGAGCAAGCTGCTTCCCGATCAAAAGCCGCGGGTCCTTGAGAATCGCATCCGGCGGGACCAGCACCGGACAAACTCAATTTGATCGGTAGAGATATTGCCGTCAAGCATAGTTTGCCTTTAAGCGCGCGAAGCATCGCCATTAGCGCCCGCTTCGTCGTTCGACGACGACCGGAGGCCGATCGACGTTATGTCCCATCGATGGTCCGGGCGGAGTCGATGCGGTCGGGGACAGTCTCCACACGATATATATGGCCGATCCCGTTGCCGCCTTTTCTTGCCGTCGAGGCCCGTCCAAAGCTCGGCTTGCCGCCTGAAAGATTTTCTTCGCCGCAAATATCGCCTTCCTGCATTGACGAATCAAATATCAATCTTTTAAGTTGAGATTGTCATTCGAAACTGGTCGAGACGAATGGCGGGCTCCCCTCCCTCGACCCGCGGCTTTTGACCGGGAAGCAGCTTGCTCCGCGTTACCAACGGCTAAAGCGCGTAATGTCCGGGCGACAGCGCCAGGCATTGCGTTCCCCCCAGAAGGGGTATTGCGATGCGTATGTGTAGCAGCATTTCATAAATCAGCGCCGATGACATCGCGCACCGGGTAGCGGACGGACCGCGTCCGGGCGCCTGCCTGCCGGCCCGTCCCATCATCTTGGCCACGCCTCCTTCTCGCGAAGGCGCTGCGGCGTTGCGTCCGGCGTGTCTGCGCGCCGGCGACAGGTGAATCATGCCTTTGCTGACCCAATCCGACCTGTCGGATCTGGCCCGCTATCCCGCGTCCCTGCGCAGCGCCGCCCGTGCGCTGTGGGGAGCGGAGCCGGCGGCTCCCCGATCCGGCGCGGCGCCCCGCGCCACCGTTCATCACATCAAAAAGGGGGCGGGACTGCCGCCCGGGGAACTATCCTAATGACTGCAAAATTTTCTCCCGACCATCGTCTCAAGTTTCTGCTTGGCGCGGCGCTGCTTGTCCCGGCGGCGCCCGCCTTCGCGGCCGAGGCCGCGGCGG
>JAEWIL010000251.1 GCA_023387085.1 Pseudomonadota bacterium | reverse complement strand
GGTTTTGACGATGCGGGCCGACCTGAACCGCGCGCTCATCGCGGCGCAAGCCTACCGCAGCGCGGCGCAGGCCGCGCTCACAGACCGGCTGGCCGTCCATCCGATCGACCGCGAACAGCGCGCGGCGCATGGCTTCGCGTGGGTCGCGACAACGGTCGCGGCGCTCGAAGCGACGCTCGACTGGTGCGAGTCCGGCCGGGACGCGAACCCGCTCGACGCGCAGATCGCCACCCTCGCCTTCGCCGAAAGCATCGGCCAGCTCGTCGGCGGCCTGCCGATGGGGCAGAACGAGATGTTCCGCCCCGCCGACCTCGGCCTCGGCGCGGCGGCGCGGACGCTGGCCGACGCCTGCGCCGATCTGCTCGACGCCGACCATGCCGCCACCCGCGCCGAAGTCGCCGCCGCGCTCGCCGAGGGCCATTGGCCCAGCGAGACGCTCCACGACGCCGATCTCGACGCGATCCGCGACCAGTACCGCCGTTTCACCGATGCCGCGATCATCCCGCACGCGCACGGTTGGCACCTCGCCAACGCCCTGATCCCCGACGAAACGGTGCGGGCTATGGCAGAGCTTGGCACCTTCGGCGTCTGCATTCCCGAAGAGTTCGGCGGGCTCGGGCTCGGCAAGCTCGTCATGTGCATCGTTACCGAGGAATTGTCGCGCGGCTGGATCGGCACCGGTTCGCTCGGCACCCGATCCGAAATCGCGGGCGAACTGATCGTCCACGGCGGCACCGATGAACAAAAGGCCGAATGGCTGCCCCGCATCGCCAGCGGCGAGATATTGCCCACTGCGGTTTTCACCGAACCCGATGTCGGCTCCGATCTCGGCTCGCTCCAGACCCGCGCGCGCCGCGATGGCGACCGATGGATCATCGACGGCGCGAAGAACTGGATCACCCATGCCGCGCGTTCGGACCTGATGACCCTGCTCGCGCGCACGCTGCCCGATGCGAAGGGCTATGCCGGCCTGTCGATGCTGCTCGTTCCCAAGCCGCGCGGGACCGAGGCCGACCCCTTCCCCGCATCGGGCATGACCGGCAGCGAGATCGAGGTGCTCGGCTATCGAGGGATGCGCGAATATGCCCTCCAGTTCGACGGCATGACCGCGCCGGCCGACGCGCTCCTCGGCGGTGAGGAAGGCCAGGGCTTCAAGCAGCTGATGCGGACCTTCGAGGGCGCGCGGATCCAGACTGCCGCGCGCGCGGTCGGCGTCGCGCGCCGCGCGCTCGAACTCGGGCTGGATTATGCCAAGACCCGCAAGCAGTTCGGCAGGGCGATCATTGCCTTCCCGCGCGTATCGGACAAGCTTGCCATGAGCCTCGTCGATTTCGTCATGGCGCGCGAGCTGAGCTACGCCGCCGCGCGCGCCAAGGACAGCGGCAAGCGCTGCGATATCGAGGCCGGCATGGCCAAACTGCTCGGCGCGCGCGCCGCCTGGTCGACCGCCGACGTCGCTTTGCAGATCCACGGCGGCAACGGCTATGCGCTCGAATATGAGATCAGCCGCATCCTTTGCGACGCGCGCATCCTGAACATCTTCGAAGGTGCAGCGGAGATTCAGGCGCAGGTGATCGCGCGCGGACTGACGGGAGGACGCAATTGATGAGCGACTGGGATGCTTGGATTGGCCGCGAGGATGTCCGCCACGACCATATCGACCCTGCCGCGGTAAAGCGCTGGCTTGGGACGCTCGACCGCGCCGCGCCTGCCGACGGCAGCGTCCCGCAGGCCTATCACTGGTGCCTCTGCCTCCCCGACGCGCCGACCGCGATCCTCGGCGCCGACGGTCATCCGTTGCGCGAGGACAGCGACGACAGCTTCCTGCCCCCCATCCCCCTGCCCCGCCGCATGTGGGCGGCGAGCAAGGTCGAGTTCCTGGCGCCCTTGCGTCCCGGCCAGTCTGTCATGCGCTCCTCGAAAGTCACTGCGATCAACGAGAAACAGGGCGGCACCGGCAAGCTCGTCTTCGCCGAGGTCGTGCACGAAACGCAGGGCGACGGCGCGCTTGCGGTTCGCGAAACCCAGACCATCGTCTTTCGCGAACCCGCCCCCGCCGCCGCTCCGCCCGCCCCGCCACCGCCGGGCGATGACAGTTTCGACCCGTCGGGCTGGGACGCGCACCGCGCCCTCGTCCCGTCGGAGGCGCTGCTCTTCCGCTACTCGGCGCTGACCTTCAACAGCCACCGAATCCATTACGATCTGCCCTATGCCACTGCGGAAGAAGGATATCGCGGCCTCGTCGTCCACGGCCCGCTGACTGCAACGCTGCTGCTGGACCTCGCGCAACGCCAATTTGGCGATAACCAACTGAAAAGGTTCGATTTTCGTGGCACTTCCCCCGCGATATGCGGCGAAGCCCTCCACCTCACGCTGCGCGGCACCTTCGACAGGATCGAACTCGGCGCCTTCGCCGCCGACGGCCGTCAGATCATGGCCGCGACCGCCGCGATCTGAGCCCGCGCCCGCCAACCCGGCGCATTTACCACTTCCATAAGAATGCAATCCTACTAAGCGGACATCATGCGTCTCGCGACGATCACCAACTGGGCCTATGGCGCGACGGTCGTGCTGACGATCGCGTCGTCGACGACGATGCTCCTCGCCTCGAACGCGCAGCAGCGCGAGCGCGAGGCGGTCGAGCAGCGCTACCGGCTCGACCAGGCCACCGCGACGCTCGGCGAAGACCTGTTCATGCTGAGCGATCGCGCGCGCCAATATCTGAATACCGGCGATGCGACCTACCTGGTGGGCTATCGCGCCGAAGCGGCGGCGCTGAAATCGGTCGAGGAACGGATCGCGCATATTGGCGATGCGGGCGCATCCGAAGGCGAGCTCGCCGCGCTTGCCGAAGCGGTCAAACTCGGGGACCTGCTGCATGACGAGCAGCGCGCCGCACTCGCGGCCCACGAGAAAGGCGACGAAGCGCGCGCCCGCCAGCTTCTCTTCGGCGCCGAATATGAGCGGCAGCTCGATCGCGCCGAAATGGACCTGAAGCGCTTCCGGGACCGGCTCGACAGCCGCATCGAGCGGCAAGTTGCGAACGCCGCCGACCTGTCGCAGCTCTGGAAGCGCATCTCGGAAATCGTGCTCGCGCTAACCGCGCTGCTCGTGCTGTGCGTCCTCTATTTCGTGTTCAAGCAACGCGTGTTGCACCCCGTCGTCAAATTGAGCGACGTCGTCAACCGGCTCGCCAAGCAGGATTTCGACGCCGAGCCGCCCGCGATCGACCAGATCGACGAGATCGGCGACATGGCGCAGGCGATCCGTATCTTCCGCGAAAACGGGCTCGAACGTTTGCGGCTGGAGGCCGAGCGCGATGCCGACCGCTCGATGCGGGATTTGCTGTCGCGAATGACGCAGCGGTTGCAGGGATGCGACACGATGGACGACCTGAAAGAGGTCGTCGGGCGCTTCATGCCCGAAATCGCGCCCGGTCTTGCGGGACGGCTCTATCTGCTCGACCGGCGACGCAACATGGTCGTCGAGGCGTCGAACTGGCTCGACCCGCTTCATTCCAAGCCGGAGTTTTCGGCGCTTTCCTGTTGGGCGCTCCGCCGCGGGGTCGCGCATCGACCCGCCGGCACCAGCATCGATGTGCCGTGCGATCATGTCGAACGGACCGGCGAGCCACCGATCGATACGCTGTGCCTGCCGCTGATCGCGCAGCGCGAAACGCTGGGGCTGCTCTATTTCGAACCGAAAGACGGTCGGCGCGACGGCCTGACCGGCCCCGAAATCTATCTCGACATACTGGCGGAGAATATCGGGCTCGCGGTCGCCAATCTCCAGCTGCGCGAGACGCTGCGCGAGATGGCGCTCGCAGATCCGCTCACCGGACTGCCGAACCGGCGGCAGCTCGATCAGCTCTTGGAAGTCCAACTCGCGCAAGCCGAGCGGCTGGGCCGCGACCTTGGCTGCCTGATGGTCGATGTCGACAATTTCAAGCGCTTCAACGACGCGCACGGCCATGACGCGGGTGATCTGGTGCTTCGCGAAGTCGGCAGGACCCTCGCCAATGCGACGCGCGAGGCGGGCCTGGCTTTCCGCTATGGCGGCGAGGAATTCATGGTCCTGCTACCCGGACTGTCGGCGGATCAGGCGAGCGCGCGAGCCGAGGACATCCGCAAGCGTGTATCCGATCTGAAACTCGGCAGCGAGGCAGGCAATCTTGGCCCGGTGACGGTCTCGATCGGCGTCGCGATCACCCCGCTCCACTGTCCACCCGACCGGCTGGTACGCACCGCCGACGCCGCGCTGCTTCGCGCAAAGGCATTGGGGCGCGACCGCGTCGAAATCGCGCAGCAGCGCGACTCCTTCGCGGCAACCTGACCCTCACGCCGTCTGAGCCGCCTTCTTGCGCCGCACGATCGTCTGCGCGTTGGTATATTCGAGCAGACCCTCCAGCCCGCCTTCGACCCCGACGCCCGATTGCTTCATGCCGCCGAACGCCGCGGTGGGGGAGAGGTGCTGGGTTTCGTTGACCCAGACGGTGCCGCTGGCGATGCGCCGCGCGATCTCGAACGCCTTGTCCTCGTCGCTGCCCCACACCGAGCCGCCGAGGCCATAGTCGGTCGCGTTGGCGCGCGCGACGACATCGTCGAAATCATCGAACTTGAGCAAGGGCAGCACCGGCCCGAACTGTTCTTCCTGCACGATGCGGCTGTCCTCGGGCGGATTGTCGAGGATGGTGACGGGGATGAAATAGCCCGGCACATCGGCCGTCTCGCCGCCGATCAGGAATTTGTAGCCCTTGTCCTTTGCGTCCGCGATCAGGTCGAGCACGCGGCGATATTGCGGTTCGTTGTTGATCGGGCCGATCTGCGTCCCCTGTTCGGAGCCGTCGCCGACCTTGACCGTCTTTGCATAGGCGACGAGCGCCTCTTTCAGCGGTTCGTAGATGTCCTTGTGAACATACATGCGCTTCGTCGCGATGCAGATCTGGCCGTTGTTGCGGAACGCGGCCCAGAACAATTCCTCGGCGACCTTTTCGACATCGACGTCGGGCATCACGATCGCGGCGTCGTTGCCGCCAAGTTCGAGCGTGACGCGTTTCAGCGTCGGCGCCGCCGATTCCATCACGCGGCGGCCGGTCGCGGTCGATCCGGTGAAGCTGATCTTGTCGAAGCCGGGGTGCGAGGTCATCCACGGCCCCAGCGCGTCGCCGCCGCTGACGATGTTGAGCACGCCGGGCGGCAGCAGATCCTTGACCAGTTCGCCGAATTTCAAGGTGGCGAGCGGGGTGAAGGGCGAGGGCTTCAGCACCATCGTGTTCCCGGCGAGCAGCGCCGGGCCGATCTTGAACATCGCGAGCACCATCGGGAAATTCCACGGCGCGATCGCCCCGACGACGCCCAGCGGCACATGGCGCGTCTCGCTGTAACGCTCGGCGCTATCCTCGTTGACCGTCACCGGCAGGTCGAGGCTGGCGGCGCCCATCAGCCAATAGCCCGCGCCCATGATCTCCCCCTCGGCCTCGGCATGCGGCTTGCCCTGTTCGGCGGTGAGCAGCCGTTTGAAGGCGTCGGCGTTGGCGAGCACCGCCTGTCCCATCGCGTTGAGCGCCGCCTTGCGTTCGGCGATCGGGGTCGCGGCCCAGCCCGGAAAGGCCGCGCGGGCGGCCGCGACGGCGCGGTCGAGATCCTCGCGGCTGGCGTCGGGGGCGCTGCCGACCAGCTGTTCGGTTGCAGGGTTCAGCACGTCGAGGCGCGCGCTGCCGCCGTCGAGCTGGCCGTCGATCAGCATTGCAAAGTCGCGGTCGAAATCCATCGTCACTCTCCTGTCGTCGACGCTTGAGCGTCCTGTTTGGCCAGCGTCCCCTGCTCCGCCACTGCCGAAAAGAACAGCCTCAGGGGATCAGCACGACCTTGATACATTCGCCGCGCGCTTGCGCCGCCAAGGCCTCGTTGATCTGGGCGAGCGGAAACGTCTGGATCAGCCGGTCGAAGGGAAAACGCCCCGCGGCGTGATGCGCGATCAGTTCGGGGATGAAGCTTTGCGGGTCGCTGTCCCCCTCGATAATCCCGATGATGCGGTGGCCGGGGGTCATCAGCGCCGCGATATTGACGCTGATCGCCGCGTCCGGTTTCGCAGGCACGCCGACGAGACCGATCGCGCCATGGCTGCCGAGCGCGGCGAGCCCGGCCTCGATGACGGGGACGACGCCGCTCGTGTCGAAGGCGAAGTCGAGCCCGGCGGGGACGATCGCTCGCAGCGCTTCGCCGAGGTTGTCGACGGCGCCGGGATCGATGACATGCGTCGCGCCCAGTTCGAGCGCGATCTCGCGCCGCGCGGCGACCGGCTCGACAAGAATGATCGGCGAACAGCCCTGGATCACCGCGCCCATCACCGCCGCGAGCCCGACGGGGCCGCCGCCAAAGATCGCGATGCTCGACCCGGCGGGACAGGCGAGCGAGTTCATCACCCCGCCGGCGCCGGTCTGGAATCCGCAGCCCAAGGGGCCGAGCAGTTCGAGCGCCACCTTCGCGGTGTCGACCTTCACGACATTGCGCGCGCGCGTGACGGTCAGCGCCGAGAAGGAGGACTGGCCGAAGAAGTGCGAGGTGACGCGATCATCGCCGCTGGCATAGGCGGTCGATCCGTCGTCGAGCCGCATCCCGGCATAGTTCAGCGGCACGAAGCTCTGGCAATAGCTCGGCAGATGCTCGTCGCAGCGCGGGCAGGCGCCGCAGCTCGAAAAGCCGATGACCACCTCGTCGCCGACGGCGAGGCCCTCGACGCCTTCTCCGACCGCGTCGATCACGCCCGCGCCTTCATGCCCCAGCACGCCCGGAAGCGCGAAGGGGGCGAACTGGTCGCGGAAAATCAGGTCGGTGTGGCAGAGGCCGACGCCGGCGATCCGCACGCGAACCTCGCCCGCGCGCGGCGCTTCGACCGCGATCGTCTCGATCGTGAAATCGCCACCCGGCTCGCGCACCACCGCCGCCTTCGCTTCGGTCATAACTTTCTCCGTTCAGTGAAACCCGCGCCGTTCCTGCTGGCGATATTCGCTGGGCGCCATGCCGAACCAGGCACGAAAGGCGCGGCTGAAATGGCTCTGGCTGGTGAAGCCCGTCGCTTCGGACAAGGCGGCGAGGCTGAGATCGGTCTGGACGAGCATCTGCTGCGCGCGGTCGAGCCGCGCCTTCATCACATATTGGTGCGGCGAGATGCCGGTGGCCTTTTTGAACAGGCGGCAGAAATGCGACGGGGTAACACCAGCAACGGCCGCCATCGCCTCCAGACTATGTTCCTCGGCGGGGTTCGCGAGGACAGCGTTCATGATCTTGTGCAGGCGGTAGGCGGAGAAATCCGACACCGGAATCTCGGTCGGATTGCCGTGGGCGGGCGGACCCGAGAGGATATGCGCTTTCAGCGCGTTCACCATCGCCGACACATAGGCGGTGCGCTCTTCCGCGTGCGGCGCGTAGAGTTCGGACAATATCTGCCGCGTCAGCGCGACGCCGAGCGGATCGGCGAAGGCGAAGCGCATCCGGTTGAACTGGTCGGCGTGCGGCTGGCCCGCGAGCACGTCGGACGACATCGACAGCGTCACCACGTCGAGCTCGCCATCGACCAGCCAGCCGGTCGGCATCCCCGCCGGCACGATCGTCGCGCAGCCCGGGATCGAGCTGGTTTCGGTCCAGCCGTCGCGGTCCCACGTCTTCACCTGCGGCTTGCCCGCGACATGGACGGTGAAGATCGGCTGCGGCAGCGCCGGGAGCGTGTAACTGCCGACGAACTGGCGCCAGCGGCATAGCGACCAGCCGTCGCCGATCGACCCCATCTCGACATCGGGCGCGCGGCCGAGCACGTCGCAGATGATTTCCTTATTGTCGCAGAGAGTCTCTTGCGTCACGTCACCAGCCTGACGTCGAGCCGCTTGAACCCGTTGATGAAGTTCGACCGCACACGGCTCGGCTCTCCCATGATCTCGAAGCGTCGAACATGGCGCGCCAATTGCGCAAAGGCCAGTCGCAATTGCATTTCGGCAAGCCGCGACCCGACGCAGACATGCGTACCCGCGCCGAAGGCAAGATGCTGACGGATCGGCCGCGCGACGTCGAAGGCGTCGGGGTTGGTGAAGACCGACGGGTCGCGATTGCCGGCGGGATAGAATACGACGACCTTGTCGCCCTTGCGGATCGTCTGACCGCCAAGTTCGGTATCGCGCGTCGCGGTGCGGCGCATGTGGATCACGGGGCTCGCGTAGCGCACCATTTCCTTGACCGCGTTCGGCAACAGGCCGGGGTCGGCGCGGACCGCGTCCCATTGGTCCGGATTATTCGCAAAGGCGATCAGGCTGTGGTTGATCGAATTGCGCGTCGTCTCGTTGCCGCCGACAAGCGCCAGGATCAGATTGCCGATGAAGTCGCCGAGCTGGACGGGCTCACCGTGGATCTCGGTATTCGCGAGCAGCGAGGCGATGTCGGGGCCGGGATTGGTGCGGCGCTCGTCGAACAGCGCCGAGGCGAAGCCGACGAATTCGCCCATCACCGCCGCCATCGCTTCGGGCGACTGACGAAAGTCGGGATCGTCCTCGCCGACGAAGGCGTCGGTCCAGCGATGGAGGTCGCGCCACATCTCTGCCGGCACGCCGAGCAGCTCGGCGAGCGTGAGCAAGGGGAGCGGCACGGTGAGCAGCGGGAGGATATCGACCGTCTCGTTCAAGGGCACCGCGGCGAAGAGCCGCTCGACGCGTTCGGTGATCCGCGCCTCGATCCCCTCGAGGCGCGCGGGCGACAGCGCGGGCATGACGAACTTGCGATACTGCGTATGCGTCGGCGGATCGCGCGAGATGAAGGGAATCCCGATCGCCGACTCCCCCGCCCCCGTCAGCCCGACCTCATTCTCGTTGAAGATCCGGTGTCCGCCATTGGCGTGCGCCGAAGAGAAAAGATCGGGCTGGCGCGACACGGTGACGATGTCGTCGAACCCCAGCACCGCCCAGAAGCCCGCGCCATCGCTCTCGGGGTTCCAGTGGACCGACCCCGCGGCGCGCAAGGCCGCGAGTTCGGCATAGGGCATGCCGCCGACGTAAAGATCGGGATCCTTGAGGTCGGTCATCGTCAGAAGCTGTACCGGACGCTGACGCCGTAGGTGCGCGGCGCGCTCGGCACGAGGAAGTTGAAAGGCAACCCCGCCCCGCGCAGATCAAGGCCATAGCCATAGGTCTTGCGCTGGAAGATATTGTTCGCGAACGCGCGGATCGTCAGCGCGTCGTTTGTCCAGCTCAGCGAGGCATTGACCTTGGCGTTGGCCCCCTGTTGCAACTCGCTGTTCACCTGCGGCGAGCCGGGCGCGTTGATATCGTTGAACGGCGAGAAATATTGCCGGCTTGAATAATCCATGTTCGGCGCGAACGTCAGCGTACCGCCGCCCAGTTGCACGACATCCCATTCGAAGCCGAGCTGGGCGGTGAGCTTCGGCGCGAAGGGCAGCGAATTGCCCGCCAGATCGGCCCCCTGCAGCGTCAGTTCCTTATATTTCGAGTGCAGCCAGCCGAGCGAGGCGTTCACGCGAACGCCGCTGGCGGGACGCAGGGTCGTCTCGACCTCCAGACCGTATACCTCCGACGACGGGGCATTGACCAGGAACGAAACCGGCCCGGCGCGCGTGTCCTGCAACTGCTGGTTCGAATAGTCGTAATAGAAGGCCGATGCTGCATAGGTCAGCAGCCGGTCGGCGGTGCGGCCCTTGATCCCGATTTCATAGGCATTGACGCGCTCGGGCTGGATATAGCCGATGCCTGCCGACGATGTGTAACCGCCGCCGTTGACTGCGCCCGCGCGATAGCCACGGTTATAGCTCGCATAGACCAGCGGTCCGTTGTCGAAGCTGTAGCTGAGCGCGATCCGGCCGGTCAGCGCATTGTTCGTATCGGCAAGCGCGAAACGCGCGTTCGGATCATAGGCGCAGGTGCCCGCCACGCCCGCGCACGGCACCGTCGTTGCGAGCGGGGTTTGCGGATCGTCGACCCCGCCGACGAAGAGATAAGCGAAGGCGTCATCATAGCGCGACCTGTCCTTGGTGTAGCGCGCGCCTAATGTCAGCACGAGCCGGTCGGCAAGGTCGATATCGGCCTGCCCGAACACCGCATAGCTTTTGCGAACCTGCCGGTAATGCTGGAAGAAGCCGCCCGCCGGGGGCAGCGGCAGGTTGAAGGTGTTGTCGGTGATATTGCGGTCCCAGCCATAAAAGAGTCCGCCCACGAAATTGATCCCATCGCCCTCGTAATTGGCGCGGAGCTCCTGGCTGAACTGGCGGTAGCGCGACCGCCAGTTGATATCGAGCAGGTCGATCGGCGAGCCGTCGGCCGCCTGCTGGAGATCCTGCTTGCCGCCGTCATAGCTGGTGATCGACGTCAGGCTCAGCGTGTCGCTCAGTTCCAGCGCGATATTCCCCGAAAAGCCCCAGGCGTCGGTGCGGTTTTCGCCGATGCGGTTCTCGTTGGTTTCGAAGAAGCCCAGTCCGGTCCGGAAGATGTCGAACCCGTGCACCGCCGCCTGCGTGCCGCGGTCGCGCCCGGCATAGCCGCGCAGGGTGATGTCGAGCGTCTCGGTGGGCTTGATCCGCAGCGACGCGCGGCCCTGCAGTGTGTCGACCGACGCGGCGTCGCGCCCGCCGGGGAAGATATTTTTGATCTGCCCGTCGCCCTTGGCGTAATTGACCGCGAGGCGCAGGCCCGCGACATCCTCGGCGAGCGTCGCCTCGGCGGCGCCCTGCGCGGTGAAGGTGTCGTAATTGGCGTAGCCGACCTGCAGATAGCCGTTCGTGCCCGACAGGCCGGGCTTGCGGGTGATGAAGTTGATCGCGCCGCCCGTAGTATTACGTCCGAAAAGCGTTCCCTGCGGCCCGCGGAGTACCTCGATCCGGTCGAGGTCGAACAGCCCCATGCCGTGGCTGGTGCGCGGCGCGAGATAGACATCGTCGAGGTAGACACCCACGGGCGACGCCTGGTTGCTGTTATATTCGTTCGCAACGCCGATCCCGCGCAGCGAGAAATTGGGCTGGGTATTACCGTAAGGGCTGTTGATCTGAAGGTTCGGCACCGCCTCGCCGAGTTGCGCCGAATTGGTGATCCCGCGTTCGGCGAGCGCATCGCCGCCGAGCGCCGTCACGGCCAGCGGCACGTCGAGCAGCGACTGTTCGCGGCGCTGCGCGGTGACGACGATGTCGCCGTCGGACGCGCCGTCGTCCGCTGTCGCCGGCCCTGCTTCCTGCGCCAGCGCGGCGGTCGATGTCGAAACTGCGAGCGCGGCCAGAAGAACGCGCGAGAAGGCCATATTTGCCATGTCATCTCTCCCGATCGGGGCTTCTGTGAACCCCATGGAAGAAAGCTAGCCGGACACCCCGGCCATGGCTTTAGCCTCGCTTGCAACGAGATTTGACATTTCTTGCGCGCCGCTCACCCGTTCATTGGCGCTTCGCCGCGATATAGCGATCGACCTGTTCCTCGAGGATGTCGAGCGGCAGCGCGCCTTCGCTCAGCACCGCCTCGTGAAAGTCGCGGATGTCGAAGCGCGGCCCGAGTTCGCGTTCGGCGCGCTTGCGCAGCTCCGAAATCTTGAGCTGGCCCACCATGTAGCTCGTCGCCTGCCCCGGCCAGTTGAAATAACGGTCGACCTCGCGCGCGATGTCGGTGTCGGACACCGAGCTGTTCGCCTTGAAATAGGCGATCGCCTGCTCGCGCGTCCAGCGCTTCGAATGGATGCCGGTGTCGAGCACGAGACGGATCGCGCGCCACACCTGAAGCGACAGCATGCCGAAGCGGTCATAGGGAGTCTTGTACACCCCCATTTCGTTCGCGAGCCGTTCCGAATAAAGCCCCCAGCCTTCCATATAGGCACCATAACCGCCGAACTTGCGGAACTTCGGGATGTCCGTGAGCTCCTGCTGGCGCGCGATCTGGAAATGATGGCCCGGCGCGCCTTCGTGCGCGGCGATGCCGGCGACCTGCACCTTCTGCGTCTGGTTCATGTCGACAAGATTGACATAATAGATGCCGGGGCGCGTCCCGTCGGCCGAGGGCGGATTGTAAAAGGCCGTCGGCGCGGTCGCCTCGCGCCATTTCTCGACCGCGCGCACCTCGAGCGGCGCTTTGGGCAACACGCTGAAAAAGCGTGGCGCCGCCTCCATGACCGACGCGATCACCGCGCGGGCATCGGCAAGATAGGTTTCGCGGCCCGCCTCCGTGTTCGGATATTTGAACTGCGGATCGGTGCGGATGTGGTCGAAGAATTGCTCGAGGGTGCCGGTGAAACCCACCTCGCGCTTGATCGCCTCCATCTCCTGCCGGATCGCCGCGACCTGCTCGAGACCGAGATTGTGGATCTGGTCGGCGGTGAGGCTCGTCGTCGTCGAGCTTTTCAGCCGGTCGGCATAATAGGCCGCGCCGTCGGGCAGATGCCACGCGCCGAAATTGCCCTTCGATTGCGGCTCGATCTCGTCGATAGCGGCGATCAGCACATCGTAGCCGCGCTTGAACGGTCCGGTCAGCGCCGCGCCGGCGTCGGCGAGCAGCTTGTCCTTGGTTGCCGCCGGTGCATCGAGCGCGGCGACCTTTTTCCGGAAGTCGGCCATCAGCGTCGAATCGGCGCCGCCGTCGAACGGCGCGCCGGTGATCACCTTGAGCGCGTCGGCGCGCGCCGGGGCGAAATTGACCTTGTTGGGGATGATTCCCGCCGCCGCCTGCGCGCGCATTCTCGTTGCGACTTCGCGCATCACGCGTTCGGTATCGCGCAGGCGCGCGATATAGGCCACGGCATCCTCGACGCTGTCGATCTTGTGGTTGTTGATCAGCAACACGGGAATGTCGCCGGCGGGGCTGCCGTTGGTCGATACGGGGAAGCTGAGGTTGCGGAAGCGGAGCGATTCGCGGCCGCGTTCGACCTCATATTCGAACAGGCGATAGCTGACGCGCGCGCTTTCCCCGAGTTGATCGGGCTTGAAGCGCGCATGCATGTCCTTGAGCTGGCGTTCGGCGAGCGCCTGCCCGCGCGTCGATGCGGCGTCGGTGTAATCGTCGAGCCGGTCGTAATTGGTCTTGAGCCCGAGCCGGGTTTGCGATTCGGGGCTGAGGCCCAGCCGCTCGTCGAACGCCTGATCGAGAAACTGCAGCAACGCCCGGTCCTCGACCCCGGCCTGCGGCGCGGCCTGCGCGAAGGCGGGGGCGCCGACCGGAACAATCGGCAGGACGGGGAGCAGCATCAGGGCAACGGCAAAGCGCATCATAATCTCCTATCGAATGATGGAGTTTGTTGCCCAACCCGGCGGACAGAGCAATAATATTTCAGGATTCTGCGACGAGCGAAGCTCGGGTCGGGGCGCCGATAGCGCGCAATTGCGGCGAAGACCGCCGGAGTGGCGGCTCAGCCGGCGTGTCTTGCGGCGACGAGATAGTTGAGCGCCTCGCTGCCGCCTAGCTTGAAGCCCTTGGCGGGCGATGGCGACAGGCCGGTGCGGCCGATCATTTCCAACCCGGCGGCTTCGAGAAGTTCGGTCAGTTCCTCGGGCTTCAGAAACTGGTCCCAGTCGTGCGTCCCGCGGGGCACCGCACCGACGCGCTCGGCCGCCTCGACGAGCAGCAGCTTCGACAGCATGGTGCGGTTGGGCGTCGACAGGATCATGAGCCCGCCGGGCGCGAGCCGGGCCGCCAGTTCACCGATAAAGGCGGCCGGGTCGGTGACATGCTCGACGACCTCCATCGAGGTGACGAGGTCGAAGGTCCCGGGCGGCAGCGCGGCGAGTTCGCCTGCAAAATAGGTGATCGCAAGCCCCTGCCCCGCGGCATGATCGCGCGCGGCTGCGATATTCTCCGGCGCCGCATCGACGCCGGTGACCGCCGCGCCCATCCGCGCCAGCGGTTCGGCGAGCAGGCCCGCCCCGCAGCCGACGTCGATCGCCGTGCGTCCGGCGAGCGGATGGCGTTCGCGCGCATCGACATACCAGTGGAGATCGATCTGTTCGCGGATATAGGCGAGCCGCACCGGATTGAGCCTGTGCAGCATCGCCGACGACCCGTGCGGGTCCCACCAGTCGGCAGCGAGTGCGCCGAAATGGGCGGCTTCATTCGGATTGATCGTCGCGGCGCTCATAGATCGGATTTGGCACCCCCGCAGCGCCTGGGCAAGAAAATTGCCCTCGCAAGATCATTTCTCGACGCAAAACAGCGCGTGGCTTGCCCAAAGGCAAGAAAATATATCCCCGTGGGATCATCGCCGCCTTGCCATCGCCCGCCCCCTTCCCTAACGAGCGGGCGCCGCGGAAATCCAAGGGAAAGTTGCGGCCGAAACCAGATCAGGAAGGCACAGCGGCATGGCGCGGATCGTGATGAAATTCGGGGGCACGTCGATGGCGGGCACCGAGCGGATTCGCACTGTCGCGAAACTTGTCGCGCGCGAAGTCGCGCAGGGCAACGAGGTTGCGGTCGTCGTCTCGGCGATGGCGGGCGAGACCGACCGGCTCGTCAATTTCTGCCGGGAGGCAAACCCGCGCTACGACCCCGCCGAATATGACGTCGTCGTCGCGGCGGGCGAACAGGTCACGTCGGGGCTGCTTGCGCTGACGCTGCAAGCGATGGGCGTCCCCGCGCGAAGCTGGCTCGGCTGGCAGCTTCCGATCCGCACCGAGGAAGCGCATGCCCGCGCGCGGATCATCGACATCGACACCGGCGCCTTGACCGCCGCGATGACGAAGGGCGAGGTCGCGGTGATCCCCGGTTTTCAGGGCATGATGGACGACGGCCGCGTCTCGACGCTCGGTCGCGGCGGATCGGACACGAGCGCGGTCGCGGTCGCCGCCGCGGTGAAAGCCGACCGCTGCGACATCTACACCGACGTCGACGGCGTCTACACGACCGACCCGCGCATCGTCGCGCGCGCGCGCAAGCTCGACTATGTCACCTATGAGGAAATGCTCGAACTCGCGAGCGTCGGCGCCAAGGTGCTCCAGACCCGCTCGGTCGGGCTGGCGATGAAGATGGGCGTGCGCGTGCAGGTTCTTTCCAGCTTCGTCGAGGGCGACGAAGCTCCCAAAACAGGCACGATGATCGTCAGCGACGAGGAAATAGAGGAACATCAGATGGAACGGCAGCTGATCACCGGCATCGCCCACGACAAGAATGAAGCGAAGATCATCGTCACGCGCGTGCCCGACAAGCCGGGCGCGGTCGCGAACATCTTCGGTCCGCTCGCCGCGGCCGGGATCAACGTCGACATGATTATTCAGAACGTCGGCCGCGAAAAGGGCGAGACCGACGTGACCTTCACCGTTCCCGCGACCGACCTGCTGCGCTCGATCGACCTGCTCGAGGGCGCGAAGGACAAGATCGGCTTCAACCGCATCATCAGCGACGACAAGGTCGCGAAGGTCAGCGTCGTCGGCGTCGGCATGAAGAGCCACGCGGGCGTCGCGAGCACGATGTTCCGCGCGCTCGCCGACCGCGGCATCAACATCCAGGCAATCTCGACCAGCGAGATCAAGGTCAGCGTGCTGATCGACGAAGACGAAACCGAACTCGCGGTGCGCGTGCTGCACACGGCGTACGGGCTCGACGCGGACTGATCGGAACACCCCTTTCCGTCAAAGAACCGGCCTTGCGCATGGCCGGTTTCAGGCTCATGCTTGCCGTCTGAAGCGGCGCGCCCGCTTCCTTCGACGGGGGGCAGGGCAATGAAATTTCCTGGCGGATATTTGGCGGCATTGGCACTCACGCTGGCGAGCGTTCCCGCGGCGGGACAAGTACCGCCTTTCCCTTCGGCCTTCACGACGAAGGAGATAGCGGCAAACGGAACGACGCTACACGTCCGCGTCGGCGGCAAAGGGCCTGCCGTGGTCCTGCTGCACGGTTATGGCGAGACCGGCGACATGTGGGCGCCGCTCGCCGCCGCGCTGATGAAAGACCACACCGTCGTCGTCCCCGATCTGCGCGGCATGGGTCTGTCGGCGCATCCCGAAGGCGGATATGACAAGGCGACGCAGGGCCACGACATCGCGGCGGTTCTGGGCAGCCTCAAGATCGACACGTTCGCGCTCGTCACGCACGACATCGGCAATATGGTCGGCTTTGCCCTGGCGACGCAGAGCCCCGACCGGGTCACGCGCTTTGTGCTGCTCGATGCGCCGGTTCCCGGAGTCGGACCGTGGGACGAAGTTCTGAAGAACCCGCTGCTCTGGCATTTCCGTTTCGGCGGGCCCGACATGGAACGGCTCGTCGCCGGACGCGAGCGCATCTATCTCGACCGTTTCTGGAACGAGTTTTCGGCCGATCCAAAGAAGTTCGACGAAGCGTCGCGCGAGCATTATGCGACACTTTATGCGCGACCGGGCGCGATGCATTCGGGCTTCGCGCAGTTTGCCGCCTTCGATCAGGATGCGATCGACAACCGCGCGTGGCTTGCAACGGGCAAGCGGCTGACGATGCCTGTGCTAGGAATCGGCGGTGCCAAGTCGTTCGGCCCGACCATGGCGCTTGTCATGCGATCCGCAGCAACCAACGTCAGCGAAGGCGTCATCCCCGACGCCGGGCACTGGCTGATGGAAGAACAGCCCGAAGCGACCGTGAACATGGTCGTTGGCTTTTTGAACGCTGGCTAGCGCAGCCGCACCTTCGCGGTGACCGACAGGCCGGGGCGGAGCTGTGCGAGCGCCGCTTGCCCCGGATCGAGCCGAATGCGGACACCGACGCGCTGGACGATCTTGGTGAAATTGCCCGATCCCGGCTCGAACGGCAGCAAGGTGAACTCGCTGCCCGACCCCGGCGCGAGGCTTTCGACCGTTCCGCTCAGCGTCCGTCCCAGCGCATCGACATAGATATCGGCCTTTTGGCCGGGGCGCATTTCGCGAGTCTGGGTTTCCTTGAAATTGGCGGTCACATAGATCGACTTCACCGGCACGACGGTCAGAACGCGCGAGCCGGGCTGGACATAGTCGCCGACCTGAACGCGTCGGTTGCCGACGACACCGTCGATGGGTGCGACGATCAGCGTATGGCCGCGGTCGAGCTTGGCGAGCGCCAGCGCGGCGCGCGCCTTGGCAGCGGCGGCTTCGGCCGCCTGTACCTGCGCCGCGAGAATCGGCCCCTTGGCGCGCGTAACCGCCGCTTCCTCGATGCTCGCTCCTAGGTCCGCGCGCGAGCGCTGCGCCGCCGACGCCGCGCTGACCGCGCTCGCCGACACCTGTTCGGCATCGCGCCGGGGCACGAAGCCGTCGACGAGCAGCGCCTCGTAGCGCTTCCGGTCCGCCGCCGCGCGGGCATATTCGGCGTCGGCGGCCGCGATCTGCGTGTTCATCGCCCGGATATGCGCCGCCGCCAGCTTCTGCTCGGCACCGAGCGAGGCGAGCGTCGCGCGCGCCGTGGCGACCTGCGCGTCGGCGTCGGCAACTGCCGCCTCGGCTGCCATCACGCGCGAATCATAATCGCGCACGTCGATGCGGACTAGCGGGTCGCCGGCGCGAACCACCTGATTATCCTTGACCAGCACCGCGGTGACGAGCCCGCCGACCCGCGGCGCCACCTCGCTCGAATCGGCCTGAAGATAGGCGTTGTCGGTGGATTCCGCGGTCGCGGGAGAGGTCAGCCACCAGACGCCGAGCGCCGCAACGAACAAGGCGACCAGGCCGACCTGCCACGCCGTCTTCGGGAGCGTACGGCGCGGGCGGGCGGCTTCGGGAGCCGGCGCGTCGGCAGCAATGGCGGTCTGCGCGTTCATGCGTTCATCACCAGCAAGGTGGAGGTCGCGGTGGCGAGCAGCCGCCCCTCCGCGTCGGTCAATTTCGCCTCGCTATAGGCAACGCGGCGACCCATGGAGATCACGCGCCCTTCGGCACGCACCGTCCCCGTCTTGCCGGTCATCGCCTTGAGATAGGAGGTTTTGAGCTCGAGCGTCGTCATCGCTTGCCCCTCCTCCAGCCGGGTGACGACCGCGATGCCGCACGCCGAATCGAGCAGCGTTGCCGCATAGCCGCCGTGCACAATTCCCATCGGATTATAATGTTGGGGGCCGGGCACGCCCTCGAACGCCGCCCAGCCGTCGCCGGCATCGACGAGGCGGAAGCCGAGCGTCTCGCCGATCGGCGGGTGTCCGCCCGCGGCGATCAGCCCCTGCACCTTCGCGAGCGTCATTGGGTGGCCTCCAGTCCGTAACGCGCGACGATGCTGGCGTGCGTGTCGACGAGCAAAGCATCGGATAGCGCCGGATCGCCCACCGCGCGCGCCAGCGCGACACCGCCGACGAGCTGCGCCAGCAGCGCGTGCGATTCCGCTTTCGCATCCGCATAGCCCAGCTTCGCGAGCGGCGCCGCCAGACGGCTGGCAATCCCCTCGACCCCCGCCCCGAAGCGTTCGCGCGTATCGGGCTGCGACCGCGCGAAGTCGCCCGACAGGGTCGGCAGCGGGCAACCCCGGTCGCGACTGTCACGGTGCGCGGGCGACAGATAGAAGTCGACATAGGCCCGCAGCACGGCGCGCGGATCGCCGTTCGTGTCGATCCGTTCGGTCCGCGCGCGCGCGTCGGCGAACATCGTCCCGATCGCTTCCTTCACCAGCGCGTCCTTCGACGCGAAATGGGCGTAAAAGCCGCCATGGGTCAGGCCTGCGCGCGCCATCACGCCCGCGACCCCGACATTGTCGGGGCCCTTCGCGCGAATTTCCTTCGCGGCTTCCTTCAGCACCCGTTCGCGGGTTTCGGCCTTGTGGCCACTTGAATAGCGCACTTGCGTCTCCTTTTATATGACGCATATAATATAACGACGACAGGACACAAGACCCATGGCCTCCATCCCGCTTTCCCCATCGGCGACAGATGCGCCGTTCACGCCGGCTGCGATGCCCGACGCGCGAAAATATCTGATCTTCGCGGTGATGGCGTTCGGCCAGTTCATGGCGCTGATCGACATTCAGATCGTCGCGGCGTCGCTCAACGAGGTTCAGGCGGGCCTCAGCGCCGGGCCCGACGAAATCAGCTGGGTGCAGACCGCCTATCTGATGGCCGAGCTTGTCATGATCCCCTTTTCGGCCTTTCTCGCGCAGGCGCTGTCGACACGCTGGCTGTTTGCCGCGTCGGCAGGGCTGTTCACGATATCGAGCATCCTGTGCGGCCTCGCGTGGAGCATCGAATCGATGATCCTGTTCCGCGCGGTGCAAGGCTT
>JAEWIL010000077.1 GCA_023387085.1 Pseudomonadota bacterium | reverse complement strand
GGCCACTATCGAACGACATTCCACAGCCTTTGCAGATCGTAGTTAAGTTTCCGTTTCATGGCGGCCATTTGATGCTAAGATGGCGCAATGACGGGGCAAAAGAAAATCGTCGGATTGTGGCGGGATTCCGCGGCAAAGCCGGAAGCGGATGATGCGATGGGCGTGGCGCCTGCGACGGCGCTCGTGCCCGAACCGGAGACACGGCCCGACGCCCCCTCGCCCGAGCGGGATTGGCTGGATACGTCGGCGCTCGCCCAGTCCGAGGAAGATGACGCCATTGAAGAGAGTTCGGTTTCGGGAACGCGCGACAGGCTTATCCCCGTCGCGCTCGTTCTTCTTGGCCTTGGCTGGACCGTATTTGCGGCCTTCGCCGGGACGGACGGTTTCGCGCGCCTGCCTGCAGTTGCCGGTTGGCCGGCGCTCGTCGCAACGATTGCGATGCCGCTCACGCTGCTCGCCGTCCTGTGGACGGCGCTTCTTCGTTCGGGCCGGTCCGAACAGGCGCGATTCACGCGGGTTGCAGCTGCGCTTCGCGAGGAAAATCTGGCGCTCAACCGGTCGATGCGCGCGCTCGCCGACCATCTCGCCGACGCCCAGCGCCAGCTCGGCGAACAGGCGCTCACGGTCCAGCAGCTCGGGCTCGATACGGTCACGCGGCTGAACGAGAGCAGCGACAAGCTCGCGACCAACGCCTCGGTCATCGCCAATGCACATGACCAACTCGCGCGATCGGGCGACGTCGCGATGCAAAGAATGGACGGACTGCTTGCCGGGCTGCCGCGGATCGACGATGTTGCGCAGCGTCTCGCGGTCAATTTCCGCGAAGCCGGTCTCGTCGCGCACCAACAGGGCGCCAATCTGGAAGCGAAGCTGGCGGCCCTTTCCGAAGAAGCGGCCAGGGCCGCCCGGACGAGCGAGACTTCTGCGGCGGGCCTTCGTGAGACCATCGCCGCGCTGCAGCAACAGGCGAAAGAGGCCGAGGCCGGCCTCAAGGCCGCCTCTACACAGGCCACCGAAGCGCACGGGCTGTCGCTGGCGCAAATGACCCAGGCGTCCGCGACCGCGCGCGACGATCTTAAATCCACGATCGCGACGGTGACCGGCCAGATGGACGGAAGCTGGCGCCAGTTCCGTGAAGGCGTGGAAGCCGCCGCGGCGCAACTCGACGCCCGACTCGCCGCCGCGCGCGACGCGGGAGACGCGATCGGAATGCAACTTACCGCACACGGCGACACAAGCGAAGCACTCGCCGCCCGCGTCAAAAGCCATGTGGCAGAAATCAGCCAGCAGCTCGAAATCCTCGACGTCAGCGTGTCGGCGAGCACCGGCGTCATCGGTCGCGCGATCGACGATACCAAGGGACAACTCGCTGCCTTCATGGCCGAGGTGCAAAGTGGCAACGGGTCGACGCATCAACTGATTACGCAGGCTGAATCGCTGCTGCTGGCGCTCGATGCCGTGACGCGCGAACTTGACGAGACGCTACCGCGCGCACTCGATCGCATGACCTCGCATGGCAAGACGACGCAGACCGCATTGGGGGAGATGAAGCCGATGCTCGAGGCATCGGAACTCGTCGCGCAATCGACGCTGTCGCACGTCAACGCCGTCAAATCGACGCTGCAGGCAAACGAAGACAAGATGGCTTCCCACGCCGAAAGCCAACAGGCGCTCGCCGAACGTATCAACGCATCACTCGCCGATGCCGACGCGGCGCTGGCGCGGCTGCGCAGCGGCGCCGACGAGTTCGCAGAACAGGGCGGGGCGCGGATGATTGCAACGCTCGGCGAGGTCCGCACCACCGCCGATGCCGCGGCGGAGGAGGCGCGCCAGACGCTCGAAAAGCTCGTCGCCAGCGCGCGCGAGACGATGCAGGCGACCGCGACCGACGCAATCGACGCCGCGTTCAAGACCGAGATCATGGCGCAACTCGCCGCGATCGAGCAAGCCTCACAGCGCGCGGTAGAGGCCGCGAACGGCGCCGCCGACCGGCTGATGCGCCAACTGATCACGATCATGGACACCAGCGCCAGCGTCGAGCAACGCGCGCTGGAGGCCGAACAGGCAATCGCCGCGTCCGACCGTGATTCGCTCGCCAAACAGGTTGGCGTGCTTACCGAAGCGCTCAAATCGACGGCGATCGACATGACCAAGATATTGTCGAGCGAGGTCAGCGATACCGCTTGGGATGCCTATCTGAAAGGCGACCGCGGCGTGTTCTCTCGGCGCGCGGTCAAGCTCGTCGAAAACAGCGAGGCGAAGGAAATCCTGCGCCTCTACCAGAACGACGACAGCTTTCACGCATCGGTGAACCAGTTCATCCACGATTTCGAGGCGATGCTGCGCCTGCTGATCGGCGCCCGCGACGGGTCGGCGATCAGCGTCACCCTGCTGTCGTCGGACATAGGCAAGCTCTATGTCGCGCTGGCGCAGGCGATCGACCGGTTGCGGAACTGATCGCGGCGATTTGACGAGCACGTCGCTGGCGGTGGCGGTGGCGGCTTCCGACCGATTGCGGACGTTCTATTAGGAAGCGGGTGGTTAGTTGCCGGTCTGGTAAATGGCAGTGGCTAACAGCTGCACCCTGTCCATTCGCTCACCCGCTTTGCCCGCCCGGCTAATGGTTAATTTCAGGGCAGGGTCTTCCCGATTGCGAAATACAGTGGTCGCCATCCCATCTTTCCCCGCCGACTTTTCGGACTGCCACCTTTGGTTGAAGTCAGGCGAGGAAATAACGCTCTCAACGCTTGGTTGGAGATCTACGCCGCCGCCGCCAGTGATGTGGCACATCGGCAACTGGTCTGAAACAACAAGGACATAGCCTGCATTTGGCGTCGAGTCGATCCGCCAATAGTGATTCCCCCGCCGGAATCGGGCCGGTGGAAGGTTCACCTCCTCCACCCGGTCAACGAGACTCATCTGTGACCCGAGACCGACGGCCTCAACGAACGGGCCAGTTCCCTCCGCCCAGCTTGCAGGGTTCAGCAACCATTCCTCGCATCCGCGCAGTGCGCCATCGAACCCTTCTCAAGGCTCGGCTCGGCGTGAGCAGGCGAGGCAAGAGCGGCGCAGACGAGGACGGCAGGAGGCAAATATCGCATCAGAAGAGTGATATAGCCGGGAGTGTCCGCTCACCACCCCAAAAAACGACACGCCCGACGATCAGGCCCGTCCGCTCAGCACGTCGGGGTCGGCCCAGCCTTGAACATAGGCGATATAGTAGAGGACGAAGCAGATCGTTGCTGCGATGGTCATTTGCAGCAGGATTCGTCCGGGACGGAAGGTCGCGGGTGCGCCAGGCTCCTGCCCGGCCACCAGCGGCACCGCGTCGTCATCCGCGCGGCGGCCGTGGAAGGGCAGAACGAAGAAGGCGCTGAAACACCAGAAGAGCGTGTAGATCGCGAGAGCGGAGGTCCATTTCATGGTCAGATGTCCACGATCAATACATCGGTAACCGGCTTCTTGCCGGTCCAGTCGGTCGCGACGCGGCGAACGCCGAGGCGGATCGCCTCTTTCAGCGCGTCGCGGTCGCGTGTTTTCCCCGTCGCGGCCTGCTCGGCGGCCTCGTTCATTTCTTCGAGGAAAGTCTCACGGTCGTCCTCGACCGGCACACCGCGATACTGGATCGCGCTGCCCTCGAACTTGCCACCGGACAGCACCACCGCGACCGAAATCTGGCCGTGAAGCGACAATTTGCGCCGCTCGTTGATCGTCTCGCCGTCGGCGGGCAGGATCACGTCGCCATCGAGAATCAGCCGCCCGGACCGCACACGCTCGATGACGCGCGCTGGTCCAGGCGCTAGCCGAACGAGATCCCCATTCTCCTGCACCAACACATCGGGTACGCCCTTTTCGAGCGCGAAGCGCGCCTGTTCGTGCATGTGACGGATCTCGCCATGCACCGGCACCACCGTTTTCGGCCGCAGCCAGCCATAAAGAGCGGCGAGCTCGGGCTGTCCGGGATGGCCGCTGACGTGGATATGTGCCTGTTTTTCGGTGACGGTCAGCACGTCCTTCGCGGCGAGCTGGTTCATGATCCGCCCGATCGCCACCTCGTTGCCCGGTATCTGCTTTGACGAAAAGACGACGGTATCGCCCGCCTCCAGCTTGATCTGGTGTCCGTCGGACGCCATGCGCGCGAGCGCGGCGCGCGGTTCGCCCTGCCCGCCGGTCGCGATCACCATGACCTTGTTCCGCGGCAGGCGCATCGCCTCGTCGAAATCGACCGTCGGCGGAAAATCCTTCAGATAGCCGACCGAGCGCGCGACGCCGATAATGCGGTCAAGCGAGCGGCCCGCAACGCAAAGCGTGCGCCCCGTCGCCTTGGCAACCTCTCCCAGCGTCTTGAGCCGCGCCGCATTGGAAGCGAAGGTGGTGACGATCACCCTGCCCTTCGCGCCGCCGACCGCCGACAGCAGGCCGTCCATCAATCCGCCCTCGCTGCCCGACGCTTCGGGATTGAAGGCATTGGTCGAGTCGCCAACCAACACATCGACCCCTTCGTCGCCGATCGCGGTCAGCGCGCTCGCGGACGAAGGCGTCCCCAACACCGGATGATCGTCGAGCTTCCAGTCACCGGTATGAAAGACGCGGCCATAGGGCGTGTCGATCACCGCGGCGCTCATTTCGAGGATCGAGTGGGCGAGCGGCATCAGGCGGATGCCGAAAGGACCAAGCTGGAATTGCGCGTCGACGTCGACGGTCTTGATCTTGACCTCTTTCTCCAACCCTTCCTCGGCAAGCTTGTGCGCGATCAGCCCGGCAGTGAAGCGATTGGCATAAAGCGGCACGCCCAGGTCGGCGGCAAGATAGGGCAAGGCGCCGATATGGTCTTCATGCCCGTGCGTCAGCACAATGCCGAGCAGATCCTTCTTGCGATCCTCGATGAATTCGAGGTCGGGCATGATGATGTCGATGCCCGGATAATCATGCGTACCGAACGTCACGCCCAGATCGAGCATGATCCATTTGCCGTCGCAGCCATAGAGATTGGCGTTCATGCCGATCTCGCCCGACCCGCCGAGCGCGAGGAAGAGAAGTTCTTTGCCGGGAGTCGTCATGCGCCCCTGTTCCTTTGATGATAGAGATGCATAAGCCCGTTCAATGTCAGGTCCGGCTCGATGCGGTCGAACAGATGCGCCTGTTCCTGAAAAAGCGTCGCCAGGCCGCCCGTCGCGATGACCGTGAGCGGCTTGCCGATTTCGGATTTCATACGCCCGATCAGGCCCTCCATCATCGACACATAGCCCCAATAGACGCCGATCAGCATCTGGCTTTCGGTGGTCCGGCCGATGACGCTGGATGTGGCGGGCGCCTCGATCGCGATGCGCGGCAATTTGGCGGCAGCGGCGACCAGCGCTTCGAGCGACAGATTGACCCCCGGCGCAATGATGCCGCCGAGATAGGCGCCATCGGGCCCGATATGGTCGAGCGTCGTCGCGGTGCCGAAGCTGATGACGAGCTTGTCCTTGCCCGGTTCGACCGCCTGCGCCGAGATCGCATTGACCGCACGGTCGGCGCCGACCGACTGCGGCTCGTCAACCTTGAGCGCGATCCCCCAGGTTACGGGTTCGCGCCCGGCGACCAGCGCATCGACGCCGAAATATTTGACCGCGAGAAGCTGGAGGTTGTGGAGCGCACGCGGCACCACGGTCGAGATGATGACCGCGTCGACATCGGCGCGATCATGGCCCTCGATGCGCATCAACTGGTCGAGCCAGACCATATATTCGTCAGCGGTGCGCCGGTCGTCGGTCGCGATACGCCAGCGCGCGAGAAGTCCGCCGTCCCGAAACAGCGCGAATTTGGCGTTGGTGTTGCCGACGTCGACCGCAAGCAGCATCTCAGTTCCCCTCCACGGGTCGGCGCAATTCGACGTCGCCCGCATGCACCAGCATGACCATCCCGTCGGCGCGGCGCAAGCGCAGCGCGCCATCGGGCTCCAAGCCATCAAACGTCCCGTCGATCCCCTGTTCGGACACGCGAAGCTGCGTTCCGACCGGATGACCGAGCGGCAGCCAGGCGCGCACGATGCTCGCGACACCTTCCTGCCGCCATGTCCAGAGCGCATCCATCAGGGCGATGGCCAGCGTTTCGGCGAAGCGATCGCGATCGATCGCGACGCCCGCGTCGGCGAAGGCAAAGGTCGGGCGGTCGGGCAAGTCGGGCGCCGAGGCCAGATTGACCCCGATGCCGACTACCACCGTGTCGCCGCTACGCTCGAGCAATATGCCCGAACATTTCGCGCCATCGACAAGCAGGTCGTTCGGCCATTTGAGCTGGAGCGGGGTCGAGGGGGCGAAAATCTTTACCACCTTCGCCAGCGCGACCGCGACGACGAGCGCCAGCGTTGCCGGCGACGGATCGCTGGCGGTCAGCCGAACCACCGTCGAGCCCATGAAATTGCCCTGCCCGTCATCCCATACGCGGCCAAGGCGCCCGCGTCCGGCGGTCTGGCGGTCGGCGCCGAGCCAATGGCCCTCGCCCACATGCTCGCCGCCGGCCAGCCGCGCCAGCAGGTCGGCGTTGGTCGAACCGGTCTGCTGGATCCGCTCGATCGGCGGGATCAGAACAGCACCGCCGCCGCGCTGGCCGACAGCGCGGCCAGGACGCCGATGAAGAGATAGCCGATGACCGACAACCACAATGCGCTCGCCGTGATCACGGCATCCTCGGCGACCGTACCGGTTCCCTTGGGGAATTCGGTGTCCGACTTTTCATCGAAGTACATCGTCTTGATGATCGCGATATAATAGAAAGCGCCGATCACCGAGGCGACGATACCCGCGACCGCCAGCGGCACGAGGTTTGCGTTCACCGCGGCCTCGAACACCAGATATTTTGGCCAGAAGCCGAAGAGCGGCGGGATGCCGGCCAGGCTGAACAGGAACACGGCCATCGCGGCCGCGAGACCGGGGCGGCGCTGCGAATAGCCGGCAAGCGCGGGAATACTCTCGATCTGGTTACCTTTATCATCGCGCAGTTGTAGCACGACGAGGAACGAACCGATCGTGGTCACGACATAGACCAGCAGATAGGTGAGCACGCCCTCGACACCCTGCTGCGTTCCCGCGGCAAGGCCGATCAGCATATAGCCGACGTTGTTGATCGACGAATAAGCAAGCAGCCGCTTGATATTCTTCTGCCCAATCGCGCCAACCGCACCGAGGATGATCGACGCGAGCGCGAGGAAGATGACGATCTGCTGCCACGCGCCCGCTGCCGGACCAATTGCATCGATCACGACGCGCGTCATCAGTGCCATCGCCGCGACCTTGGGCGCGGTGGCGAAGAAGGCGGTCACCGGCGTCGGCGCGCCCTCGTACACGTCGGGCGTCCACATGTGGAACGGGACCGCGCTGATCTTGAACGCGAGGCCGGCGATCACGAAGACGATACCGAAAATGAACCCGATATTCAGGTCGCCACCGACCGCCTTTCCGATCCCTGCGAAATCGGTCGTCCCGGTGAAGCCGTAGAGCAGCGAGATGCCATAGAGCAGAATGCCCGATGCGAGCGCGCCAAGGACGAAATATTTGAGACCCGCTTCACTCGACCGATCATCGTTCCGCATGAAGCTGGCGAGCACATAGGATGCGAGACTGTTGAGTTCGAGCCCGACATAGAGCGTCATCAGGTCGCGCGCCGAGGCCATGATCCCCATGCCGAGCGCGGCGAACAGGATCAGCGCCGGATATTCGGCGCGCATCCCGTCCTTGAAGAATCGCGGCGCGATCATCACGGCGACAAAGCTCGCCGCATAGATGATCAGCTTGGCGAACCCGCCGAAGCTGTCGACCGATAGCGTGCCCGAGAAAACGGTGGTCTGAACGCCGAACAGCGCAAGAACGGCGGCGGCGGCGGCCGCAAGCGTGAGCATCGCGGCGAGCTGGTACAGCCCGACTTGTCGGTCCCCGAAGAAGGTGCCGAGCATCAAGGTGATCAGCCCGCCGATGGTCAGGATCAGTTCGGGCCAGATGAGAGCGAGATCGGCGGTCATTGGACGCCTCCCGCATGATGCGCTTCGGGTGCGGCGGCACCATGTCCTGCGGCCGCAGGCTTCGGCTTGCCGGCCTTCAGATGCGCGTCACCGGCGGGCTTCGCCGGGGCGAGCCGCGCAACCACCGTCGTCACATCACCGCGCATCGGTGCGAGGAAGCTTTCGGGATAGACGCCCATCCACAATGCGACCGCGGCCAGCGGCACGAAGATCGCCCATTCGCGGGCATTGATGTCGGACATGGCCTTCACATCGTCCTTGGTCAGTTCGCCGAACACGACGCGGCGATAGAGGTAGAGCATGTACGCGGCGCCAAGAATGATGCCGGTGGTGCAGACAAGCGCGACCCAGCTCGACGCCTCATAGATGCCGGCGAGACTCAGAAACTCGCCGACGAAGCCGCTGGTGCCCGGCAGGCCGATCGACGCCATCGTGAACAGCATGAAGAACAGCGCATAGGCCGGCATGTTCACTGCGAGTCCGCCGTAGCGGTCGATCTCGCGTGTATGAAGCCGGTCATAGATCACGCCGACGCAGAAGAAGAGCGCGGCCGAGACGACACCGTGGCTGAGCATGATGATCAGCGCGCCCTCGATCCCCTGCTGATTGAAAGCGAAGAGGCCGGCGGTGACAATCGCCATGTGTGCGACCGACGAATAAGCGATCAGCTTCTTCATGTCGCTCTGCACCAGCGCAACGAGGCTGGTGTAGACGACCGCGATCATTGACAGCGCAAAGACGATCCACATCAGCTGGGCCGAGGCATCGGGGAACATCGGCATCATGAAGCGCAGGAAGCCGTAGGCGCCAAGCTTCAGAAGCACGCCCGCGAGGATCATCGAACCAGCGGTAGGCGCCTGAACATGTGCGTCGGGCAGCCAGGTGTGGACCGGCCACATCGGCATCTTGACCGCAAGGCTGGCGAAGAAGGCGAGCCAAAGCCACGTCTGCATTTCCGGCGGGAAATTATAGACGAGCAGCGTCGGAATGTCGGTGGTGCCCGCTTCGTGGATCATCGCGATGATCGCGATCAGCATCAACACCGATCCGAGCAGCGTGTAGAGGAAGAATTTGAACGCCGCATAGATACGGTTCGCCCCGCCCCAGATACCGATGATGAAATACATCGGGATCAGCCCGGCTTCGAAGAAAACGTAAAAGAGCAGCAGATCCTGCGCCGCGAAGACGCCGATCATGATCGTTTCCATGACGAGGAACATCGCCATGTAGAGACCGACGCGCTTGGTGATCGATTCCCAGCTCGCGAGAATGCAGAGCGGCATCAGGAAGACGCTGAGCATGATCAGCATCAGCGCGATGCCGTCGATACCGAGCGCATAGTTGAAGCGGCCGAACAGCCCCTCATGCAGCTCCTGAAACTGCCACTGCGCGCCAGCCACGTCGAAGTTCGCCCACATGACGATGCCAAGCGCGAAATCGATCAATGTTGCGACGAGCGCGATCATCCGCGCTGTGCGGTCGTTCGCGAACAGGCAGAAGATGGCGGCGATCGCGGGGACCGCCAGCATCAGCGAAAGGATAGGAAGCCCGCTCACAGGAACTTCACCATGGCCCAGCTGGCAAGGCCGACGAGACCAAGCAGCATCACGAACGCATATCCATAAACATAACCCGATTGCAGCCGGACCGCGAGCCGGGTCCCCCCTTGCACGAGCGCCGCGGCGCCATCGGGACCGAAGCGGTCGATGGTGCCTTCATCCCCGCGCTTCCAGAAGAAGCGGCCGATCGCGAAGGCGGGCTTCACGAAAAGGAAATTGTAGAGCTCGTCGAAATACCATTTGTTGTACAGGAACTGGTGCAGCAGCCTGAACTGCGCCACGAACTTCGCCGGCAACGTCGTGTTGCGGATATAGTTGTTCCACGCAATGAACAGACCGATCGCCATTGCGGTGAACGGCATCCATTTCACCCACAGAGGCACTTCGTGCGCGGCGTGCATCAGATGCTCGTCGAACGCGAGGCTGCCGTTCCAGAACGCCATGCCCTCTTCGGGGTAGATGAACTGGTGGTGGAACGCGATGCCCGCGAACACGGCACCGATTGACAGGACAGCGAGCGGGATCAGCATGCTGATCGGACTTTCGTGCGGGTGATAGCCCGCCGTGCCGTCGCCGTGCGCGTCGTGGTGGTGCGCGTGGGCATGATCGTGGCCGGCATCCTCTTCCGAGGGATGGTCGTGATGATCGCCATGGACCGCATGCTGGATATGCTCGCTCTGATCCCAGCGCGGCTTGCCATGGAAGGTCAGAAAGACGAGGCGCCACGAATAGAAGCTGGTGAGGAAGGCGACGAAAATGCCGACCCAGAAGGCCACGACGCCGCCGCCGCCGCTTGCAAAGGCAGCCTCGAGAATGCCGTCCTTCGAATAGAAGCCGGCAAAGCCTGCCACGCCCGCGATACCGACGCCGGTGATCGCCAGCGTGCCGAGCATCATCGCCCAATAGGTGAGTGGGATGTGCTTACGCAGGCCGCCATAATAGCGCATGTCCTGCTCGTGATGCATCGCGTGGATGACCGAGCCGGCGCCGAGGAACAGCAAAGCCTTGAAGAAAGCGTGCGTGAACAGGTGGAACATCGCGGCGCCATAGGCGCCGGCGCCGGCAGCAAAGAACATATAGCCGAGCTGCGAGCAGGTCGAATAGGCGATGACGCGCTTGATGTCCCACTGCGTCGTGCCGACCGTCGCGGCAAAGAAGCAGGTTGCGGCACCCACGAACATAACAACACCCTGCGCGACGTCCGAGGTTTCGAACATCGGCGACAGGCGGCACACCATGAAGACGCCCGCAGTGACCATCGTCGCGGCGTGGATCAGCGCCGACACGGGGGTCGGGCCTTCCATCGCGTCGGGAAGCCAGGTGTGGAGCCCGAGCTGCGCCGACTTTCCCATCGCGCCGATGAACAGCAGCAGGCACAGTACGGTCATCGTGTCGAAACGGTGACCGAGGAAGCCGATCGTCGATCCGGCCATGCCCGGCGCGGCGGCCAGAATCTCGGGGATCGAGACGGTGCCGAACACGAGGAAGGTGCCGAAGATGCCGAGCATGAAGCCAAGATCGCCGACGCGGTTGACGACGAACGCCTTGATCGCCGCGGCGTTCGCGCTCGGCTTCTTGTACCAGAAACCGATGAGCAGATAGGAGGCGAGACCGACGCCTTCCCAGCCGAAGAACATCTGGACGAGATTGTTCGCGGTCACCAGCATCAGCATCGCGAAGGTGAAGAGCGACAGATAGGCGAAGAAGCGCGGCTGGTCCGGATCCTCGTCCATATAGCCCCAGCTATAAAGGTGGACGAGCGCCGACACGGTCGTGATCACGACCAGCATCACCGCGGTCAGCGTATCGACGCGCAGTTCCCAGTTGAACTGCAACGCCCCCGACGAAACCCAGTGCAGCACCGGGGTCACGGATGCTTCGGCGCTGCCGGTCACGAACGACAGGAAGATCGGCCAGCTCAGCGCGCAGCTCAGGAACAGCGCGCCGGTGGTCACGATCTTCGCCGGCACCTTGCCGATGAAGCGCTGGCCGAGGCCTGCGACGAGTGCCGCCAGCAGCGGCAGGAAAACGATCGCCTGGATCACCGGCTTACCCCTTCATCCGGTTGGCATCGTCGACGGCAATGGTGCCGCGGCCGCGGAAGTAAATGACGAGAATGGCGAGCCCGATAGCAGCTTCACCCGCCGCGACCGTCAGCACGAACATCGAGAAGACCTGCCCGACCAGATCGCCGAGCGCGGCGCTGAACGCGACGAGGTTGATGTTCACCGCGAGCAGGATGAGCTCGATCGCCATCAGGATGATGATGATATTCTTGCGGTTGATGAAGATGCCGAGCACACCGAGCGTGAACAGCACCGCCGAAACGGCGAGATAATGGCCGACCGAAATCACAGTTCCATCCCCTGCCCGACGCCCGGATCGACAAGGCGCGTCGCATCCTGCGGACGGCGCCGGTTCTGCGCCGAAATATTCTGCCCGCGAACCCCGCCACGCTGGCGATGGGTAAGCACGATCGCGCCGATCATCGCGACGAGCAGAACGATGCCCGCGGCCTCGAACAGGAAGATATAGCGCGTGTAGAGCAGTTCGCCGATCTGCTGGATATTGCTGCTATCGGTCGCTGCCGGAGCGGCGCGCGCCGCGAGATCGACCCCGCCCGCGTTCCAGGCGCCGATCGCGAAGATCAGCTCGGCCGCCAGAATGATCGCGACGAGTGCACCCAGCGGCATGTAGCGCACGAAACCGGCGCGGAGTTCGGCGAAATCGATGTTGAGCATCATCACGACGAACAGGAACAGCACCGCGACCGCGCCGACATAGACGATGACGAGCAGCATCGCGATGAATTCGGCCCCGACGAGCAGCATCAGTCCCGCCGCGTTGAAGAAGGCGAGGATCAGCCACATGACGCTGTGAACCGGATTGCGCGCGAAAATCACCATCGCGCCCGAGGCGATGACGAGCGTTGCGAAGAGATAGAAGGCGATAAGCTGAATCATGTGCGCGCGCCCTTATCGATAGGGCGCGTCGGCGGCAAGATTCGCCGCGATCGCGCGTTCCCATTTGTCGCCATTGGCGAGCAGCTTGGCCTTGTCATAGAGCAATTCCTCGCGCGTTTCGGTCGCGAATTCGAAGTTCGGCCCCTCGACGATCGCATCGACCGGGCAGGCTTCCTGGCAAAAGCCGCAATAGATGCACTTGGTCATGTCGATGTCGTAACGCGTCGTGCGGCGTGAGCCGTCGTCGCGCGGCTCGGCCTCGATCGTGATCGCCTGCGCCGGGCACACCGCTTCGCACAGCTTGCACGCGATGCAGCGTTCCTCGCCGTTCGGATAACGGCGCAGCGCATGTTCGCCGCGGAAACGCGGGCTCAGCGGGTTCTTCTCGAACGGATAGTTGATCGTCGCCTTCGGCTTGAAGAAATATTTGAGCGTGAGGGCGTGCGCCTTCACAAACTCCCACAAGGTGAAGCTTTTGACGAGATGGGCGATGGAACTCATGAATACCTCGTCAGCATCAGATAACCGGAAATCAGGAACACCCAGATCAGCGAGATCGGCAGGAACACTTTCCAGCCCAGCCGCATCAGCTGGTCGTAGCGGTAGCGCGGGACGGTCGCCTTGACCCAGCTGAAGACGAAGAAGAAAAACAGGATCTTCGCGAACAGCCAGATGATGCCGGGAACGGCATAGAGCGGCGCCCAGTCGATCGGGGGCAGCCAGCCGCCCCAGAAGAGCACCGCGTTGAGCGTGCACATCAAAAGGACGTTCGCATATTCGCCGAGCCAGAAGAGCGCGAAGCTCATCGACGAATATTCGGTCTGATAGCCTGCGACGAGCTCGCTCTCGGCTTCGGTCAGATCGAACGGCGCGCGCGCGGTTTCGGCGAGCGACGAGATCAGGAACATCACCGCGAGCGGGAACAGCAGCAGGTTGAAGCCGAAGGCGTTGACGACGCCGAGACCGTGCCCGATCTGCGCCTTGACGATTTCGTTCATGTTGAAGCTGTCGGCGAACAGCACGACGCCGATCAGGATGAACCCGATCGAGACTTCGTAGCTGATCATCTGCGCCGAGGCGCGCATCGCCGAAAAGAAGGGATATTTGGAGTTCGACGACCAGCCCGAAAGGATCACGCCATACACGCCGAGCGACGAGATCGCGAGAATGTAGAGCAATCCAACGTTGATATCGGCAAGCACCGCGCCCGAATTGAAGGGGATCACCGCCCACGCCATCAACGCAACGGTGAAGGTGATGATCGGCGCGATCAGGAACAGCCCCCTGTTGGCGCTCGACGGAATGATCGTTTCCTGCAGAAACACCTTCAGGCCGTCGGCGAAGCTCTGCAGCAGGCCGAAGGGACCGACGACGTTCGGGCCGCGACGCAATGCCATCGCCGCCCAGATCTTGCGGTCGGCATAGATGATCATCGCGACCGCGAGCATCAGAGGCAACGCGATCAGCAGGATGCCGCAGATCGTGGCAAGCGCCCAAGCGGCTTCATAGCTCATCGTGACATGAAGAAACGACAAGCCGAAAAGATTAAAATCTTGAAAAAACTCGGTCATTCGCTGCGGCTCCCCTCAGCGCCCAGCACTCGAAAAATGGCGAGCAATATGTGGCAAACAACGCCAACGGCTGCGAACAAAGTGGCGTCGAAGAGGGCACCGTAAATCACGCGTCCTCTGGCTGTCCAAATTATAGACTGCATAGTTGATGCGGAAGTGTCGGCGTAGCCAATCTGTGCGCCCATCTCGGCAAAACCAAGCATAAGCGAAATGCCGAACGCCAGCACCGCAACGGCATAAAATAGGCGTGGTGCGCGCCAGACGAGGTCGGGCAGGCCGGTCATTCCGCGGCCTCCGCATAGTCGGCGCCATGGAGCAGCTCGTCCGAGCAGCGCTGCATCGTCGGAGATGCGCGGCAGAGGGCGTTGGTCAGGTAGAAATCCTTGATCGGCGACGGGATCGCGCGCGCCTCGGGCTTTGCAGGCAGCTTCGGCACCGTCCAGCCGTAATCGGCGAGCCCTTCTACGCCCAGCGCCGGCACGGCCGCGATCATCGCGGCGCGGCATTCGGCGAAGCTGTCGAAGCCGACGGTGACGCCCAGCGCATCGGCCAGAGCGCGGAAAATACTCCAGTCCTCGCGCGCGTCGCCCGGCGCGAACACCGCTTTCTCAC
This sequence comes from Pseudomonadota bacterium, assembly GCA_023387085.1. Classification (GTDB taxonomy): domain Bacteria; phylum Pseudomonadota; class Alphaproteobacteria; order Sphingomonadales; family Sphingomonadaceae; genus Sphingopyxis. The sequence continues at coordinate 3,511 of JAEWIL010000077.1, read as the reverse complement.
TGCGCTGGACGCGCCCTTCGGTGTTGACGGTCGTAAAATCCTTCTCGGTCCACGCCGCTGCCGGCAGGATGACGTCGGCGGCATGCGCGCCCTTGTCGCCATGGTGGCCCACATAGACCTTCAGTGTCCCCGCGAAGGCCGTGAAATCGACCTCGTCGGCGCCGAGGAAGAAGGCGAGTTTCGGCTTGGCCGCGATCACGTCCCTGATCCCGCCCGGCAGTCCATAACCCAGCATCAGCGCGCCCATGCGCGCGGCGGAGAAATGGACGACGTTGAAGCCGTTCCAGCCATCCTTGACCGCATTCACGGCCTTGGCGAGCGCGAGGCCCGCGCCGTGTACACCGGGTACCGACAGCGCACCGCCACCGAACACCAGCATCGGACGTTCGGCACCTTTCAGCGCATGGGTGACGTGCTGCGGCAGCTTGGCGACGAGCGAGGCATCGTCGCCGAGCCATTCGACCTTGTAGGTCAGGTCGGTTTCGGGGCCGATAGCGAAGACTTTCGCGCCCTTCTTCCACACCGCCTTGCGGACGCGCGTGTTGATCAGCGGCGCTTCCCAGCGCAGGTTCGTGCCGACGAGCAGAATCACGTCGGCATTCTCGGCCTCGGCGATGCCGGTGTTGAAATTGACCGCCGACAGGCTGGTGACGTCGTAGTCGAGCCCGGTCTGGCGTCCCTCGAACAAATTACCGCCGAGCGCGGTGACGAGCGCCTTTGCCGCAAACATCGTCTCGCAATCGGCCATGTCGCCGGCGATGGCAGCGACCGACGAACCGGCCTTCGCGGCCTTGATCGCGTCGAAAGCTTCGGCCCAGCTCGCTTCGACGAGCTGTCCGTCCTTGCGAACGAACGGACGGTCGAGGCGGCGGCGGATCAGGCCGTCGACATGGTGGCGCGTCTTGTCGCTCGCCCATTCCTCGTTCACGTCATCGTTGACGCGCGGCAGGACGCGCAAAACCTGGCGGCCGCGGCTGTCGATGCGGACATTGGTGCCGACCGCGTCCATCATGTCGATGCCGAGCGTCTTGGTCAGTTCCCACGGACGCGCTTCGAACGCATAGGGCTTGCTGGTCAGCGCGCCGACCGGGCACAGATCGACGACATTGCCCGACAGTTCGCTCGCGACGGCGCGCTCGAGATAGGAGGTGATTTGCATATTCTCGCCGCGATAGATCGCGCCGATATCCTCGACGCCCGCGACTTCCTCGGCAAAGCGGACGCAGCGCGTGCACTGGATGCAGCGGGTCATCACCGTCTTGACGATCGGACCCATATATTTCTCGGTCACCGCGCGCTTGTTCTCGTCATAGCGCGAAGCGCCGCGGCCATAGGCCACCGACTGATCCTGCAGGTCGCATTCGCCGCCCTGGTCGCAGATCGGACAGTCAAGCGGGTGGTTGATGAGCAGAAACTCCATCACCCCTTCGCGCGCCTTCTTCACCATCGGGCTGTCGGTCTTGATGATCTGTCCCTCGGCGGCGGGCAGCGCGCACGATGCCTGCGGCTTCGGTGGCCCCGGCGCGACCTCCACGAGACACATGCGGCAATTGCCGGCGATCGACAGGCGCTCGTGATAGCAGAAGCGCGGAATTTCCTTCCCCGCCAGCTCGCACGCCTGCAGGACGGTCGCGCCCTGCGGGACGTCGATTTCTGTGCCGTCTACGGTAACTTTGGGCATGCCCTACCTTCTTCTCAATTCGATTGTGCCGGCGCGGGGCCGGTTCCCCGGACGAACCGGGTCCAAAGTCCGTCCGCGGCAAAGGCCCGGACATTTGCGGTGTTGAGCGAAAGCGTCTGGCCGCGCATCAGGCAAGCGCCCAACGCCGGCGCCATCGCGCGCGCAGCCTGCTTTTCCTCGTCGCTGCCAGGCATCGTCCGCAGCAGCGCGTCAGCGCCGGCTTCGTCGCGAAAGATCAGGCAATCGGCAAAGCGGCCCAACGCACGGGCCGACGTCGCCCCTTCGGTGATATAGCGGCGGTCGGAGATAATCTCGGTCGCATCCTCGGGCAGCGCCGGCATGGTCTTGAAACGCGCGAGATAGGCTTCCTCGAGCATCATCGACCGGAATGCGGTGTTGGAAATCGTGAGCTGGCGACGCTCGGATGCGGCAGAATTCAGTTCGCCGCAAAAATTATCCTTGCCGATCGGCTGCCAGAAACGCTCGCGCGACGTCCCCGCGGCATAATATTCGATGCCTTCGGGATCGCTGTTTTCCAACAGCTTGTCGACGCGGTCGGGAATGCGTGCGTAGATGCAACGCCCGAAATTCTTGCGCTCGATCCCTGCCTCGCGCGGGTTGACCTCGGTCGGCTTCTTCAGAAAGCGCGTACCGATCTGCGCCTCGGGCTGCATGCCGCCACTGCTCGGCTTCGCGAAAGCCGGGCCGGCACTCCCGACCGCCAGCAGCACGGCGATTATGGTGGTGTTCCGCGATGCAATCATCCCGCTTTTCCCTCCCTTCTCGCATGCCAGCCACAAATATGATGGCGGCTATTCACTCTGCCGCCTCCAGCGCGCCGCCATTTTCGTGGATGCGGCGTTCGAGTTCGGGGCGGAAGTGTCGGATCAGGCCCTGTATCGGCCATGCCGCGGCGTCGCCGAGCGCGCAGATGGTGTGGCCTTCGACCTGTTTGGTGACGTCGAACAATGTGTCGATCTCGCTGATGTCGGCGTCGCCAGTGCGGAGCCGCTCCATCACGCGCCACATCCAGCCGGTGCCTTCGCGGCACGGCGTACACTGGCCGCAGCTTTCATGCTTGTAGAAATAGCTGATGCGGCTGATCGCCTGAACGACGTCGGTCGACTTGTCCATCACGATCGCGGCCGCGGTGCCGAGGCCCGAGCCGAGTTCCTTAAGGCCGTCGAAATCCATCGGCGCATCCATGATCTGCGCCGCCGGGACGAGCGGCACCGACGAACCGCCGGGGATCACCGCAAGCAGATTGTCCCAGCCGCCGCGGATGCCGCCGCAATGCTTTTCGATGAGGTCGCGGAACGGGATCCCCATCTCTTCCTCGACGACGCACGGGCGCTCGACATGGCCCGAGATCTGGAAGAGCTTGGTGCCCTTGTTATTCTCGCGCCCGAAGCTGGAGAACCACGCGGCGCCGCGGCGCAGGATCGTCGGAACGACCGCGATCGATTCGACGTTGTTCACCGTCGTCGGGCAGCCGTAGAGACCCGCACCCGCCGGGAACGGCGGCTTCAGACGCGGCTGCCCCTTCTTGCCCTCGAGACTTTCGATCATCGCGGTTTCTTCGCCGCAGATATAGGCGCCAGCGCCGCGGTGGACGAAGACGTCGAAGTCATACCCCGACTTCGCGGCGTTCTTGCCGAGCAGCCCGGCGTCATAGGCTTGCTGCACTGCCGCGAAGAGCGTCTCTGCCTCGCGGATGAATTCGCCGCGAATATAGATATAGGCGGCGCGGGCGCGCATCGCGAAGCCTGCGATCAGCGCGCCCTCGATCAGCTTGTGCGGATCGTGGCGAATGATCTCGCGGTCCTTGCA
>JAEWIL010000013.1 GCA_023387085.1 Pseudomonadota bacterium | reverse complement strand
AGCCTGACGCGCGCGGTCAACGAAATCGGCGGCAACGGTCGTCCGCTGTCGCTGTCGCTGCAGATCCTCGTCCTGATGAGCTTGCTGACGGTGCTGCCGTCGCTGCTGCTGATGATGACCAGCTTCACGCGCATCATCATCGTGCTGTCGATCCTGCGCCATGCGCTTGGCCTTCAACAGACGCCGCCGAACCAGGTGCTCGCCGGTTTGAGCCTCTTCCTGTCATTGTTCGTGATGCAGCCGGTGATCAGCGAGGTTAACCGCGTCGCGATCGAACCCTATGGTCAGGAGCAGATCGATATCGGCACCGCGGTCAGCCGCTCGGGCGACGCGCTGCACGGCTTCATGATGAATCAGACACGCAAATCGGACCTGATGATGTTCGCGAAGATCGCGAAGGCGCCGGCCTATGCCAGCCCGAAAGACGTGCCCTTCTCGATCGTCCTCCCGGCGTTCGTCACCAGCGAACTCAAGACCGCCTTCCAGATCGGCTTCCTGATCTTCCTGCCCTTTCTGGTCATCGACCTGATCGTCGCCTCGGCGCTGATGTCGCTGGGCATGATGATGCTGTCGCCGACGGTCATATCGATGCCTTTCAAGCTGCTGCTTTTCGTCCTGGTCGATGGTTGGGCGCTGACGATGGGTTCGCTTGCTTCATCCTTTGGAACCTAGCCGATGGAAGCCGATTATTTCGTGGGAGTAGCGCAGCAGTCGCTGTGGGTGCTCGCGCTCGCATCGGCGCCGATCCTGATCCCGATCCTGGTGGTCGGGGTGCTGCTCGGCATGGTGCAGGCGGCAACATCGATCAACGAACAGACGCTCAGCTTCGTTCCCAAGCTGATCATCACTGCCTTTTGTCTGGCGATCTTCGGCAGCAGCATATTGGTACTGCTTACCGATTTCACGAAGGATATCTTCGCGCAGATCCCGAATCTGGTCCGCTAGGGTCACGATGACCCCCGCCGACATCCCGCCGATGGAAATTCCGAACGTCGAGGCGATGCTCCAGCTGTGGATGCTGGGGATGATCCGCCCCGGCGCCGCCTTTCTGGCCGCGCCGGTGTTCGGCGCTGCGAATGTTCCGGTCCAGCTCCGCCTTGTCGTCGCGCTCGCGGTCGGCGTGCCCGCGGTCGCGGCATCGGGAATGGGGCTGCCGCCCGAGGGAATCGTCTCGGTCCCCGGATTCCTGACGATTATCGGCGAAGTCGTGATCGGCCTCGCGATCGGCTTCGTCCTCCAGATGGGCCTCGCCGCCGCGCTGCTCGCGGGCGAGGCGATCAGCAATGCGATGGGCCTGGGCTTCGCCTCAATGGTCGATCCCTTGAGCGGCGCATCGAGCACCGTTGTCGGCCAGTTCCTGTCGATGTTGGCGACCGCGCTGTTCCTCGCCGCGGACGGCCATTTGATGCTGATCCAGATCATCGTCGACAGCTATCGGGCGCTACCGCCCGGAAACGCCTTTCCGTCGTTCGCCGCGATCGGCGGGCTGCTTCATTTCGGAAGCCTCATGTTCGCCGCCGGTCTGACGATCGCGCTGCCCGTGGGCTTCGTACTGATCCTCGTCCAGATGATCATGGGCGTGATCGGCCGCTCGGCCCCCGCGATGAACCTGTTCGCGGTCGGCCTGCCCGCCACCTTGCTCGCTGGCGTCATCCTGCTCGGCATGGCGACGCCTGCGATGGCCGAAGCCATCGCGCGCTTCCTCTCCGACGCGCTCGACGCGGCGCGCATGATCGCTGCGGGGCGCTGACCGATGGCGGGAACGACCGAAAAGGACCAGAAGACCGAGCTTCCAACCCAGAAGAAGCTCGCGGATTCGGCGCGCGAAGGCGACGTGCTGCTGTCGAAGGAACTCGCAACCGCGCTGATGATGCTCGCGGGCGCCGGCTGGCTGCTCGCCGCTGGGGGCTGGCTCGTGCAGTCGGCGGGGGAACTCGTCAAGCGCGGGCTGACTATCGACGCCGACGATGTCGCGCATTTCGCGCCCGGCGAGGCGCTGATGCGTAACGGGGTCGAAATCCTATTGCCACTCGCCAGCCTGTTCGCGCTCGCGATCGCCGCGAGTATTGCCGGACCCGCGATGCTCGGTTCGCTCGGCTGGCGCGACAAGGCGCTGGGCTTCAAGGGCAACAGGATCAATCCGCTGAGCGGTCTCAAGCGCATCTTCGGGCCGCAGGGTGCGATCGAGCTCGTCAAGTCGCTCGCCAAGGTGCTGCTGCTCGGCACCATCGGATATTGGGTCGTATCGGCCGCCCTGCCCGCGATCATGTTGTTGGCGCAGGCCGACCTCCAGGCCGCGATCGGCCTTGCGGGACGGTCGATCGGGCATGCCATGCTCGCCATGGCAGGCGGGCTTGTCGTCATCGCGCTGATCGACGTGCCGGCGCAATGGTACCAGCGCACCCGCCGCCTGATGATGAGCAAGCAGGAAGTGAAGGAGGAGATGCGCGAATCGGACGGCGCGCCCGAACTCAAGCAGGCGCAGCGCCAGCGCGCGCACGACATATTGAGCGGCTCGGCGCGCAAGGCGGTGTCCGATGCGACCGTGGTCCTGACCAACCCCACCCATTTCTCGGTAGCGCTGCGCTATCGCCCGGGTCAGGACGCCGCGCCGGTGGTCGTCGCGCGCGGGCGCGGCGATGTCGCGCTGTCGATCCGCGAACTCGCCCGCACCGCCAATGTCCCGATCCTCGAATATCCGCAGCTCGCGCGCGCGATCTATTTCACCGCGCGTGCCGGGCGCACCATTCCCGAGGAATTGTTCGTCGCGGTCGCAACCGTGCTTGCCTTCGTCTTCCAGCTCGAACGCGCGATGGCCGAGGGCACCAGCCAGCCGTCGATCGACGTTCCGCCCACGCATCGATTCGATGCCGAGGGGCGCCGGCAAAACTGACTTTGCCCCGCTTAATGTCGCGCGGGCGCGACCGTTAAGAGGTACGAAGGATATTTGCCATGGTCACCTCTATTGCCAACTCGCTCGGCTTCGGATCGGGGCTCGACATCAAGCAGCTGGTCACGGACCTGTCGGCCGCCTCGCGCGACCCGAAGGTCGCACGGATCTCGGCACTTACTCAGCAAAATCAGGCGCGGATCAGCGCCGTCGCCCAGGCAAAATCGGATCTGGTAGGCTTTGCCGATTCGCTCGAACAGATGATCGCCGACGGATCGCTTCGCAGCACACCGACGGTTTCGGACGAGAGCGTGTTGTCGGCGACCGCGCGCGCGGGCCTAAGTGCCGACAGCTTTTCCGCGACGATCGTCGTCAACAGCCTGGCGCGCGCGCAAACCGCCTATTCGGGCATCGTCGCCGACAAGACCGCCGCGATCGGTACCGGCACGATGACGCTGAGCGTCGGCGGGGTGAACAAGACGATCACGATCGATGCGACGAACAACAGTCTCGAAGGACTGGCGACCGCCATCAACGCGAGCGGCGCAGGCGTCACCGCCTCGATCGTCGCCGACACCGGCGGTAGCCGCATCGTGTTGAAGGGCGCCACCGGAGAAGCGAACGCCTTCACCCTGACCGCCGATGCCGGGGCCGATCCGGCGCTGGCGGCGTTCGGCTATGGCGCAGGCGGCGGCATGACGCTCGGCCAGTCGGCGACGAACGCCAGCTTCACGATCGATGGCATCGCGTATAGCCGCGACTCCAATATCGTCGACGACATCATCCCGGGCATGTCGCTCACGCTCAAGAAGGCTGCGCCCGGCCAGCCGGTCGATATCGGCGCAAGCCGCCCGCTCGACATGATCCGCCAGACGGTCGGCGATTTTGTCTCGGTCTATAACCAACTCAAGAAAAGCCTGTCCGCCGCCGCCAACATGTCTGGCACGACCAGCACGCTACGCTCGCTCGAACGCGAACTCAGCGATATGGTCAACAAGGTGCTGACCACTGGCAGCGGCATTTCCAAACTGTCAGACATCGGCATTACGTCGGCCAAGGACGGAACGCTCACGCTCGATTCGGTCAAGCTCGAAAAGGCGCTCACCGCCGACGCCGGCGCGGTCGAGGCGCTGTTCAGCCCGCGACGCGACGCGACGCACACCGTCGTCAGCGACCCGGGGATCGCCGGTGTTCTCGACGCGATCCGTGACAAGGCGGTCGCGAGCGACGGCGCGATCGGCCGCGTGTCGAAAACGCTCGCCGACAAGAGCAGCTCGCTCGCCGAACAGCTCGAAAAGGTCGAGGAACGCGAGGCGGCTTACAAGACCCGGCTCGAGAAGCAGTATAGCGCCCTCGATGTCAAACTGAACGCGTTCAAGGCGACGCAGGCCTATCTTGAGCAACAGATCAAGATGTGGACGAACCAGAAAGACTGATGATTTCCACCATGGCCGCCACTGCTTCGACCGTCCGCGCGACGGGTCTCTATCGCCGATTGCAGCATGAAAGCCGGGCGGCCGCCGCCGATCCGGTCGAGCTCGTCACCATGCTCTATGACGAGCTGGAAACCGCCGTTGGGGTTCTCGCGTCGATGGTGCGGCAGGGACAGCGAATTTCGGCGACCGAGCCCGCGCATCGCGCACGCACGATATTGATCGGCCTCGACGTCAATCTTGATCACGAGGCTGGCGGCGATGTCGCGTTGGCCCTGTCGCGCGTCTATCGCAGCATGCGCCGCAAGCTCGACGATGCGGTGGCCGAGAACAGCGCAGAGGCACTCGACGAACTTTTGAACGGCATCGTGACGATCAGTTCCGCCTGGCGCCAGATTCGATAAAGCCTAAAAGGGTTCGGCACCGGCCGCTTCCCTGCTGCCGCCAATTGTGGGGACAGGCGGCAGAGGGAAAGATGCGACCGGTGCCGAATTCAGCGGCGCCGAAAACCGGTGGGGTAGTTGTCAGGCGGCCTGCTGCTGAACTCCATATTTGCGCATCTTCTCGATCAGCGTCGTCCGCTTCAGCGTCAGCAGACGCGCAGCCTCCGAAATGATGCCGTCGGCAAGATCGAGCGCAGTGTGGATCTGTTCGAGTTCGATCGTCTCGATCTCGCGCTTGAGATCGATGGGCCGACCCGGCGCCGGCACCTTCGTGAAAGGCGCGGCGGCGACCTGTTCGTCGCCTGCGAACCCTTGGTTGGGCGCGACGGCGGGGGTAACACGCAGCGTCAGCGCCGCGGACGGATCGAGCAACATGGCCACATCGTCGGCGCCGAGCGTCTCGCCGCCGTAAAGAACGCTCGCGCGCTCGACGAAATTGCGGAGTTCGCGGACATTGCCGGGCCAGCCATGCTGCATGAGCAGCGACAGTGCGTCCTGATCGAAATGGCATTTCGTGTCGGCGGGCATCTTGCGCTGAAAATGGCGGATCAAGGCCGGGATGTCCTCGACGCGCGCGGCGAGGCTCGGCACCTGGAGGACCACGACGCCGAGGCGAAAAAACAGATCCTCCCGGAAACGGCCTTCGGCGATCGCGGCACCCAGATCCTGGTGCGTCGCCGAGATGAGGCGAATGTCGACCGGCCGGACTTCGCTGCTGCCGACCCGGACGATCGTCCGTTCCTCGAGCACGCGGAGCAGCTTGACCTGCATGTCGAAGCGCATGTCACCGATTTCGTCGAGGAACAGCGTGCCGCCGTCGCTCGCCTCGAAATGGCCGATGCGGCGGGCGTGGGCGCCGGTGAAGCTGCCCTTTTCATGCCCGAACAGTTCGGATTCGATGAGGTCGCCGGGGATCGCGCCGCAGTTGATCGCGGAAAAGGCCTTGCCCGAGCGGACGCCTTCATCGTGAATGGCACGGGCAACGAGCTCCTTGCCCGAACCCGACGGGCCGCATAGCAGCACCGAGGCGTTCGACCGCGCCACGCGGCGGATCATCTCGCGAAGTCGCTCGATCGCCGGGCTCTGCCCGATGATCAGCGTTTCCAGCGCCGATTGCGCCCCCATATTCTGCCCCACAGTCATGTTCGTCTCCACCGCGCCCCCCAGTCGGCGCTCTCGATGCAGACGGAGATTGAGGAAAATGGTAAACGAAAGATTATCCAGTCGGGCACAACCCCCTGAAAACAAAGAGATATTGCCAATCTGGCAGCAATAGTGGCGGAGCTTCGTCGTTAACGCGTTTCAGTGCTGCCAAAATGGTACTAATTTTCGTCATCGATCCGCCAGCCCAGCGTGATCGAGATGCGTCGGTTGCGCGGATCGAACCGATCTGCGGGATTATAGGGCTCGCGGTCGGCGACCCCTTCGATTCGCGCATAGCGATCCCCGGTAACGCCGCGGTACTCGAGAAAGTTCCGAACCACTTCGGCACGGTCGACCGACAGGCGCCAATTGTTCATTCCGGTTCTCGCCGACCAGGGCGCGGAGTCGGTATGGCCGCGGATCATCAGCCGGTTGGGCGTCTCGGCGATCGGCTTCGCAATCTCGCTGAACAGCTTCGCGCCCGCCGGGGTAAGCTGGCTGGTGCCCAGGACGAACATGGAATAATCGGCGTCGTCGACGACATCGATCCGCATCCCCTCGGTCGTGACGGTGAAGCGCAGATTGCGCGCGAGCTGCTTGAGGTCGCCCCTTTTTTGCACGCGCTCCAGCATCGATTTCGCAACCTGCTGAAATTTCTTGCTCTCGCGCTCGCGGCCCGCGGCTTCCTTCGGCCCGCCGACGGCATCCTTGGGGATGGTGAGCGAGCGGGTACCGGTCTGGCCCGCGCGGTGCGGATAATTGTCCGCCGAGACGATCGAGTCGCCGCCGAACAGGCTGGCGCCGCCGGCGCTCTCCTGCTTTGTGCGGACGATCGTCGGCGCGAAATAGTCGGCGAGCGCCTTGCGCTGCTTTTCGGTCGTCGCGCCGAGCAGCCACATCAGCAGAAAGAAGGCCATCATCGCGGTCACGAAGTCGGCATAGGCGACCTTCCAGGCGCCGCCATGGTGGCCGCCATGCGCTTCCTCGATCACCTTTTTGACGATGATCGGTCTTACGAGGTTGGGACGCGCAGCCATTTAGCGGCCCCGCATGCCATCAAAGACTTCGGCAAAGCTCGGCTGGTTGTGATGGTCGACGCCCGAGCGCGCGGCCTCGATCACCAGCGGCTGCGGATGACCGTGGAGCGACGCGACGATCAGCTGCTTCACCGTATGATAGATGGCCGCATCGCTTTCGATCACCGTCTTGGCGCGCGCTGCGAACGGGCCGACGAGGCCATAGGCAAGCAGCACGCCGAGGAAGGTGCCGACCAGTGCCGAGCCGATCATCGCGCCGAGAATTTCGGGCGGCTTGTCGATCGAACCCATCGTCTTCACGACGCCGAGCACCGCCGCGACGATACCGAGCGCGGGAAGCGCATCGGCGAGGCTCTGCAGCCCCTCGGCAGGTTTGATGGCATGGTGGCGGTGGTTCTTGAGGGCATTGTCCATCACATCCTCGACCGCGTGCGGATCGAGCGTGCCCGACGAGACGACGACGAGGCGCAGCGTATCGCAGATCAGGTGGACGAGCGTGTCATCCTTCAAAAGCTTGGGATATTGCTGAAAAATCGGCGAGGCTTTCGGATCCTCGATATGCGGTTCGACCGCGACGGGCCCTTCGGTCCGCATCATCTTCATCAGCGTCGAGACGAGCAGGATGCAGTCGAGATAATCCTGCTTCTTGTATGCCGGCCCCTTGAACACCTTCCCCATGCCGCCAGCGAGCGCCTTCAGGTCGGCGCCCGAATTCCCGATGATCAGCGAGCCGATCGCGGCGCCGCCGATGATGAGCATTTCGTGGGGCAGCGCGTGGAGGACCGGCGTCAGATTGCCGCCGGTAAACGCGAATCCCCCGAACACCAGCAGGATCAGAACGACGATGCCGACAACGGGAAACATGCGCAGGTAACTCCATTGGGGGCGGAACCCCCGGAAAAATCAAGGACGTCTTTATGCTTAACGGCAGCACGACGCAGACATTGAGCGCGTCAGGTCAAAAGATCGAACAAGGTCTGACGGTTGATCTTCGCAAAGGCCGCCTGCGCGGCGCTGAGCGTCAGTTCCTGCGCGTTCAGCTGCGCGATAGCGGTGGACAGGTCGGTTTCCTCGACCGATTGCCGCTCGTCGGCGATCTCGATTCCGCGCGCCTCGAGCGAGTCGCCGATCCGTTCGAGCCGGCCCGCCGACAGGCCGATCGCCGCATTCTGGTTGGCGACATGGTCGACCGCGCCGGTCAGCGTCGTCAGTCCCGCGTCTATCGCCGCCTTGTCGCCCGCCGCGACCGCGGCCGCGATGTCACGGATGCTGGTCGACAGGCTGTTGCCGCCGATGACGAAGGTGTCAGCCGCCGACGGGACGGCCGCGAAGCTGATGTCGGAATCGAAGCGCACGACGCGGGCGGCGCCGGCGGAAAACAAGGCCTCGCCGTTCGAGTCGCGCGTTGCGGCAAGGCCGTCGATCTGGTCGGCAAGCGTCTTGAGTTCGGCGGCTATCGTCGCGCGGTCGGCGGGACTGGCGGTGTCGCTCGACGCCGAAAGGGTCAACTCGCGCGCGCGGACCAAAAGGTCGCTCGTCGATTTGAGCACGCCATCGGCCTGCGAGGCCTGTGCCTGTGCCGTCTTGATGTTGGTCGCCCAGCTCGCCATGCTCGCCTGCGTCGTGCCGATCGTCTGGATACGCCGCGCGGCGACGGGATCGTCGGACATGCGCTGCAACCGTTTGCCGGTCGAAATCTGGATCTGTAGGCGCTCGAGCGCGTCGGCGAGCGAGGCTTGGCGCGCAATCTCGCGCGTCATGCGATTACCTACGGCGTTGATCATTGTCCGCCTCCCCTAAACCTTAGAGCGAGCCCAGCAGCGTCTGCATCGTCTCGCGCGAGACCTGGATTATCCGCGCGGCCGCCGAATAGGCCTGTTGAAAGCGCAGCAGTTCGGCCGCTTCCTTGTCGAGATCGACCTGGCTGACACCGTCACGCGCCGCGGCCGCGGCGTCGGCGCGCGTGGCCGCCGCCGCGTTCTGCGCGCGCGCCGAAGCCGTCGCCTGCGCCTGCGTCGCCATATGTCCCGACC
>JAEWIL010000011.1 GCA_023387085.1 Pseudomonadota bacterium | reverse complement strand
CTGCTGCCCGGCGCGCGTCCGCTCGGCGATGTCGGCGGCGATCCCGGCCAGCCAGTCGCGCCGCACCGCGCCGTCCGGATCGACGAGCAGCGCCGATCCGATCTTGACGATCAGGCGCGGGCAGGCGGCGGGCGGAAACAGGCTCATGACGCCGCCGATAGCGCGATGCGGGCTTTTCGCCAATGCGAATGTCCCGATCACGCCAGGCTGAACATTCTATTCCAAAGTTCAGGAAAGGTCAGCCTTGTGCGCATCCCGGTCTGGACCTTTCGGGAAGCTGGGCAGCGACCCTTTTATCCACCAAATCAAAGAGCGGGTTGAAGGCTGGCATAGCCGGATAATGTAGGAAAGGACTATTTGAAGCCGGTGCCCGCTTTGGGGTGGGAAGCTGCCCTTGAAACCTCGTCATGCTGAACTTGTTTCAGCATCCATGGCCTGAGCTCTCGTCTAGCGCCGCGGTGAAGGAAACGGCAGGCCATGGACCCTGAAACAAGTTCAGGGTGACGAAAATCGGAAGGTCCGCAATCGGCCGAAAATGGCCGTCCCGGCAGGTGAAACGGATCAGCGGCCCCCGCCGAACGTATAGCTGAGCGCGATCCCCGCCGACGGCTGGCTTCGCGACCCTGAATGGCGGACCACCGGCGAATCGGCTGCGTCGCCGACCAGCCGGTCGTAGCGGCCGTAGACGCCGATCCCCCAGCGCTTGCCGAGCTGGCGAAGATAGCCCGCGGTCACGCCGACCGACTGGATGCCGCCACCCAGGTCGTACGCGGTCAATCCCGAGGCGGCGGACGCGGCCGGCGTCACGCCGAAATAGGCGCGCTGATATTTGGCGTCGCCGAAGGTCACGCGCGGGCCGATCGAAAAGAGCCAGTCGTCGCCGTCGCGCGCGATATAGTCGGCGCTGGCTTCACCGACCCAACCCTTGTGACCGCTGAGCCCCTTGCGTCCCTCAAGCCGGACGCGAAAGGCGGGGGTCAACGAAACCTGCGCGAAGCCGCCCGCCTCGATCGAAAGGCCGACCTTCGGCAGATCGGCGCCGGCATCGGCGGCGGTGCGCTTGCCGATGAACCCGAAGGCGGGGCCGAACGCGAATTTGCCCGAATGGATCAGCGGCGAGCCGAAGCTTTCGTCGGGCGCCTCGAACTCGAACGGCACGCCTTCGGGCGAACGCGAGAGGTCGACATAGGGGCCGACGCTGAATTTGTCCGCGCCGGGCCACGACGGCGACAATTGCGGGCCGAGGATAAGGCGGGTGCGCTTCGGTGTATCGGTTTCCTGTGCCTGCGCCGCGAGCGCCGGGGCAAGGAGGATCGACGCAGAAAACAGGGCGCGCGTAAAAAGACGATAGCCGGGCATCCAGAACTCCTTGTTGTTCCGGGTGAAATCCCTGTTCTTGGCTTTCGTTCCTAAATTGGCGACCAGTCGCTCGCGTCCTCGCATTCGTCCTCGCCGGGCTCGGGATGGCCGATCGCCTCGAGCAGCTTGTCGAGCACGGGTTCGATGCCCGCGCCGCTGGCGCCCGACAGCGCCATCACCGGATGGCCGCTTTCGGCTTCGAGTTCGGCGGACAGCGCGGCGACCAGTTCGTCGTCGAGCGTGTCGATCTTGTTGAGCGCGACGATCACCGGCTTGTCGACGAGGTCGGCGCCATAGGCTTCGAGTTCGTCGCGCACGATGCGATAGCTTGTCGCGACATCAGCGTCATTCGCATCGACGAGATGGAGCAGCACGCGGCAGCGCTCGATATGGCCGAGGAACCGGTCGCCGACGCCGGCGCCCTCGGCGGCGCCCTCGATCAGGCCCGGGATATCGGCAACGACGAACTCATTGCCCTTGTGGCTGACCACGCCGAGTTGGGGACGCAGCGTGGTGAAGGCATAGGCGCCGACCTTTGCCTGCGCATTGCTGACCGCGTTGATGAAAGTGGATTTTCCTGCATTGGGCAGACCGACGAGGCCCGCGTCGGCGAGCAGCTTCAGCCGCAGCCACACCCACATCTCTTCGCCGGGCCAGCCCGGCCCGTGCTGGCGCGGCGCGCGGTTGGTCGAGGTCTTGTAGCTGGCATTGCCGCGCCCGCCATCGCCGCCGCGCAGGAAGTGAATGCGCTCGCCCTCTTTCGTGAGGTCGGCGAGCAGGCTGCGCTCCTCGTCGTCGGCGAGGATCTGGGTGCCGATCGGCACCTGGATCACCAAGTCGGGCCCGCCCGCGCCGGTGCGATCGCGCCCCGAGCCGGGGGTGCCGCGCTTGGCCTTGAAATGCTGGGTATAGCGAAAGTCGATCAGCGTGTTGAGGCCGGCGACGGCCTCGAAGATCACGTCGCCGCCCTTGCCGCCGTTGCCGCCGTCAGGGCCGCCATATTCGATATATTTTTCGCGGCGAAACGAAACGGCGCCGGGGCCGCCGTCTCCGGACTTGATGAAAATCTTGGCTTGATCGAGAAAATGCATCGGGCGCCTTTAGGGCCGAAACGCCGAAAATGCACCTTTATTCCCACGGAACGGGATTAGGGTATTCCCACGGAACGGGATTAGGGCGTCAGGCCCGCCGCCCGATCCCGTGCGACAGCATCGATTCGAGCGCGATTTCGCGGGCGCGGCTGCGCGGGACGCCGAGCGCGCGCGACAGCGGGCCGCCGAACAGCGCGTCGCCGAGCGCCATCAGCACGAGCTGCATCGTCTCGTCTTCGATCGGCGCTTCGTCCTCGCTGTGATCCTCGCGCAGTTCCTCGACGAGGTCGTGGATCGCCTTCAGGATCGGGTCGAGCGCATTCTCGTTGCCCGATAGGATCATCCAGCTGGCGAGCGCCCCTGCGCCGCCGGTGTCGAAGGCATCGAACGCCAGATCGACGACTTCGCGCGGATTCTGGTCGCCCGCGCGCTGCCGGAACACCGTCTCGCGGATTGTCGTGGTGATGAACGCCGCCATCTTCTCGATCAGCGCCTGCTGCAATCCGGCAGCGCTGCCGAAATGGTGGAGCAGGTTGGCGTGGGTGCGGTCGACGCGCGATGCGACCGCCTTCAGCGTCACTGCCTGCGGGCCGCTTTCGATCAGGATCTGGCGGGCCGCTTCCAGCGCGGCCGCCCGCCTCTCCTCGGGGCTCAGCCGCTTCCTTGCTATTGACACCACTGTAAGTAACCTTTAACACTTGGCCCATAGGACGTCCCCACGCCCTGAAACCCCTTTCCGACGGTGAGGAACATATGTCCAGCCTTTCTCCGACCCCGAATGACCTCAGGATAACGCCGCGCGACATGCGGTTCGGGCGCGACGAGCGCCAGGGCCGCTGGTGGCTGAACGGCGACCCGATCGCGTCGGCCTTTCACACGGCGCTGTCGGTGACCTTCCCGCGCGGCGAGGCGATGTTCATCGAGGCGGTGAAGGCGCACCGCGACGGCGTTCCCGACAAGCTGGCGCGCGAGATCCGCGCCTTCACCCAGCAGGAGGTGATCCACAGCCGAGAGCATGTCGTCTTCAACAAAAAGGCGGCGGAGGCAGGATATGATCTCTCCGAACTCGACGCCGACGTGAGCCACGTCCTCGACCTCATCAAGACGCGCCCGCCGATCGTGAACCTGATGGCGACGATCGCGCTCGAACATTATACCGCGATGATGGCGGCGGTGATGTTGAAGGACCCCAAAATGTACGAGGGCGCCGAGCCCGAATGGGGTGCCCTGTGGAAATGGCACGCGATCGAGGAGATCGAGCACAAGGGTGTCGCCTATGACACCTGGCTCCACGCCACGAAGGACTGGAGCCGCTGGCGGCGCTGGAAGGCGAAGTCGCTGATGATGCTGGTCGTGACGACGCGCTTCTGGCCGCGCCGCGTCAAGGGCATGAAGGCGCTGCTGAGGCAGGACGGGCTCACCGGCTGGCGCGTCACGGTGCGTATCTGGTGGTATCTGCTCGGCTCGCCGGGCATCTTGCGCAAGAGCTTCCTGCCATGGCTCGCCTATTTCATGCCGGGTTTCCATCCGTGGAATCACGACGACCGGGCGCTGATCGGAAAATATGAAAGCGATTATGCCGACGCGGTGATGCCCGCACATTCGTCGGCGCCGGCTGTGGCCGCAGCCGCCGCCTGACCCCTAGGTTCCGCAAGGGCGGGCATCGGGAACGGAATTCTCTCTCCCCTCCTGAGCCGTCCTTGCGGGGCATGGCACGCCGGGCTGGACGTCGCGGTCGCTCTCCCATATCCCTTTCGCGGTGGGGAAGGGGGGCGTCATGCAGTCACCGTTATCGGCGGCGGAGACGATGCAGATCGAGTTGCAGCTCGCGGGCCGCGCGTCCTTGCTCCAGTTCGGCTGCGGCAACAGCACGCTCGTCGCGGCGCGGCAGGCGCAGACGATCGTCAGCGTCGACAGCGACGCCGCCTGGCTGGCCGAGGTCGGCACGAACCTCGCGCGCGCGTCGGTCGATTTCACGCCCTTCCATGCCGATATCGGGCCGACCGGCGACCATGGCTATCCTGTCGACGTCAGTCGGACGAGCGACTGGTCGCGATACCATGTGAAGGTCTGGCGGACGCTGTCGGGCAGCCCCGACGCGGTGCTGATCGACGGGCGCTTTCGCGTCGCGTGCCTGTTGCAGGCACTGATCCACTGCAAGCCCGACTGCATGCTGTTGTTCCATGGCTTCAATCATCGCCCGGAATATCAGCCCGTCCTGAAGCATGTCGACGTGCTGGCACGCATCGACAGCCTCGCGGTCTTGCGCGCGAAGCAGCAGGTCGACGGCAAGGCTGTGCTGCACGACCTGTTCGATCATTTTCTCGTCGCCGATTGACCGGCGCCCCCGCGCTGCGGCATGTCGGCGCCATGTTCACCGCGCCCCCCACCATCGAGACCGACCGGCTCCGTCTGCGTCCGACGCGCTTTTCGGACAAGGACGTCCATATCGCAATGTGGGCCGATGCGCGCGTCACCCGCTTCATCGGCGGCGAACCGCGCGCGCCCGACGTGAGCTGGGGCAAATTCCTGAGCTCGGCCGGGCTGTGGCCGGTAATGGGCTTCGGCTATTGGGTGTTCGCCGACAAGGCGAACGATGCGCTCATCGGTATGGGCGGCCTCAGCTATTTCTGCCGCGGCATCCCCGAGCTGGAGGATTGCCCCGAGGCCGGATGGGCGTTCGACGCCGACCATTGGGGCGCCGGCTATGCGACCGAGGCGATGAGCGCGGCACTCGGCTGGGCCGACGCGCATCTCGACGCCAGCGAGGTGCGCTGCATCATCGACCATGGCAATGCCGCGTCCGAACGCGTGTCGGCAAAGCTGGGCTTCCGGCGCATCGGGGACAGCGATGCGCTGGGGCATGTGGTGGCGATCTATTCGCGGCCGAAGGGCGGTTAGCTCGTCATTGCGAGGAGCCGAAGGCGACGCGGCAATCTCCCGCTGTCGGCTTTGCGCAAAATCGATATCTGGAGATTGCTTCGCTTCGCTCGCAATGACGGCGTAGTCGAGTGTCAGGCGGCCTCGACCACCAGGACGCCGCCATCGGCGCTGACGACGCGGACCTTCGTGCCTTCCGCCGCGTCGGGTCCGCGGACCGGCCATTCGCCGTCGCCGACCTTTGCGCGGCCCCGGCCATCCTCGATTGCGCGCGTCACCGTCAGCACTTCGCCGACAAGGCGCCCCGCGCGCTGGTTGAGGTGGGGATCGGTGGTCGTGATCGGATTCGCCTTCAGCCAGCGCCGTCCGCCATAGAGCGCAACGATCGCGAGCACGGCGAAAATACCGAGCTGGAACGGGACGCTCAGCGGCAGAACCCAAGCGAGTGCGCCGGTGACGATCGCCGCGGCGCCGATCCAGATCAGGAAGAAGCCCGGCGCGACGATCTCGGCGGCGACGAGCAGTACACCGACCGACAGCCACATCCAGTGCGGTTCCATATTGGCCAGCCAATCGGGCATGTCAGCCTCCCTTGCGTTCGAGCGCGTCCTTGGCGAGCTCGCCGATTCCGCCGAGCGTGCCGATCAGCTGGGTCGCCTCGACCGGGAACAGGATCGTCTTGGCATTGGGGCTGGTCGCGAACTGGCTCACCGCCTCGACATATTTCTGCGCGATGAAGTAATTGATTGCCTGCGCGTTGCCACCGGCGATCGCGTCGGACACCATCTGCGTTGCCTTCGCCTCGGCCTCGGCCTCGCGCTCACGGGCTTCGGCGTCGCGGAAGGCGGCTTCGCGACGGCCTTCGGCCTGCAGGATCTGGCCCTGCTTTTCACCCTCGGCGCGCAGGATTTCGGAGGCGCGCATGCCTTCGGCTTCGAGGATGTTGGCGCGCTTCTCGCGTTCGGCTTTCATCTGACGCGCCATCGCGTTCGAAATATCGGCGGGCGGGCGGATGTCCTTGATCTCGACACGAGTGATCTTGACCCCCCACGGTGTCGTTGCATCGTCGACGACGTGAAGCAGACGCGTGTTGATCTCGTCGCGCTTCGACAGCGTCTCGTCGAGGTCCATCGACCCCATCACGGTGCGCAGGTTCGTCGTCGTCAGGTTCATGATCGCGAGATAGAGGTCGCTGACTTCATAGGCGGCCTTTGCGGCGTCGAGCACCTGGAAGAAGACGACGCCGTCGACCGCGACCATCGCATTGTCCTTGGTGATAATTTCCTGGCCCGGAATGTCGAGCACCTGTTCCATCATGTTCACCTTGCGACCGACGCGGTCGAAGATCGGCATGATGAAGTTGAGCCCGGGCTGCGCGGTGTGCGTGTAGCGGCCGAAACGTTCGATCGTGTAGGAATAGCCCTGCCGGACGGGTGTCAGTGCCCATATGACGAACACCAGCATCAACACGACCAGCGCCAGCGCGAAATACATCGATCATCCCCTCAGCAAATGTCTCCTTCCTTATTGCGGCAATGGCCGGGCTGCGCCACAGAAAAGCGCATGACCGATTTTGCCCCGCGCTCGCTGCTTTACGTCCCCGGCTCGAACGCGCGCGCGCTCGAAAAGGCGCGCGGGCTCGCCGCCGACATGCTCATCGTCGATCTGGAGGATGCGGTGCCGGCGGATCGCAAGGCTGAGGCGCGCGACGCGATGCGCGCCGCGGTTGCGGCGGGCTTTCCCGGCAAGCGCATCGCGGTGCGGATCAACGTGACGGGCAGCGAGCACCAGGCCGCCGATCTCGTCGCGGTGACGGGGCTGGCGATCGACGCGGTCGTGTTGCCAAAGGTCGATGCGCCCGCCGACCTCGATCCGGCGCGCGGGCTGGGCTTGCCGCTGTTCGCAATGATCGAGACGCCGGAGGCGATCTATGCCGCGCGCGATATCGCCGCTGACCCGTCGACACACGGCCTGATCGCGGGTCTCAACGACCTCGCGCATGAACTGAAATTGCCCGACGGCATGGACCGCGGCGCGATGAGCCACGCGATCCAAGCGATCGTCCTCGCGGCGCGCGCGGGCGGGGTTTGGTGCTTCGATGGTGTTTATAACGCGATCGACGATGCGGCGGGCTTCGCGGCGGAAGCGGCCGAGGGCCGGCGCCTCGGTTTCGATGGCAAGACGCTGATTCATCCGTCGCAGGTCGATCCGTGCAACTCCGCCTTCGCGCCGTCCGCGCGCGAGATTGCCGAGGCCCAGGCGCTGGTCGCCGCCGCGACGGGCGGCGCGCAGCGGCACGAGGGGCGGATGATCGAGGACATGCACGTCGCGGCAGCGCGCGCGCTGCTGGAGCGCGCGGCGCGCTGATCCCGTCATTCGTCGTTCGACGAACGCGCCTTGCCTGCATGCGGCGGAGATGCCATGCGGCGCTCCCATGAAAATCCTGACATTCCGCGCCGCGATCGCGGCCATCGCTCTCGTCGTCGCCCCACCCGTCGTATCCGCAGCACCCGCCAAGGGTGATGCGCCGATCACCGAGGCCCAGCTCGCCAACCATATCAAGATCCTGTCGAGCGACGCGTTCGAGGGGCGCGGCCCCGGTAGCGAGGGCGAGGATCGCACGATTGCCTATATCGTCGGCGAGTGGGCGAGGGCGGGGCTGGAAGCCGTGCCGGGCACTACGACGCCTTGGCTGCAGGGCGTGCCGCTGATCGAAACGCAGGCGATCGGCGGAACCGCAAAGTTCAAGGTGAGCGGCCGCGATTTCCCGATCGGCGATGACGGCGTCGTCCTAACCGGTCGGGACGCGACCGTTTCGCTGACCGACCTGCCGCTCGTCTTCGTCGGCTATGGCATCGCCGGTGCGGGCAAGGTCAACGCCGATGTCCGCGGCAAGGTCGCGGTGATGCTCTATGACAACGCCCCGTTCGGCGACAAATTGCCGCGCTATCGCGAACGGCGCCAGATGCTGGCGGATGCCGGCGCGAGCGCCGTGCTGGTCGTCGCGACCGACGCCGATCTGTGGGAACAGATCCGCCATTCGGTCGGCACCAAGACGACACGGCTGGCCTCGACGAAGCCCGGCGCGCCCGTGACGGGCTTCCTCTCGCCGGCCGCCGCCGATGCGATGTTCAGGCAGGCGGGCAAGGATGGCGCCGCGCTTCGCACGGATGCGAAGGCCGCGCGCTATAAGGGCGCCGCCCTCCCGGTGAAGGCTGATCTGGCGACGACGTCGGTCGTCCGCTCCTATCAGAGCAACAACATCGTCTCGAAACTGCCCGGCGCGAAGCCCGACGGCAAGGCGGTGCTGTTCCTCGGCCATTGGGACCATCTCGGCATTTGCGCGCCCGACGATGCGAAGGACCGGATCTGCAATGGCGCGGTCGACAATGCGAGCGGCATCGCGGTGCTGATCGAGGTTGCGAAGCGCCTTGCGGGCGGCGAGCGGCCCGACCGCGACATTTATTTCATGGCAACCACGTCGGAAGAAAAAGGCCTGCTCGGCGCTCACTATTTTGCCGCCAATCCCGTCGTGCCGCTGGCCGACATCACCGTCGCGCTCAACATCGACACGATCGCGATCTCGCCCCGCGGGACGCCGGTCGCGACGATCGGGCGCGGCAAGCCCGCCTATGATGCGGTGGTGCGCGACGTGGCAACCAAACTCGGGCGCAAGATGGATGACGATGGCGAAGCCGACGCTTTCGTCCAGAGGCAGGACGGCTGGGCGCTCGGCGCCAAGGGTGTGACGTCGCTGATGGTCGGCGGCAGCTTCTCAGACATGCCGCTGCTCGAGAAGTTCCTGGGGAGCGACTATCACGGCCCCGCCGACGAATTTTCCGACAAGGTGCCGCTGGGCGGGGCGGCGGAAGACGCCGATCTGCACGTCGCGCTGGGTCGGGCATTTGCCGACACGAAGCGGTGGCCGGGAAAATAGTTCTTTAGATTGTCATTGCGAGCGAAGCGAAGCAATCCAGGGCGGTTTACGCCCACTCTGGATTGCCGCGTCGCTTCGCTCCTCGCAATGACGAGGTAAAGTCAGGCCGCCTGCTTCGCTCGCTCCGACAGTTCCTGATTGAGCATTTCGGCCAGCAGGAACGCCAGTTCGAGCGACTGGCCCGCGTTGAGGCGCGGATCGCAATGGGTGTGATAGCGGTCGGCGAGGTCCATCTGCGTCACGTCCATCGCGCCGCCGGTGCATTCGGTGACATTCTGGCCGGTCATCTCGATATGGATGCCGCCGCCATGCGTGCCCTCGGCGCGGTGGACGGCGAAGAAGCCGCGCACTTCGGCCAGGATGCGCTCGAACGGGCGGGTCTTGTAGCCGTTCGGAGTCTTGATGACGTTCCCGTGCATCGGGTCGCACGACCAGACGACGGGATGGCCCGATTCCTTCACCGCGCGCACCAGCTTCGGCAGATGCGCCTCGATCTTGTCGTGGCCATAGCGCGTGATCAGCGTCATGCGGCCCGCGACATGGTTCGGGTTCAGCGTGTCGAGCAGGCGCAGCAGCACGTCGGGCTCGAGGCTCGGCCCGCATTTCATGCCGACCGGATTGCCGATGCCGCGCAGATATTCGATGTGCGCCGACCCCTCGAAGCGGGTGCGGTCGCCGACCCAGAGCATGTGACCCGAGGTGTCGTACCAGCCGCCGGTCAGGCTGTCCTGCCGCGTCAGCGCCTGCTCATAGGGAAGCAGCAGCGCCTCGTGGCTGGTGTAGAAGCTCGTGCCCTTGATCTGGGGGACCGTTTCGGGCGTCACGCCGCACGCTTCCATGAAGGCGAGCGCTTCGGAAATGCGCGCGGCGGTTTCCTGGTATTTCTTCGCCCACGGGCTGCGGTCCATGAAGTCGTGCGTCCAGGCGTTGACCTGGTGCAGATTGGCATAGCCGCCGTTCGCGAAGGCGCGCAGCAGGTTCAGCGTCGCCGCCGACTGGTTGTACGCCTTCACCATCCGTTGCGGATCTGGCTCGCGGCCAGCGGCCTCGAACGCAATGTCGTTGATGATGTCGCCACGATAGCTCGGCAGTTCGACGCCGCCGACCTCCTCCGTATCGGCCGAACGCGGCTTGGCGAACTGGCCCGCCATGCGGCCGAGCTTCACCACGGGCATCTTCGACGCAAAGGTCAGCACGACCGCCATCTGGAGGAGGACGCGGAAGGTGTCGCGGATGTTGTTCGGATGGAATTCGGCAAAGCTCTCGGCGCAATCGCCGCCCTGCAGCAGAAAGGCCTTGCCTTCGGCCACCTTGGCGAGTTCGCTCGTCAGTTCGCGCGCTTCGCCCGCAAAGACCAGCGGCGGATAGCTCGACAGCTCCCTTTCCGCAGCCGCGAGCGCGGCATTGTCCTTATACGCCGGAAGCTGCCGAGCCTCGTACGAACGCCAGCTGTGCGGTTGCCATGATTGCGTCATATCTCGTGTCTTCTGCATTTCGGGGTCCGAATCGAGCGCCGCCATGGCGCGAATGCGCCCGCGACGCAATGCGCCGGGGGCCAAAGCGTGCGAAAATTAGCATTTTGGTGTCATTTACGCACCTATGCTTTTCTCGATTAGAGAAAACTGATAAATAATTGCTATCAAGGCTGCATGGGTCGTCGCAGTCAAGGCGTTCGACAGTCGGGTACGTTATGGTGCTGGTGGTCCGGCGGGGACCTCGACGCGAAAAAGGCGGCTTATGGCCAGTTTCAATCCTGCATGGCTTGGGTATGGCGCGCTGCTCGTGCTGCTGGTCGTCAGCATGGTCGCCCGCGTTGATCATGTCCGCATCGGCCTTGCCATCGCCGCGCTGCTCGCGCTGCCGGTCGCGCTCTTCGGCTGGCACGGCACCGGCTATACTCTGCTCATCCTCGCTATATTGCTCGTCAATCTCGGGCTCATCACGCGCCTGTGGCTGAACCGCGCGAAGGTCAGTTTTTCGGCCGAGGAGCAGGCGCTTCGCAATCGCCACTTCGATGGGCTCAGCGCGGTGGCGGCGCGCGCGCTGATCGACCAGGGGCACTGGATTTCGGCGAAGCGCGGCGAGGAACTGATTCGCGAGAATGAGGCGGCGCCCTGCCTTTTCTATCTCGCCGAGGGCACCGCCGCGGTGCGCCGCGACGGACAGGACGTCGGCACGGTCGCCGATGGCGCGCTCATCGGCGAAGCGACCGTGCTCGACGGCACGCACGCGACCGGCACCGTCGTGCTGACGAGCAATTCGCGCCTGTGGTTCATCCCGGCGGCGGGCCTGCGCGCCTGGTTGGCCGCGCGTCCCGATGTCGCGGCGGCGCTGCACGAGGGATTTGCGCGCGCGCTGCGTGGAAAGCTCGCTAGCGCCAACGCGCGCATTGCCGACATGCCCCCCATCGCATAGGATCGCTGCCTCCGATCTGTAACCGGCGGATTTTAGGCGAGGCGCATGGCACTGACTCTCTACGGCATTCCCAACTGCGACACGGTGAAAAAGGCGCGCCGCTGGCTCGACGAGCATGGCGTCGCCCATGCCTTTCACGACAATCGCAAGGATGGCCTCGACCCGGCGCGGCTTCAGGGCTGGATCGATACGCTCGGCTGGGAAAAGCTGCTCAACAAGAGCGGTACGACCTTTCGCAAGCTTCCCGATGCGCAAAAGGACAACCTAGACGCAGCATCGGCGAAGGCGCTGATGCTGGAGCAGCCGGCGATGATCCGCCGGCCGCTGGTCGATGCCGACGGCGCGCTCAGCGTCGGGTTTTCGGCCGATGACTGGCAGCAGCGCTTTGCGGCATGAAGGCGTGGCGCGCGGCGTTCGCCCTACTTGCGCTCGCGGGCTGCGGCGCTGAACCGATGGCCGCGCAGCCCACTCTCGATGGCAAACCTCCGATTGTCATCGCGCATCGCGGCGCATCGGGCGAACGGCCCGAGCATACCCTCGCGAGCTACAGCCTCGCGATCGAGCAGGGCGCCGATTTCATCGAACCCGACTTGGTGCTGACGAAGGATGGCGTCCTCGTCGCGCGGCACGAGAACGAGATTTCGGAAACCACCGATGTCGCCGACCATCCTGAATTCGCGGCCCGCAAGGCGACAAAGACAATCGATGGCAAGGCGGTAACCGGCTGGTTCACCGAGGATTTCACCCTCGCCGAATTGAAGACGCTGCGCGCGAAGGAGCGCATTCCGCGGCTGCGCGGGACGGCGCATGACGGCGAATATGGGATTCCGACCTTCGCCGAAATCCTCGACCTGCTCGTCCGGGTGAACAAGACGCGCGAGCATCCGGTCGGCGTCTATCCCGAGACCAAGCACCCGACCTATTTCGCCGTGATCGGATTGCCGCACGAGGCGCCGCTGCTCGCGATTCTCGAAAAATATAGCTATCGCGGCCGCACCGCGCCGGTTTTCATCCAGAGCTTCGAGGTCGGCAATCTCAAGGCCATTCGCGCAAGGAGCGACCTGCCGCTGATCCAGCTCATGGACGGCGACGGCGGACCCGCCGACGATCCGAAAGCGACCTATGCCGCAATGGCGACGCCCGCCGGGCTGAAGGCGGTCGCCGCCTATGCCGACGGTATCGGGCCGAACAAGGATATGGTGATCCCGCGCGGCGCGATCGGAACGCTCGGCGATCCGACCTCGCTCGTCCGTGATGCGCATGCCGCGGGGCTGAAGGTCCATCCCTGGACCTTTCGCCGCGAAAATTATTTCCTGCCGCTCGCCGACAAGGGTGGGCTGAACCCGGCGGGACATGGTGACCTAGGCGCCGAGATCGGCGCTTTCCTCAAGACCGGCATCGACGGATTGTTCAGCGACAATCCCCGCGAGGCGGTGCCGGCGGTGAAAGCGGGAGCGTAACCATGACCGAACGTGCCCTGGGGCAGAGCGGCCTGTCGATCCGTCCCTTTGTCCTCGGTGGCAATGTCTTCGGCATGACCGCCGACCGTGCGGCGAGCTTCGCGATTCTCGACCGGTTCGTCGAACGCGGCGGCGGGATGATCGATACCGCCGATGTCTATTCGGCGTGGGTCCCGGGGCACAAGGGCGGCGAATCCGAAACCGAGATGGGCGCCTGGCTGAAGGCGAGCGGCGCGCGCGACAAGATTCTCATCGCGACCAAGGTCGGGATGATGCCCGGCGGGCTGAAGCCCGACCGTATCCGCGAGGCGGTGCAGGGTTCGCTCGACCGGCTCGGAGTCGACGTCATCGATCTCTATTTTGCGCACAAGGACGATCCCGACGTCCCGCTGGGCGAAGTGCTGGGTGCGTTCGGCGAGCTGGTAGATACGGGCACGGTGCGCGCGATCGGCGCCTCCAATTACAGCGCCGAGCGGCTGGGCGAGGCGCTGCGCGTGTCGGACGAGCAGGCTCTGCCGCGCTTTACCGTCGTCCAGCCCGAGCTCAACCTGCTCGACCGCGCGCAGTTCGAAGGGCCGCTCCAGACGCTCTGCATCGACGAGAATCTGGGCGTCGTTACCTATTTCAGCCTCGCGTCGGGTTATTTGTCGGGCAAATATCGCAGCGCCGACGACCTCGGCAAAAGCCCGCGCGGCGCGCGCGCGAAGGCGTATCTCGAGGGCAAGGGGCCGGCGGTGCTGGCGGTGATGGAGAAGATCGCGGACGAGACCGGCGCGACGCTGTCGCAGATTGCGCTCGCCTGGGTCGCCGCGCAGCCGGGCGTCACCGCGCCGATCGCGAGCGCGACGAGCGTGGGGCAGCTC
>JAEWIL010000248.1 GCA_023387085.1 Pseudomonadota bacterium | reverse complement strand
GCGATGTCGCGGCCGCCGTGGCCGACGCCGACGCGGTGCGCGTCACTGTCGCCGCCGAAACCGCCCGCGCCTATGCCGACGCGGCGTCGGCCGCCGAACGGCTCGGCGTCGCCGAACGGATCGTGGCGCTGCTCGACAAATCGGTGGCACTGACCGCGCGCCGCGCCGAGGTCGGGCTGACGACAAAGCTCGATACCGCGCGCGTCGCGGCACTGCGCGACCAGCGCCGCGCCGATATTCCCGCAATCGCCGCCGAGCGCGACGCCGCACTGTTCCGTCTCGCAACGCTGACCGGCCGCACGCCGGTCGATCTGCCACCGATCGCGGCGGCGCGGACGACGACGCTGCGGTTGGACCAGCCGATTCCCGTCGGCGACGGCGCGGCGCTTCTCGCCCGGCGTCCCGATGTCGCCGCCGCCGAACGCCGCCTTGCGGCCTCGACCGCGCGGATCGGGGTCGCGACCGCCGACCTCTATCCAAAGATCACGCTCGGGGGCTCGGTCGGCCAGACGAGCGGCGGCCTCGGCAATCTGTTCGGCGGGGGGCCGCTGCGCTGGCTGCTCGGGCCGCTGATCAACTGGAACTTCCTCAATCAGGAGGGCGCGCGCGCGCGAATCGCCGGGGCCGAAGCGGACACGCAGGCCTCGCTCGCGACCTTCGACGGCACGGTGCTGCGCGCGCTCGAGGAGACCGAGACCGCGCTCTCGTCCTACGCGCACCAGCTCGACCGGCGCACGGCGTTGCAGGCGGCGCGCGATCAGGCGGAGACCGCGGTGAAGATCACGCGCGCGCAGCAGCGCGAGGGCGCGATCGACGGGCTCGTCGCGCTCGACGCCGAACGTACTTTCGCAGAAGCCGAAGCGATGCTGGCGCTCGCCGACGCGCGCATCGCCGACGCGCAGGTCGATCTGTTCCGCGCCCTCGGGGGGCGCTGGGCCAGGAGTTGACGACCGGCCGCAGAGAACCGGAGCGCGGCAGCTAAAGGACGGCCGACCCGCCGGAGTCGGTCGTCCTGTCGATCGGACCATGCAATTTCCACATGCCCGACCCGGACTTGGTCATGCTCGCGAGCCGCCGGTCGTGTTCCCACAATTCGACGTGGACGCCCTCCTGCTCGTTGCGGGCGATCTGAAAGGCGTGGTCGGGGCTTTCGGCGTGAAAATCGACGCGTTTCGGTTCGGTCGAAGCGTCGGCATATATGATAATGTGGAAGGCGCGCATGGCGGCTTCTCCTCTGGAGGCGGGAGCAAGCGCTACCAGGCTCTCGGCATTCGATCGGCTTGACGAAGATAACGGTTCGACTGCGGTATACGCCGGAACCACGAAGAGCCGATCGGGAGTGTGACCGCAATCGTGTAGACACCCTAGCACAGCAAGCCGGTATCTCCTAATCGGCGATTGCCGCGCAAGGGGAAGTCCTCCCCGTCTATGCCAGCCGCTCGTCCCGCAAGGCGGACCGCCGGACCTTGCCAGCGTCATCACGCAAATCGGTGTCGGTCACTTCGTAACTGGCGGGGCATTTATAGCCCGCGATCCGCCCGCGAACAAAGCTGTCGAGCGCCTCGGTCGATACCCCGTCCGCCAGCCGGACGATCGCATGGACGCGCGCGCCAAGCTCGTCGCATGGCAATCCGATGACAACGGCGTCGATCACAGACGGATGTTCGATCAAGGCGGCCTCCACCTCGGCGGGATAGATATTGGCCCCGCCGCGAAGGACCAGGTCGGTACGCCGGTCGGAGAGAAAGAGATAATCTTCCTCGTCGAGATAGCCCAGGTCCCCGAGCGACATGCGCCCCGATTCGTCGGTGCGGCGGTCGGCGCCGATATAGTGGAAGCGCTCGACCGCGTCGGGAGCAAAGAAGATTTCGCCCACCTCGCCGGGTGCGCATAATCTGCCCGCTTCGCCGAGGATGGTGACGGCGTCCCGCGACACCCTGCCGACCGAACCCGGCTTACGGAGCCATTCCTCGCCCGTGATCATCGTCGACGGGCCTTCGGTCCCGGCGTAGATTTCGACAATGCGATCGGCCCCCAGCCAATCGATCCACGCGTGCTTCAGCCAGGGCGGACATGGCGCCGCGAGATGCAACACCCGTCGCAGCGACGAAAGGTCATATTTCGTCCGAACATCGGCCGGAAGACTCCAGATGCGGTGCATCATGGTCGGAACCATGCACACCCATTCGACCTTTTCGCTTTCGATGAGGCGTAGCGCTTCCTCGGCGTCGAACCGGTACATGCCGACGACCCTGGTGCCGCACAGCAGCGCCAGACTCGTGAAAAGAAAAGGCGCGTTATGATAGAGCGGCCCCGGGTTCAGTATCACCCCTCCGCGCGGGATTCCCGCCAGATCGCAAATGCCCGCAAGCCGATCGCCGAAACGCGCCTCGGCGTGATCGACGATCAGCTTGGGCCGTCCCGTCGAGCCGCCGCTGGTCACGGCCTTCCAGTGGGCGGCCGCCATATCGTCGGCCAGATCGACGCGCCTGTTTCCGGCATCCGCATCGATCCTGACCACCGCATCCGGTATCTCGCCACCGCCACCGATCAAACCGCGGGGTCGGGCGAGCGCGATCAACTGGGCGAACTCGCGTCCGGGAAGCTTGGCCGGCAGAATGCAAGGCGTCGCCCCTGCCCGCCAGACCGCAAAGCTGGCAACATGATGGTCGATACCGTTGGGAAGCGCCACCGCCACCATATCGTCCGCATTCACGCCCGAATCGATCAACCGCCGCGCAAGCGCCGCCGTTCGTGTTTCGAATTCGCGCCAGCTGATCGCGCCGTCGGGATAACGGATCGCGTCGTTACCGCCCTCGTCGCCCGCCGCTTTTGCCTTGAGGACGGTCCCGAACGTCGGCGTCATTACCGGTCTCCGACCCAGATCGGCGGGATATGGCGCTGCCATTGAAGTTCGGCCTCGAGCTGATAGGCGAGCGCCAGCAGCAGCGCCTCGCCGCCGGGGCGGGTCGCGAACTGGATTCCGACGGGAAGCCCGTTGTCGCTGAAACCGATCGGGAGGCTGATCGATGGCGTTCCCGCGAAATTATCGATCCAGCAATAGCCGGCATAGTCGATCAGCCGATCCTTTTGATCGGCCCACGAAACATCCGGTCCGAACACGCCGATGCGCGGAATTTCGGTGCTGAGCGTAGGTGTCATCCAGATATCGATCTGGTCCAGCCGGTCGAGATAGGCGCCCACGATGCCCTCCATCGACGTCCAGGCCGATGCGAACTGCTCGTCGCTGATCGCCTCACCCGCCGCGATCAGCGTGACCGACCGGTGCTCCAGATCTTCGGCTTTGACTTCGATCCCGATTGCCTGCGACAACATTCCGAGGCGGCGGCAAAACATGCCTTCGGTGAGCGTACCCAACAGGTCCATCGCGGCCGGCCCGGCAAAGGGCAGGCCCGCCTCCGTCACCTTATGGCCGAGACGGTCGAGCAGCGCGACCGCGTCGCCGAAGACGCGCTGGACGCTGGCATCGGGACGTCCGCCCGTCCGCATCACCCGGCTGTAAGCATGACAAGTGAGGGATCGGTCAATCGGCGCGGTCACCAGCGGGATCGGCGGCAGGCAGTCCGGGTCGCGCGTTTGCGTCGCCTCGAGCCATGCGGCGGTGTCGCGCACCGTCCGGCTGACGCAGCCGTTCACGGTCAGGTCGGAAATCGAACCAAACGCCTCTTCGCCGGCATTGCGACGCCGCGACGGTTTCAACCCGACGAGACCGCAAGGCGCGGCGCCGTGACGGATCGAGCCGAGTCCGTCGCTGGCATGCGCGACGGGCACCACACCCGCCGCCACCGCCGCAGCGCCGCCGCCCGACGAACCGCCGGGCGTATAGTCGGGATTCCACGGGTTGCGCGTGGGACCGAACAGCGGCGACTCGGTCACCGCGTTCAATCCTAGTTCGGGCATCGTCGAACGCCCGATCGAGATTGCCCCCGCTCCCGCGATCGCCCGCGCGTAGGGGCCATCCTCCGGGGGCACGAAATCGCGCAGCGCGGCCGATCCAAATGTAGCGGGGACTCCCCCCTCCGGCAGCATGTCCTTGATCAGCGTGGGAACACCGCCGAGCGGACCGGGTCGCGGCTCCCCGGCCTGCATGCGCGCGCGCTCGAAGGTCGGAAAGGCCAGGAAATTGAGCTGCGGATTGGCCGCTTCAGCTCGCTCGATTGCCTGATCGACCAGCGCGGATGCGGTGATGTGGCCGGCCGCCATCGCTTCGCGCATGTCCGTCATGTCCGAGGGAACCGATGATGTCGTCGTCATGATAGATCCTTTGAGAGCTCGGGCCGGATTGCCCGTAGCGTAGCGCCATAAGGGCGAGGTGCGAGAGCCATCAGGATCGCCGAGACGATCAGCGACGGCAGGCTGACGATCGTTATCGCGTTCAGCATACCGCGCGGCGCCGCGATCAGCCCCGAGATCGCTCCGATCGCGAGCGGCGAAACGGCGAGCGACAGCGCGTTGACGATGCCGAGCAGCGCCAGAACGCGAGAACGGAGAGGCGTCGGCGCCAGATTCTGGAGTATGCCGGGCATCAGCGAGGAGGCGGCGATCCCCAGCGCGCCCTGCATGGCGGCGATGCCATAGGCCTGAAAGGCCGACGTCGTGAACGGAAGGAACGCGGCGGGAAGCGGCGTCAGTGCGACGAATATCGCGGCGACTTTCACAGGCCCCAGATCGGGATCCCCGCGACGCAGCCTGAGCGCGAGCGGCGCGAGCAGCACGCCGGCAAGCGTCGCGACCGTAATCGCGGTGCCGAGTCCGACGCCGACGGTCGCGGGGTCGATCCTGAACGCACGGGGCAGCGCCAGCGGAAACCACATCACCCCCGACGTCATGGCGACTGCCATCGCAAATATCGAACCGAAGATGCAGGCAAGCGTACGCCAGTGCGCTGCCGCATAGGGCAGGAAAGCGCGTTCGCCCACCGGATCGGCGCCGGCTGTCGCGTCCGCCCCCCCACTCCGGTTGCCGAGAGGCATCGTCAGTATGAGCAGAAAGAAGATCGGGCCCGGAAGCGCGATCAGCATCATCGCGAGGCGCCAGCTGTCGAAGTCCGCGAACCATCCGGGAAAGCCGCCATGCGCCCCGTCGAGCCATTGAAGCAGCGCGCCGCCGAGCGCCATTCCCAGACCCGCGCCGAGCAGGGACCCGCCGTAGAAGATGAAATTTGCGCTATGGCGCTGTCGTTCCGGAAACAGGTCGGGGATCAGCGCAAAGACGATCGGCGCCAGTCCCGCCTCACCGATCGCGATCCCGATCGTCGCCGCGAACAGGCCCCAGAAGCCGCTCTGGAAAGCGAAGATGGCGGTGGCGGCCGACCAGCATGCCACCCCGATTGCCAGAATGAGGCGGCGCCCGAAGCGGTCGGCCAACCAGCCCATCGGATAGCTCGCGACGCTGGCGAAGACCGCCATGCCGAGTCCCTGCAACAGGCCGAGCTGAAAGTCGCTAAAGCCGAGCGAAACCTGCAGCGACGGCGCGACGAGGCTGAGCATCTGACGGACGACGAAGGCGAAGAGCGTCGTCATCATCAAGATGCCGAGCCCGTACCATGCCCAGCGGGTACCCACCATCGAAGCCGCCACGACTGCGAATCCCCCGCTCCGCTCGTGCTCCTCCTTGCTACCGTTCATACGCTCTCCATGCCGGACGTACTCGCCGCTGAGGCGGCTGCATTAAAACAAGTTGACTTTATTGTAAATGGAGTAGAAACATTTTACAGCAGTGGCAGCATCGTCGGTAGGCGAGCCAGGCCGGGAGAAGATCAATGGCTTTTTCGGTGCGTGCATCTCTCGAACAATTCGCTCTGCCCCACTCATCGGGAGCAGGCGAACTGACGATCAGCGTCGCTGCACCGGCCGCGGCCATGCCCGATGCGGGTGTCCCGGTTCTTTATGTTGTCGATGGCGACCTGTTGTTCGGCATGGCGGCCGAGATCGGGCGCGCGGTTTCGATGGTCGAGGGATTTCCCGCCCATTATATCGTCGGGATCGGCTATGATGCGGCGTTCGCCGATGTGATGAAGCTGCGGACGGCGGATCTCGCGCCGCCAATCGGAGCCGAGGCGCTTCAGGGGCTTGGGGCGTTTGGCGCCGCGATCGGCAGCGAAAACAGCGGCGGTGCGGACGCGTTCCTTGCCTTCCTGACAGAGACGCTGCGCCCCGAGATCGCATCGCGCTACCCCTGGACGGTCGGCGGCGCTCCGATCCTCTTCGGCCATTCGCTCGGCGGTCTATTCGCCGCCAACGCCTTGTTGACCCGGCCCGACAGCTTCGCGTCGTTCATCATCAGCAGTCCGTCGCTCTGGTGGGACGGCTTTTCGATCCTTCAGACGCTTCCCGCCTTCAAGGAGAGGCTCTCGATGCTTTCGCAGCAGCCGCGCGTATTCGTCGATGTCGGCGCCAGGGAGCAGGAATTGCCGACCAGCGTCCCCGACGGGATGGGGGTAACGCTGGCCGAAGCACAGACGCAGGTGGCGGCCGCGCGCATGGTCGATGGCGCAAAGGACTTCGCCGATGCGCTGCGCGACGCGGGGCTTTCGAACCTGCGCCATGTCGCCTTTGCCGGGGACGACCACGTCTCCGCCGCCCCGGCCGCCATCCTTCACGGCATGCGCTTCGCGCTGGGCCGCGAAAGCTGAACGCATCGGGACAGGGTTTATGGGGAGATTGGTTATGCGACGTTTGAACGGGATACTCGCCGGCACTGCTTTGGCCGCGGTCATGGTATTGCCGGCCGCGGCATGGGCACAGGACACCGATCCGGCCGTCGGCGACGAAATCGTGGTGACAGCGCAAAAGCGCGAACAGCGATTGATCGATGTTCCGTCGGCCGTCACGGCCGTGAGCGGCGAAGCGTTGGCGCAGCGCAATCTGACGCGGATTGAGCAATTCGCCGCCTTTACGCCGGGCCTGTCCTTGAGCGAGGGCATCACGGGAC
>JAEWIL010000039.1 GCA_023387085.1 Pseudomonadota bacterium | reverse complement strand
GTACGAAGGACGCCCGCCGCGAGCGCGCCGGTATAGATGCTGTCCATCCGCGCGACCGCCTTTTCCATCATGTCGGGCAGCGCGGCGGGGCTCGGCCCCGTCATGGTGAAGCTGTCGATCAGCTTGTTGTCGGGACCAAAGCGCGCCGTGAACGTGCCTTTGATCGGCCCGCCGGGATAGCTGTACTCGACCCGTGCGATCGGGATGAGCACGTCGGCGGCGCCATATTGATCAAGGATCACGCGCCACCAGACGCGGCCACGGCGGCCGATCTGACCCGAATTGAGCAGCAGCGTGTCGGCACCCGTGCCAGCGGTGCGGACATAGTCGATCGCGCTCTGCCCGGTGTTATACTCGGCCCAGGCGCGCTGCCACGCGCTCCGCTGTTCGAACACCTGCTCGATGCCGTCGACCGAATAGACCGGGATCACCAGCAACGGCGGCGAACGCAATGTGCGGCCGCTGACGCCCAGAATCTGCCCGGCGCGGACGCGGTCGAACTGGACCCCGAGCGTCGCGACATAGCGCCGCGGGCCGATCTGCTCATGCTCGACGACGATTGCGGTAACGATGCCGTCGAGGACCGAATCGCCGAGCGCGGGACCGTCGGTGCCGTTCATCTTGCGATAGAGTTGGGTCCAGCCCTTGCGCTGGGCCTCGCGCCAGCCCTTTTCGCGCGCGTCCTCGGCATTGTCGCCGGTGACGTCGACGGTGATGCCGCTCGCCAGAAAGTCGCCGCTGCTGTTGATCGGGGTGATGCCGCGATCGCCGCGCGCGATCTGCCCTTGCACGATGCCCGCGAGCAGGACCGCAAAGAACAGGCCGAAAAGCGCTGCCCAGCGCCAGTCACGCACCGGGAGCGAACGAAAGCCGAGGCTCGGAACGAAGCGGGGGAAAGCGGCCGAAGTCATATCTTCCTAGTTCTTTGCCCCGAAGAGCGATCCCCGACAAGGAAATCATGGCAATTGTCGGCGGGAAGCGTTAGTCGCGCGGGCCATGGATTCCAAGCATAACCAACCCGCCGCATATACATATGCACAGGCCGGCGTATCGATCGAGACCGGTAACGCGCTGGTCCGTGCCATTGCCCCGCTCGCCCGTGCGACAAGGCGACCCGGGGCCGACGCCGACCTCGGCGGCTTCGGCGGCTTCTTCGACCTGAAGGCCGCAGGGTTCAACGATCCGTTGCTCGTCGCGGCGAACGATGGCGTCGGCACGAAGCTGAAACTCGCAATCGAATCGGGCAAGCATGACGGGGTCGGGATCGATCTGGTCGCGATGTGCGCCAACGACCTCATCGTTCAGGGCGCCGAGCCGCTGTTTTTCCTTGATTATTATGCCACCGGCAAGCTCGACAACGATGTCGCGACCGAGGTTGTCGCGAGCATCGCCGAGGGTTGCAAGCAGGCCGGATGCGCGCTGATCGGCGGCGAGACCGCCGAGATGCCGGGCATGTATTCGGACGGCGATTATGATCTTGCGGGCTTTTGCGTGGGCGCGGTCGAGCGCGACCAGGTGCTGACCGCCGACAAGGTCGCAGCCGGCGATGTGATTCTGGGCCTCGCCTCGTCGGGCGTGCATTCGAACGGCTTCTCGCTCGTGCGACGGCTCGCCGCCGACAAGGGCTGGAAGCTCGATCGCCCTGCCCTGTTCGACCAGAATATCCTGTTGATCGACGCGCTGATGGCGCCGACGCGCATCTATGTAAAAAGCCTGCTGCCACTGGTGAAAACCGGCAGGATCCACGCGCTCGCGCATATTACCGGCGGCGGGCTGCTCGAGAATATCCCGCGAATCCTGCCCAAAACGCTGCATGCGCACGTCGATGCCGACGCTTGGGAACAGCCGCGCCTGATGGCGTTCCTGCAGGCGCAGGGCAATATCGAGCCCGAGGAAATGGCGCGCACCTTCAATTGCGGGATCGGCATGGCGGTCGTCGTCGCCGAAGCCGACGTTGCCGACGTGACGGCGGCGCTCGAAGCCGCGGGCGAGACGGTGCACCGGATCGGGCATATCGCGGAAGGCGAAAAAGGCTGCACGGTGAGCGGTGGCGCGGAAACGTGGAGCGCGATGGCCGCGTGGTCCGCGACGCATAATGGCTAAGGCACGCGTCGCCGTCCTCATCTCGGGCGCCGGGACCAATATGGCGGCGCTGCTCTACGCCGCGAAAGCCGCCGATTGTCCCTATGAACTGGTGCTCGTCGCGAGCAACAATCCCGATGCGCCGGGGCTCAAGATCGCTGCGGCGGAGGGCATTCCGGTATGGAGCCTGTCGCACAAGGGCATGAACCGCGACGCGTTCGATGCCTTGGTCGATGCGCGCCTGCGCGAAGCGGGCGCCGACTATGTCGCGCTCGCGGGCTATATGCGCATCCTCAGCGACGAATTCGTCGCGAGCTGGGCGGGCCGGATGCTCAACATCCACCCCAGCCTGCTGCCGCTCTACAAGGGCCTGAATACCCACCAGCAGGCCATCGATGCGGGCGACAGCCATGGCGGGTGCAGCGTCCATGTCGTGACTCCCGCGCTCGACGGTGGTCCGGTGCTCGCGCAGACCCGGGTGGCGATCATGCCCGGTGACACGGTCGAAAGCCTCGCGCGGCGCGTGCAGTTCGCCGAGCATCAACTCTATCCGAAGACGCTCGCCGATTTCGTGAGCCGCGAGCGCGATCCGGCCTATCTGCTCGGCCGCGTCCGCGAACGCGCGATGGCGCTGCCCGAGGCCGACGAGGTCACCTCGCACGGCATGCCCTGCTTCGGCATCGTGAAAGGCAAGAAATTCGCCTATTTCACGCACGACCATCATGGCGACGGGAAGACCGCGCTGCTGGTGAAGATCAGCGGCGCCGACGAGCAGGCGCAGCTGATCGAGATCGACGAGGACCGCTATTTCCGTCCCGCCTATTTCGGCGACGGCTGGATCGGCATCCGCCTCGACCTTGGCGATACCGACTGGGATGCGATCGGCGAATGGCTGCGCAAGAGCTGGCTTGCGGTCGCGCCGAAGAAACTCGCCGGATTGATGGCGGCGGCCGAGGATTTCTGACACGAAATTCGCGCTGGCCTTTTTCACCGAAGCGCGGTGAACTCCGCAAATGGAGTTCGATTTCGCCCTGCTGCTCTCGGCGCTCTACATCGGCGCTTTCATCGTCATCATCGGGCGGATCATCCTGCGGCCGCAGCGCGAGCCCGCTTCGCGCCTCGCGTGGCTGATCGCGACGATCGCGGTGCCGGTTGTCGGCATCCTTGCCTATCTGCTGCTCGGCGAGGCGCGGATCAGCGCCAAGCGGCGCGCGCGCTATGACGCGATCGAGGCGCATCTGCCGCATCCCCACGAGAACACCGGCGTCCGCCGCGCGCTGGCGCGAAGCGCGTGGGCCGCGCCCTTCGCGCTCGCCGAGACGGTGAACGCGCTGCCGCCCACCGCGGGGAACCGCGCGCGCCTGGCCGCCGACAGCAATGCCGCGATCCGCGAGATGGTCGAGGACATCGACAATGCGAAATCGACCGTCCACCTGTGCTTTTACATCTGGCTCGCGGACAACAACGGCTTTCGAATCAAGGATGCGCTGGTGCGCGCCGCGAAGCGCGGGGTGAAGGTCCGCGTCCTCGCCGATGCGCTGGGGTCGCGCGGTTTCATCCGGTCGGCCTATTGGATCGAGCTGGAAAATGCCGGGGTCGATGCGCGGATCGCGCTGCCCATCGGCGGTCTGATCTGGACGCTGATCCGCGGCCGCTTCGACCTGCGCAACCACCGGAAGCAGCTGATCGTCGACAATCGCATCGCATGGTGCGGCAGCCAGAATCTCGCCGATCCCGAATTCCGGGTGAAATCGAAATATGCGCCGTGGGTCGACATCATGACGCGCTGGGAGGGTCCGGTCGTGCAGGACTGCCAGTTCGTCTTCGCCGCCGATTGGGAAAGCGAACGCGGCGACGATATCAGCGACCTGCTGCGCGCCGATTCGGAGCCCGAACCTGCCGAAACACCCGGCATCGCGGTGCAGGTGATCGCGACGGGACCGAACGTCCGCTATGCGGCAATGACTGCCTGCTTCACGTCGCTGATCCATTCGGCGCGGCGCGAACTGGTGGTGACGACCCCCTATTTCGTTCCCGACGAACAATTGCTCTTCGCGCTGATCGATTGCGCGCGGCGCGGGGTGGACACGGTGATGATCCTGCCGCAGCGGAACGACAGCCGCATCGTCGCGGGGGCGAGCCGCAGCTATTATGCCGATCTCGTCGAGGCAGGGGTGCAGCTCTACGAATATCGCCCCGGGCTGCTCCATGCGAAGACGATGGTCGTCGACGGCGAGGTCGCGCTGGTCGGATCGGCGAATCTCGACCGGCGGAGCTTCGAGCTCAATTTCGAGAATAATCTGCTGCTGCGCGACAAGGCTTTCGCTGCGGCAATCCGGGCGCGGCAGCAGGATTATATCGCCGCCTCCGACCCCGTCACCGCCGCCGACGTCGCGCGTTTCGGGATTGCCCGGCGCCTGTGGCAGAATCTCGTCGCAACCCTGAGCCCGCTGCTTTGAGGCTCACTTTCAAAAACCGTCATTGCGAGCGGAGTGAAGCAATCTCCAGCTATGGCGTTGCAAGGGAGATTGCCGCGTCGCTTCGCTCCTCGCAATGACG
>JAEWIL010000014.1 GCA_023387085.1 Pseudomonadota bacterium | reverse complement strand
GTCTTCGGTTCGGGGCGCTTCGGTTCGGGGCGCTTCGGCGCCTCGACCGGCGTGAACCGACGCGGCGCGGGCGCAGCGCTCGCCGCGGGACGCGAGGCCGGTGCCGGCGATGCGTCGCTCTTCGCCTCGACGGCAGCGGGAGTTTCGGCGGCCGGCGTTTCGACGGCAGTTTCCACAGCTGCCGGCGCGGGAGTCGGCTCGGCAGCCTTTGCCGTCGCCTGCTCGGCGCGGGCTTCGGCGCGCGCCTTTTCTTCCTCGGCGGCACGCGCGCGCGCGGCTTCCTCGCGGCGGCGGTTTTCCTCGAGCGCCTGCATGCGCGCTTCCTCGGCCTCGCGCAGCAGCTGCGCCTGACGCTCCTGACGCGACATCAGGCTGTCGGCGGCAGGCTTCGGCGCGGCGGGCTTGGGAGCCGGCGCGGGCGCGGGGGCCGGCGCCGGCGCGGCCTGAACCTCTTCGACCTCGGGTGCCGGAGCGGCTTCGCCCGGACGGCCCAGGACGCGGCGACGCTTCACCTCGACCACCACCGTATTGCGGCGCCCGTGGCTGAATTGCTGCTGCACCTGCCCGGCCTCGACCGTCCGCTTCAGCCCCAGAGGCTTGCGGGTAAGGGTCGGTTTGTCCTGTTCGTCACTCATCGAAAACCATCATTCCTTCAAAACGCGTCCGAAGCGGCGGAGCCATCTGGCGCCGTCCCGTTTTTTTCCTCGCCCGAAACTGGCGTGGCATGCGGATCGGAATCGCGGTTGGCCGCGTCCCTACTCCATCCTGTGAAAAACTGCCAGCGGCTCAAATGCGCCAGCACCCGTTCCGCGGCGCCGGCGTCGGTCAACGCCAGATGCACCGCATTCTCGCGGCCCAATGCCATAGATAGGGCGCCGCGGTCCACCGGCAAGACCCGCCCCTCGCGGCCCGAACCCTCGTCGTCCTCGCCGACGCGCCACGCCTGCGCCAATTTCTTGCGGCCGTCCTCACCCGCATCGCTGGCGTGGAGCAGCAGGCGGACCTGGCCACGGCGCGCCGCCTGTTCGATCTTGTCGTTGCCGGTGATCAGCGTGCCGGCACGCGATTCGAGACCGAGCCGATCGAGCGTTGCTCGCTGAAGCTGCGCCTCGATCCGCGCGCCGAGATCGTCGGGGATCGCGAAATTGCCTTCGTGCAGCGCGCGCGCGAGCCCGCCCTTGAGCTTGCCGTTCGCCTGTGCGGCTTCGAGGTCGGCGCGATTGACGCCGATCCACGCGCCGCGCCCCGGCGCCTTGCCATGGACGTCGGGGGCGATGCCGCCGTCAGGGCCGAGCGCCAGGCGCACGAGTTGCTCCGCCGGCAAAACCTCGCCGGTTACAACGCAGCGCCGCTCGGGCACATGCTGGCCGCGCCCCTTTGCGCGGTCGGTTTCGGTCAGCTGATCATTGCGCGGGGTCCGCATCGGCGGCCTCCCCGTTCTGCGGCTCCGCCGCGGGCCCGGCTTCAGGCGCAGCCGCTTCGGATTCGTCGTCGAACCAGTGCGCGCGCGCCGCCATGATGATCTCGTTGCCCTGCTCTTCGCTCAGGCCAAATTCGCCAAGGACGCCGCCCTTGTCCTCGCTCCGCTCGCTGCGTTCGCGCGACGGGCCGCGACGGTTGTCTTGCCGCTTCTTGGCGATCAGCTCGTCGGTCGCGAGGTCGGCGAGATCGTCGAGCGTCCTGATTCCGGCCTTGCCGAGCACGACGAGCATCGCTTCGGTCAGATGCGGGATGTCAGCCAGCGCGTCCTCGACACCCAGTTCGCGGCGTTCGGCGCGCGACGCCTCTTCGCGGCGCTCGAGTCCCTCGGTCGCGCGGCTCTGCAGCTCCTGCGCCAGTTCCTCGTCAAAGCCTTCGATGCTCGCCAGTTCGTCGAGCGGCACATAGGCCACTTCCTCGAGTTCACCGAAGCCTTCGGCAACCAGAAGCTGCGCGAGCGTCTCGTCGACGTCGAGTTCTTCCTGGAACATCGTCGAGCGTTCGACGAATTCGCGCTGGCGCTTCTCGCTCGCGTCGGCCTCGGTCATGATGTCGATCTGACTGCCGGTCAGCTGGCTGGCGAGACGGACATTCTGGCCGCGGCGGCCGATGGCGAGGCTGAGCTGGTCGTCGGGAACGACGACTTCGATGCGGCCGTCATCCTCGTCGATGACGACGCGCTGCACCGTGGCGGGCTGGAGCGCGTTGACGACGAACGTCGCGGTATCTTCGGACCAGGGGATGATGTCGATCTTCTCGCCCTGCATTTCCTGGACGACCGCCTGCACGCGGCTACCCTTCATGCCGACGCACGCGCCGACGGGATCGATCGAGCCGTCATAGCTGATGACGCCGATCTTCGCGCGCGAGCCCGGGTCGCGGGCCGCGGCCTTGATCTCGATAATGCCGTCGTAGATTTCGGGCACTTCCTGCGCGAACAGCTTTTTCATGAACTCGGGGTGCGCGCGGCTGAGGAAAATCTGCGGGCCGCGGTTCTCGCGGCGCACCGACAGGATGATCGCGCGAACGCGGTCGCCGACGCGCATCAGTTCGCGCGGGATCTGCTGGTCGCGGCGGATCACGCCCTCGGCGCGGCCGAGGTTGACGACGATGTGGCCGAACTCGACCGACTTGACGACGCCGGTGATGATTTCGTTCGTGCGATCCTTGAACTCTTCATACTGGCGCTCGCGATCGGCTTCGCGGACCTTCTGGAAGATGACCTGCTTCGCCGACTGGGCGTCGATGCGGCCCAGATCGACCGCGGGCAGCGGATCGACGATGAAGTCGCCGAGCTTGGCGTCCTTCTGCAGCTTCTGGCCGGCGGCGAGGTCGACCTGCTTGAAATAATCCTCGACCTGCTCGACCACCTCGACGACGCGCCACAGGCGAAGGTCGCCGGTCTGCGGGTCGAGCTTGGCGCGGATGTCGTTCTCG
Source organism: Pseudomonadota bacterium (assembly GCA_023387085.1). Classification (GTDB taxonomy): domain Bacteria; phylum Pseudomonadota; class Alphaproteobacteria; order Sphingomonadales; family Sphingomonadaceae; genus Sphingopyxis. The sequence continues at coordinate 922 of JAEWIL010000014.1, read as the reverse complement.
GCGCCGTAGCGCGCACGCGCGGCGCGCTGGATCGCTTCCTCGATCGCCTCGATGACGATGCCCTTGTCGATCATCTTCTCGCTGGCGACGCTGTTGGCGATCGCGAGCAGCTCGGCCTTGTTGGCGGAAATGGCAGTGGCCATCAGTCCTGTCCTTCTTCTTCCATGTCGTCGGCGCCCTCGGTCGAGAGCGGGACGGTTGCGGCAATCAATTTGTCGGTGAGGACCAGCTTCGCCGTGTCGATCGCGTCGAACGGCAGCTTGTGCTCCACCTCTTCCTTATCCGTGATGCTAACGACATCGCCGTCGATTCCGACGAGCGTGCCGTTGAAACGCTGACGCCCGTTCAGCTTTTCCTTCAGCGCGATCTTCGCCTCATGCCCCGCCCAGTCAGCGAAATCGGCGGGCCTCGTCAGCGGCCGGTCGATGCCGGGCGACGAGACTTCCAGTCGATAAGCCACGTCGATCGGGTCCTTGCCCGCTTCCTCGAGCGCGTCGAGCCGGTCCGAGATGCGGCGCGACAGATCGGCGCAATCGTCGATCGTCAGCTGGCGCGTATCGGGCCGCTCGGCCATCACCTGCAACGTCGGGTCACTCTCGCCGCCGAAAAAGGCGACGCGGACGAGCGCCAGGCCCATCGCCTCGGCTTCGGGCGCGATGATCGCGTAGAGGACGTCGAAATCGACCAAGTCTGTTTCCCAAATCGGCTGACCGGAAAGCCATGCGGGAACAGCCGCCGCGGCCCGCGGCCCCGACGTCCCAACTGGCTAACCATGTCAAGAAGTAGGGGGCATATAGGCTTTGGCTGATGAGTCGGCAAGGGGAGAATGGGGCGGCGGGTATCGAGCGGTTGCTGCCCTTGACGACCTCCCTGTGGCGAAGCCATGGGGAGGTGGCAGCGCGAAGCGCTGACCGAGGGGCAA
>JAEWIL010000264.1 GCA_023387085.1 Pseudomonadota bacterium | reverse complement strand
GAACTGGAGATGGCTTCGCTGCGCTCGCAATGACTTTTCTAAAGCGGGTTCGCTCAGTGAAGCGAGGCGACGACCAGATCGAGGCCGTTGCCCGGCTTCCAGTTGTTCGCGGCCCATTTGGGTTCGCCGCCGCCGAAGCGACGATCGGACTTCGCGTCGCCATCGGCGTAGATGAAGCCCTGAACCGGGTTGGCGCGCAGGCCGAGGTCGCCGATCGGCGCGTACCATACGCGGACCATGCTCCAGTCGCCCTTGTCGCTGACGTCGACGACGCGAACATTGCGCTCGATCTGGCCACGGCGGCCGTTAATCGGCGACCAGTTGGCATGGTCGATCAGGATTTCGCGATCGCTGATGACCTTCTTGACGACGGCGACATGGCCCAGCGGCATGCCGCGCGAGCTGGCGAAGGCCATCACGGCACCCTTGCGGGGTTCCTGACCGCGCTCATATTCGCCCGCCGCCTGGGCCCACCAGGTCTTGGCATTGCCACGGATTTCGACGCCCGATTCGGCACGCGCGAAGGGGACACACTGCAGATAGTCGCGGGCCGTTGCGGGTACGCTGGCGAGCAGCGAAGCACACAGGGCAAAGGCACCCAGAAAGCGACGGTTCAACATGGAAAGGCGACCCCCTTGGCTTGTTTTCAAGCGTTGCAGGGTCTTTGCCTTACCCCTCCGCCGCCACCAACTGTCTAGCGGTGAATTGCGCCGGCCATGCGGTGAGTGGGGGAACCTTTTGTTAAGACGTTCAACTCGTCTTGCGAGGACGTCGGTTCACCGGAGCCGAGCGAAATCAGGCGGCTGCAATCGCATCCCGATGCGGCGGACGGAAGAGCGTCAACACGTCCGAGGCAGGCATCGGTCGCCCATAATAATAGCCCTGGATATTGCTGCAGCCGAGCGCGCGGAGGGTGTCGACCTCGACCTCGGTTTCCGCGCCTTCGGCGGTCGTCGACATGCCGAGGCTGTCGGCCAGCGCGACCACGGCGCGAATGATCGCGATCGATTCGATGCTGCCTTTCGCGGCGCCGACGACGAAGCTGCGGTCGACCTTGATGGTCGAAAACTGGGTCTTGCGGAGGTAGCCGAGCGACGAATAGCCGGTGCCGAAATCGTCGAGGCTGAGACGGATGCCGAGTCCGATGAGCTGGTCGAGAAGCTGGGCCGCGCCGCCGCCGTCACGCAGAAACACGCTTTCGGTGACCTCGATCTCCAGCCGCTGCGGCGGCAGGCCGCTTTGCGCCAGTGCCGAGACGACGACCGAGGCGAAGGCCGGATCGGTGAGCTGTTCGGCCGACACGTTGACAGCGACCTTCAGGTTCGACGGCCATTTCATCGCTTCGTGACAGGCGGTGCGCAAAACCCACTCGCCGATCGGCGAGATCAGGCGGCTGTCCTCGGCGAGCGGGATGAAGCGACCCGGCGAGACGTTGCCGAGTTTCTGGTTGTTCCAGCGAATCAGACCCTCGAAGCCGTTCAGCGTCCCGTCGGCGGCGGCGACCACCGGCTGGTAGTAAAGTTCGAATTCGCCGCGATCGAGGGCGCCGCGCAATTCCTGTTCCATCACGCGCCGCTCTTCGGCCTGCGCGTGGAGCGAGGCGACATAGCCGGCGACGACATTGCCGCCCCTGTCTTTCGACTTGTAGAGCGCGAGGTCGGCGTTGCGGGTCAGCGTCTCGACCGTCGATCCGTCCTGCGGGCCGATCGCGAACCCGACGCTGGCGCCGACGAAAAGCTGGTGATTGTCGACGACATAGGGCCGGCTGATCGCGGCGATGATGCGTTTCGCAAGCTCTTCGGCTTCGCTGGCCGAGGGAACATTGTGAAGCACGACCGCGAACTCATCCCCGCCAAGGCGGCCGCAGGTCATCCCGTGCTCCATCATGCCTTTCAGCCGCGCCGAAACCTGGGCAAGCAGCTTGTCACCGGTCGGGTGGCCGAGCGTGTCGTTGACCGCCTTGAACCGGTCGAGATCGATCATCAGCATCGCGCAGCGCGATTTGGCTTCGATCGCATTGGTCAGCGCGCGTGCCAGATCCTCGTGCAGGCTGAGGCGGTTGGGAAGGCCGGTGAGGTTGTCGAAGCGCGCCATCCGCGCGATCTGTTCGGCGGTCGCATGCTGTTCGGTGACGTCCGACCCGACGCCGCGGAATCCAAGGAACTTGCCCGTCTCGTCGAGGCGAGGTGAAGCCGACAGCTCCCACCAGCGCGGCTTGCCGCCGATGGTGACCGGGACGATCAGGTTGGAGAAGCTCTCGCGCCGTTTCATCCGCTCGGCCATGTCGTGCAGGCTTTTTGGGAATTGCCCTGTTTCCCAGGCATCGCCCGACAGGGCCTGCAGCAACGGGATGCCCTCGAGCGCTTCTGCGGTGGCGCCCAGCGCATAAGCAAGGCGCGGCGAGACATGCACGAGGCGGCGGTTGTTGTCGGTCTGCCACAGCCAGTCGGCCGAGGTTTCCTCGAATTCGCGGAGCAGCAGGCTGACCGTTTCGGTCTTTTCGCGCAGCGTTTCTTCGGCGCGGCGGAGGCGGACGTGCGAGCGGCCGAAGCGGATGCAGAAGGCGCCGAGCAGCAAGCCCGCGACGGCCGCAACACCCGCGAGCGGCGGGCTGCCCGCGGCGAGCATTGCCCCCATAGCCGAAAGCGTGACGGGTGCGATGAACAGGATGCACGCGCGCGGCAGGCTGTGCGCGGCGATGGCCAGCGTCAGCATCATCAGAAGCGCGATCGACCACATCGACAGCACATGGTCGAGCGAGGGCGCGAAGCCCTCGATCCAGAAGGGGGTGCCCCAGACGAGCGCCGAATACAGCGCGTGGCGATTGCAGAGTCGATATTCGGCGATGCCCGCCCGCTTGAGATCGTCGAGCGGAAGCTGCTCGAAAATGCGATACGACCAGAGGCTGAAAATCAAGGTGCAGGCGAGCCAGCCGCTCACGAGCGGCCAAGGCAGGTGGAGCACCATGTTGAACGCGGCAAGGAGGGCCATGCCGACGCCCATCCACAAGCGCAGCCTTCCCTTGCCGCGAAGCGGCGCGAGCTGAAGCTGTCTGAGGTCGCCGACATCCTCGTCGCGCGGTCCCAGCCCCAGGAGGGTTCGCACGGAAACATCTTCGGCGACGAAATGGTCGGTCAACAGGCTCTTCACGCAGCCGGTTTAGCGTCGTGGGGTTACCCGAACGTAACTATGAGCCTGTTCTGCGACGAAATTTCTGTCCCGCGAAGGGACGGCCTAGGCCGCGAGCCGGAACGGCTGGATCTCGCCCGCCAGATATTGGGCACGCGCCTTCGAGCGGCTCAATTTGCCCGAGCTGGTGCGCGGCAAGGTGCGCGGAGGAATCAGTTCGATCAGGCAGTTCATGCCGGTGATCGCGCGAACGCGGTCGCGGATCGTCTCGCGCAGCGCGACGCGTTCGTTCTCGTCGCTGGTGCGGCACTGAACGAGCACCGCGGGCGTCTCCTCGCCGCCGGGCGCGGTGATCGCGAAGGCGGCGATGTCGCCCGACTTGAAGCCGGGGAGCTGTTCGACCGCCCATTCGATATCCTGCGGCCAGTGATTCTTGCCGTTGATGATGATCATGTCCTTGGCGCGGCCCACGATATAGACGTAACCATCTGACAAATAACCCATATCTCCGGTGTCGAGCCAGCCGTCCTCCATGCAGGCGGCGGTCGCTTCGGGGTCGCGGAAATAGCCGCTCATCAGCGACGGTCCGGTGCACCAGACCTTGCCGACGGTCTGGTCGGGCAGAATATTGCCCGCCTCGTCGCGGATCTCGATGGTCATGTCCTTGACCGCCTTGCCGCAGTTGACGATCGCGCGATAGCGGGTCGGGCGGCCGGAGTCGCTCAAGGCGCCCGACAGCTCGGTTTCCTCGACCAGTTCGACCACGATGCCTTCGCCCGGCGGCATGATACTGACCGCCAGCGTCGCCTCGGCGAGACCGTAGCTCGGCAGGAAGGCGCTCGCCTTGAAGCCGGCATCGGCGAAAGCGTCGACAAAGCTCTGCATGACGTCGGGACGAATCATGTCTGCCCCATTGCCCGCGACGCGCCAGCGCGACAGGTCGAACCGGTCGGCGACGTGACTCTGGCTGGAAATGCGGCGCGCGCAGATGTCGTAGCCGAAGGTCGGCGAATAGCTGAGCGTCGTGCCCTGGTTGCGGCTGATCAGATCGAGCCAGGCGAGCGGACGGCGAGCGAAATCTTCAGTCTTCAGATAATCGACCGAGACCTGATTGGCGACCGGCGACAGGAGGCAGCCGACGAGGCCCATGTCGTGATACCACGGCAGCCACGAGATACAGCGGTCGCTGTCCTGAAGCTCCATGCCGTGCGCATGCGCCGAGAGATTGTTGAGCAGCGCGCCGTGCGTCACCGCGACGCCGTGCGGGAAGCGCGTCGAGCCGCTGCTGTATTGGAGGTAGCAGGTCTCGTCGGTCTTCTGTTCGGGAAGATCGGCGACCGGCGCGGCGCGCGTCCCGAATTCGCTCCAGTCGATCGGCTGAACCCCGCGCTGTTCGGCGGCTTCACTCGCCATCGCCGCGATTTCGGGCGGGAAGAACAGAATCCTGGGGTCGCTGCTGGTGAGCTGGACGACGAGCTGGCCGACATAGGAGTCGCGCCCGCCGAAACTGGTCGGCAACGGCAGCGGCACCGGCCAGGCGCCCGCGTAGATCGTGCCGAAGAACAACGCGGCGAATTCGGGGCCGGTCTCGGCGATCAGCGCGATGCGGTCGTTCGGCTGCACCCCGGCGGCGATCAGGCGATAGGCGGTGGCCAGGGCATCGGCCTTGAGCTCGCTGTACGGATAGGGGCGAACCAGCTTTCCGCGCGGATCGTGGAAATTGAGGCCGCGCGTGCCGGCCGCGGCATAGTCGAGCGCTTCGCCAACGGTTGCGAAGTCCGAGAAACGGCGCGGCTGCGCGCACAGGGTCGGGGTGGGGACGAGTTCCTCCACCGCGGGGGCAATAATATCGGTCATAGCGGCTTTCGAGTCCCGGCTATCGGGACGCGCGGCAATAATCATGTCATCTCTTTGAGCCATGTCTGCGCTGCGCGATCCCGGTCAGGTGGAACAAATTGGCCCATTTCCGGGCTTTGATGCCCGATATGGCGGTTTTGATCGTTCTCAATCAGGCCCGACTGTGGCATAAACATGGCATCGTGTCCCGCCGTTTTCCGTCCGACCGCTCGCGTAAACCGCTCGGCGCAGCAAGGCTCGACGAGCTGGCGCTCGCCTATGTCGCGCGATTCGCGACGAGCCGCGCGAAGCTGACGCGCTATCTCGCGAGAAAGGTTCGCGAATCCGAATGGACGGACGATAGCGATCCAATGGCGGCGTGCGAGGCTGTCGCCGACCGGATGGAGCGGCTGCAATTCCTCGACGACAGACAATATGCCGCGATGCGCGCCGGGGCGATGACGCGGCGCGGCCTCGGCGTGCGGCGGGTGAAGGCGCAGCTGTTCGTCGACGGGATCGCGCCGGACGATAGCGGCGACGCGATCGCCGAGGCCGAAGACAAGGCAATGGCGTCGGCGATCGGCTTCGCGCGCCGGCGGCGGCTCGGGCCTTTCTCCGTGCGCGAGAGCGAGGATCCGAAAGAGCGGGAGCGCCAGATCGCTGCCTTCGCGCGCGCCGGCCACAGCCTTGCGCTGGCGCGGCGCATCCTCGCCGTCCCGTCGGGGGACGCCGACGCACTGGCAGCGCTGGACGCCGAAGCGGCGCTCGATTAGTCCGGCGACCGGGTTTTCAAGGATAAGGATCTGTCGATGCGCGCGCTGTTTACCGCCCTTGCCCTGTCACTTGCGCTGCCGGTAGCGGCGTGCAGCAAGGCCGAAAGCGACGCGACGATCCCGCTGACGATCACCATGGCGGACAGGACGCACCGCTTCGATGTCGAGGTCGCGCGTACTGAGGCCGAGCAGGAGCAGGGCCTGATGTTCCGCAGCAGCCTGCCCGCTAACGGCGGCATGCTGTTTCCCTTCGCAAAGCCCAAGCTGGCGAGCTTCTGGATGAAGAATACGCTGATCCCGCTCGATATGATCTTCGTTCGCGCCGACGGCAGTATCGATCGCATTGCCGAAAACACGATCCCCGAATCGCTGGAACCCGTGGTAAGCGGCGGCGAGGTCGCCGCGGTGCTCGAACTCGCAGGCGGCACCGCGGCGAAGCTGGACCTCGACGAGAGCGCGAAGGTGACGTGGCAGGACAAGAAATAGCGTCGCGCGGGGCCGTTTGCGGCTTGCGGACCGCGCCGTCTTCCCTGTAAACGCCACCCCCATGAGCATCCTCGGCAAAATCTTCACCTGGTGGGACGGCGCGACCGTCGGCACGTTGCTGAACAGCTGGAGCACCGGCGAAAAGGTAGGCGAGGACAGCCTCGGCAACCGTTATTTCCGCGCGAAGAAGGGCGGTCGCCGCTGGGTTATCTACAATGGCTCGAACGACGCGAGCCGGGTGCCGCCCGAATGGCACGGCTGGCTGCACGGTACGCTCGACGAACTGCCCGGCGACGCGCTGCCCGCGCCGCGCGCGTGGGAAAAGGAGCCGAGCGCGAACCTGACCGGCAGCCTTGGCGCCTACCGCCCTGCGGGCGCACTCGAACGCGGCGGGCATCGCGCCGCGGCGACCGGCGATTATGAGGCCTGGCGGCCCGGCGCCGACTGAGCCTCGTGGGCCGCACTTTTCCCCGTCTGGCGCTGTTGGCGCTCGTTGCGGCGGCGTCGCTCGGCGCATGCGATCGCGGCAACGGTGGCAAGCGGCCGGGTGAAACAAGCGCGCAGCTCGCCAAGACCGAGCATGTTCCGCAGGAAGTCGGCGGTATCGAGGGGGCGACCCCGATGGATCAGCGCGTCGCGGTGCTGGGCCTGCTCAACAAACGCAACGGGCTTGTCCGCGATCTGGAGATGAAGCCCGGCGAGACGGCCCGCGTCGGCCCCGCTATCGTCCGTCTGCGCGCGTGCGAACAGACCGCGCCGTGGGAAGATCCGCCCGAGACCGGCGCCTTTGTCCAGCTGACGGTGCAGGATCAGCGCGACGACAAATGGTATCGCGTCTTTTCGGGTTGGCTGTTCCGCGAGCGTCCCGAGCGCAACGTGATCCAGCACCCGATCTATGACGTCTATGTCAAAAGCTGTGCGATGACATATCCGGGCGGCGAGCCGGTCACGCGTCCCGCCGCCAAATCGGCCGCGCCAGCGCCCAAGGCGTCGAGCGCCCCCCAGTCGCCGGCTGCAAATGGCGGCGAGGGAACGCCGCCCGCGCCGTCCGCCGCGCCCAAGGCGACGCCGGCGCCCGCGCCGTCCGACAGCACCGAATAGAGCCGCGCGAGATAGTCGCGCTGGGGGATTTCGATTGCCCCCAGGCTCGCAAGATGCGGCGTGATGAACTGGCAGTCGAGCAATCGCCAGCCTCCCGCCTTCAACCGTGCGACGAGATGCGCGAGCGCGACCTTCGAGGCGTCGCGCGCGCGGCTCACCATCGATTCGCCAAAGAAAGCACGGCCGAGCGACACGCCGTAGAGCCCCCCGACAAGCGCGCCATCCTGCCAGACTTCGACGCTGTGCGCGTGGCCGAGCTGGAACAGGCGCTCATAGCTCGTCTTGATCACCGGGTTGATCCATGTTGTTGGCCGGTCGTCGGCGGGTTCGGCGCAGAGCGCCATCATCGCGCGGAAGGCCGTATCGGTGGTGACGCGGAAGCGGTCGGAGAGGATGACTTTCTTCAGGCTGCGCGACAGGTGGAACCCGTCGAGCGGCAGGATCGCGCGCAGCCGCGGTTCGACCCAATGGACCGACGGGTCGTCCGCCCCGTCGGCCATCGGGAACAGCCCCTGCGCATAGGCGCTGAGCAGCAGCGCGGGGTCGATCGATTCGAGATGCCGGCTCAGGACGCCGGCTTCACGAATTTGAGCGTCATCCGGTCCGACTCGCCGATCGCCAGATATTTGGCGCGGTCGACATCCTTTTTGGCCAGCGTGGGCGGCAGCGTCCACACCCCGTCGGGATAGTCGTGCGTGTCCTTCGGATTGGCGTTGATGTCGCTTTCGCCAGCCGGCTGGAAACCAGCCGCCTCGGCGAAGGCGACGATCGACGAGCGCTTCATGTAACCGCTCTTTTCCTCGAGCGCCGAATCCATATCCTCGGGGAGGCGATGCTCCTCGATCCCGAGAACGCCGCCGGGTTTCAGCATCGCATAGATCTGGCGAAAGGCGTCGGCGATGCTGTCCTTGCCGCCGAAGCGCCAATTGTGGACGTTGCGAAAGGTCAGCACGACGTCGGCGCTGCCGTCGGGAACCTTCGGCCCGACACCGGTGGCGGGGAATTCTGCAAGCTTGATCGCGCCATAGACATCGGGCTTCGCGCCCTGCCATTCCCTGATCCGGTTCAAACCCTTTTCCCACGGCGCGGCCGCGTAGAGCGTGCCCGCGCCGGCTTTCGACAGCGGGGCGAGGATTTCGGTGTACCAGCCGCCGCCCGGCCACAGCTCGACGACCGTATCTCCGGGCTTTATTCCGAAGAAGGCCAGCGTTTCGGCGGGGTGGCGATATTGGTCGCGCGCGATGTTCGCGGGCGTGCGGGTCGGTGCGGCCACCGCGGCGGCGATGGTGTCGCCGGGCTTTGCCGTCTTGTCCTTTGCGGTGGCGGCGTCTCGCGCGAAAAGCGGGGCGGGGGCATTGCACGCGGCCGCCGCCATCAGCGCGGCTATTGCAACGGAACGAAAATGACGCATATCGGCACCTCTTTCTCGGGGGAAGAAGCCCCTGTTTGCGAAGGGATGCGTGTCAATGCAAGGGTCGATGCTGACGGTCGGGATCGGCGCGGCGGTGCTGTTCGGTGTTGCCGAGATTGCGACCTGGCGTCGCAACAACCGCCGCGACGTCGACAAGGTCGGCTTCATGCCGTGGCGCGGGATCGCGCTCGCCTCGGCGGCGATCGCGATCTTTGCGACGGCGTTCGCGCTGAAGGGTTAGAGGCAGGCCTCGAGATAGGGCTGGTCGAAGCCGTATTGGCGGGCCTTTTCCAGCGTGTAGGGGCGCAGGCCCATCGCGCGATATTCGCCGATGATCTTCCCGTCCTTGTCCTCGTCGAGATATTCGAACTTGAACAATTCCTGGGTGACGATGACGTCGCCTTCCATGCCGATCACCTCGGTAACGTTGGTGACGCGGCGCGAGCCGTCGCGCAGGCGCTTGATCTGGACGATCAGGTCGACCGAGTCGGCGATCTGCTTCGAGATCGCTTCCTTCGGGATCTTGATATCCCCCATCAGCACCATATTCTCCATACGGCCGAGGCATTCGCGCGGGCTGTTCGAGTGGAGCGTACACATCGACCCGTCGTGACCGGTATTCATCGCGGCGAGGAGATCGAAACACTCCGCGCCGCGAACTTCGCCCATGATGATGCGGTCGGGACGCATACGCAGCGCGTTCTTCACGAGATCGCCCATGTGGATCGCGCCATTGCCCTCAAGGTTCGCGGGGCGCGTTTCGAGCGGCAGCCAGTGCGGTTGCTGCAGACGCAGTTCGGCGGCGTCCTCGATCGTCAGCACGCGTTCGCCGGGGTCGATCATCTTCGACAGGGCGTTGAGCATCGTGGTTTTCCCCGAGCCCGTACCGCCCGAGATGACGATGTTGAAACGGCTGGCGCCCGCGATCTTCAGCGCGGTACACATCTTCTGGCTCATCGCGCCCCATTGGCAGAGCATGTCGAGCGTGATCGGCTTGGCCGAGAATTTACGAATCGAGATCGCGGTGCCGCGCAAGCTGAGCGGCGGGACGATGACGTTGACGCGGCTGCCGTCCTTGAGGCGGGCGTCGGCGAGCGGGGTGGTCTGGTCGACGCGGCGACCGACCTGGTTGCAGATGCGCTGCGCGATCTGGAACAGATGCTGTTCGTCGCGGAACTGGATCGGCGCGATGACGAGCTGCCCCTTGCGCTCGATATAGGTTTGATACGGCCCGTTGACCATGATGTCGCTGATGTCGGGGTCGGCAAGCAATTCCTCGAGCGGACCGAAACCGAGCAGTTCGTCGACAAGCACCTTTTCGAGCGCGAATTGTTCGCGGCGGTTCAGCGTGATGCGCAGTTCGGCGAGCACCTCGAGGATGATCGGGCGGAATTCCTCGGTCAGTTCGTCCTTCGACAGCGTCGCCGCGGCCTCGGGATCGACGCGTTCGAGCAGGCGCGGCAGCACCTGTTCCTTGATCTTGTGAACAGACGCTTCAAACCCCTGCGCCTTTTCGGGCTCCATATTCTCGGCGGACGAGCGCTGGTTCAGCCGCTCCATCGCCTCCTCTTCGGGTGAGAGATTGGACGGGATCGGCGGCGGCGCTTCGGGCGCCGGCGTATCGATCGCGGGGAATTGCGCGCCCCCGCCCATGCCGGGGCCCGTCTGCATCGGCTTGGCCACGCCGAAGGCGGGGCGGCCAGCGGTACCGGGTCGGCGTCCGAATGCGCTCATCTCATCTTCCTGCTTCGACTCAACATTTCGGGAATGCGGCCGATTTGCGCGGCCGATCCCCCATCCGGCACGGTGAATAGATCGGAAACTTTGATATTCTCCTAATGCGGCGTGTCCGGGCCGGGATCGGTCGGACCATGGGCCGCGTGTGGAGCGACCTGTCTGTAGGCGACGCCGGCTTAGGGAGAGGGACCTGACGTTTCCGCTCGCAACTCGCTGCCAACGGGAGAGAGCTTGGGGTCGGGGCGCCTTAATTCAACGTTCGAGGCGACCAAATCCGAGCCTCGATAAAATGCGCGCGGAGGCGCCGAAGACGCGGAGAATGCCCGGCCGTCTTGCGCCTCCACGCGACTGCAGAGGCTGGCCTGACGGACAAACAAAGGAGGCACGGCGGCCCCTTTGCTTGCCGGTTCACATCATTCGGTCGGAAAACCGCGCTTCGCGAGCAGCGCCCTCACATCGGGATCGCGGCCGCGGAAAGCGCGATAGGCCTCGGCGCGGTCGGTTTCGTTCCCGGTCATCAGCAGGATGGTGCGGAACTTGTCGGCGACGGTGCGATCCCACGGTCCGCCCGCTTCGTTGAACGCGGCCCAGGTGTCGGCATCCATCGTTTCGGACCAGAGATAGCTGTAATAACCCGCCGAATAGGCGTCGCTCGAAAACAAATGGCCGAACTGCGGCAGGCGGTGGCGCATGACGATTTCCTTCGGCATGCCCATTTCCGCCAGCGTCTCGCGCTCGAACTTGTCGATGTCGGTCATCGGAACCTTGCGGTCGTGGAGCTTCATGTCGAGGATCGCGCTCGACAGATATTCGACCGTATCGAAGCCCTGGTTGAACTTGCTCGACGCCAGAATCTTGTCGACCAGCGCCTGCGGCATCGGCTCGCCGGTCTGGTAATGCGTCGCAAATTTCGACAGCACTTCGGGCGTCATCAGCCAGTTCTCGTTCACCTGGCTCGGGAATTCGACGAAGTCGCGCGGCACGCCGGCCAGCGCCGGATAATAGACATGCTGCAGCAGATAATGGATGCCGTGCCCGAATTCGTGGAACAGCGTCGTCGCATCGTCGAGGCTGACGAGCGTCGGCTCGCCTTTCGCGCCTTCGGTGAAATTATTGTTGTTCGAGGCGAGGACGTTGCGTTCGCCGCCCAGGCCCTGTTGACTGCGATAGGTCGTCATCCACGCGCCCGAGCGTTTGCCGTCGCGCGCGAAATTGTCGAGATAGAGGACGCCGACATTGGCGTTCGTCCTGAGATTATAGACTTCGAACGTCTTTACCTTGGGATCGAAAACGGGGATCTGCCCCGTGTTTTCGCGGAAGCCGAGGTCATAGAGCTGTCCCGCCGACCAGAACATCGCATCGCGGAGCTTGTCGAGCTGGAGATAGGGTTTCACCTCATTCTCATCGAGGTCGTATTTGGCCTTGCGAACCTTTTCGGCATAATAGCGATAGTCCCAGGGCTCGATCGTGATTTTCGGACCCTTGCCCGCTTTCGCTTCGGCGTCCGCGATCGCCTGCATGTCGGCGACTTCTTCCTTCACGCGCGCGACCGCGGCGGGCCAGACCTTCATCATCAGGGCCATGGCGTTTTCGGGCGTCTTCGCCATCGTGTCGGCCATGCGGTAATGGGCGTGTGTCGGGAAACCGAGCAGCACCGCGCGTTCCTGGCGCAGCTTCAGGATTTCGGCGATCGTCGCATTGGTATCGTTCGCGTTGCCATTGTCGCCGCGATTGACGAAGGCTTTCCAGACCTTCTCGCGCAGCGCGCGGTTGCTGGCATTCTGCAGGACGGGCTGCGCCGACGAGCGGGTGTTCTTGATCGCCCACTGGCCGGGCTTGCCCTGCGCCTCGGCGGCATCGGCGAGCGAGGCGATGAAGCCGGGCGCCAGCCCGTCGAGTTCGGCCTTGTCGGTGACATAGGTATAGAGCTTCTCGTCACCGAGAAGCTTCGACGAAAAGGTCGAGAACAGCCCTTCGAGCTTCGCGTTGAGGTCGACCAGCTTCGCCTTGTTCGCGGGCGACAGGTTCGCACCGTCGCGTACCATCTCGTCATAGCTGCGCTCGACGATGCGGATCTGCTGCGCGTTGAGCCCGCTCGAATTACGCTTGTCGTACACCGCTTTGTAGCGCGCGAAGAGCTTCGGATCGAGGAAGAGCTCGGTGTAGAATTTGGTGAGCTTGGGGCTCCATTCGGCATCGATGTCCTCGACACGGTCGTTCGACTTGTTCGACGTCTGGACACCCCACATCGCGAAGACGCGCTCCATCGATTCGCCCGCGAGCTGCATCGGAACGTGGGTATTCTCGAACGTCGGCGCGGCCGGATTGTCGATTACCGCCTGCACCTCGGCCTTCACCTCCGCCATGCCCTTGGTAAAGGCGTCGGGAAACAGCTCGGGGTCCATCTTGTCCCACGGCGGAACCCCTTCATAGGGGCCGGTCCACGGCTGGAGCAGCGGGTTTGCCTCCGCGGTTGCGGCGGCGGGCGCCTTGGAGGGCTGGGCGGCGGTTTCGGCAGCGATGGTCATCACACTATAACCCGACAGCATGGCGGTCGATGCAAGCAATATCGACAAACGGACAAAAGGCTGCGCGCGGCGCGGCATCATCATATCTCCCCGGAAGACTGGTTTCGAGCGAAACCATATGGAGATGCCTTAGCCCGACAGGACAAAGGGGCGCAAGTGCAGGTCAGCCGCCGAAATGCGGCTGCGCGAGGCCCGGCACCTCGACGCGGAAGCGGAACAGGCCACCCGCATTCGGCTGCGCCTTGCGCTCCTCGTCGGTCAGATTCTTGCCCGCGCTGGTGACGAAGGCGGTTCGCAGGTCGGGTCCGCCGAAGGCGATCATCGACGGGCGCTGCACCGGCAGCTCGACGGTCTGGAGCAATTCGCCTGCGGGTGACAGGCGGACGACGCGCCAGCCGTCCCACAGCGCCGACCAGTAACAACCCTCTGCATCGACGGCGCCGCCGTCGGGGCGTCCGGTCCCGAATTCGAACTGGTGAAACAGGCGATCGTCGCCAAGCTCGCCGGTCTCGGGATCGACGTCATAGATACGCAGCGCGTGCGTCGGCGTATCGGCGTGATAGAAAGTGCGGCCATCGGGGCTGAACGCCGCGCCGTTGCTCGTCAGCAGCCCGCCGACCATCGGCGTCAGCGATCCATCGGGATCGAGGCGAAAGAGCATCGCACCGGGGTTCGACTTGTCGCTCGTCACGCTGCCGACCCAGAACCGCCCGGCCATATCGACGCAGCCGTCGTTGAAGCGCTGCTCGGGGATCCCCGCCAGCGCCGCGGGGCCGAACGGGCGCGGCGTGTCACCCCACGCGTCGGCCAGCGCGCAGCTGTCCTTCAGCCCCATGACCAGCCCGCCGCCGGCGCGCGGGGCGACACAGCCGACCGGCTGATCGAGCTGCATCGTCTCGGTCGCGCCCGTTTCGGGATCGGTCCGGTGGATACGATGGGCATCGATATCGACCCAATAGAGGCGTGCTTCGGCGGCATGCCAGCGCGGCGACTCGCCGAGCAGGGCGCCGGCATCGAGAAGCAGTTCAACCATCGGGCGATGCTAGCGCGGCCCGCCGATGCTGCCCAGCGCCTGCAAACCTATTCCGATGCGATTCCAACTTTCGTCTCGCCGGACTTGACCAGGGTCCGTCCACGCAGCGCCCGAATGAGTGGATCCCCGGATCAGGTCCGGGACGGCGAAGGAGAGAAGCGCTGCGCCAAAACTTTCTCGCCGTAGCGGCATTTCTACTTGACGTGCACGTAAACGTAAGGTCAGGTGGCACCCGAAAAATGCGGCCGACTCCCCGCTTGCATTCGGCTGCTCCTAGGGAAAGGAAAGACGATGTCGCTCGATAACCTCTCGCGCACGGCCTATAGCGAGGATCATGAGGCGTTCCGCGCGACGGTGCGCCAGTTCCTCGAAAAGGAAATCGCCCCGAACCAGGCGCAATGGGCCGAGGACGGCATTGTGCCCAAGTCAATCTGGCCCAAGGCCGGCGAGCTTGGTCTTCTCTGTCCGACCGTGCCAGAGGAGTATGGCGGACTGGGTCTGGATTTTGGCTATAACGCGATCGTCGATGAGGAAAGCGCCTATTATGGCCGCGTGACCACCGGCTTCTCGCTCCAGTCGGACATCGTCACCAACTATATCACCCGCTACGGCAGCGAAGAGCAGAAGAAGCACTGGCTGCCCAAGATGGTGTCGGGCGAGGTGATCACCGCGATCGCGATGACCGAACCCGGCACCGGCAGCGACCTTCAGGGCATGCGCACGACCGCAAAGAAGGATGGCAATCATTATGTCATCAACGGGTCGAAAACCTATATCACCAACGGCCAGAACGCCGACCTGATCCTCGTCTGCGTCAAGACCGATACCGAGGTGCAGCCGGCGTGGAAGGGCGTGTCGATCGTCCTCGTCGAGGCCGATCGCGAAGGCTTCCAGCGCGGCCGCAACCTCGACAAGATCGGCCAGGACGAAGCCGATACGTCGGAACTTTTCTTCAACGACGTCCGCGTGCCGATCACCAACTGCCTCGGCGAAGAGGGGCAGGGCTTCATCTATCTGATGAGCGAGTTGCCGCAGGAACGCCTGTCGATCGCCGTGTCGGCGCAGGCGTCGGCGCAGCGCGCCTTCGACGACACGGTCGAATATACCCGCGACCGCAAGGCGTTCGGCAAACCGATCCTCGATTTCCAGAACAGCCGCTTCGTGCTCGCGGACCTCAAGGCGAAGCTGCAGGTCGGCTGGGCGCACCTCGACTGGGCGCTCGCGCGGCATCTCAAGAAGGAACTGACCCCCGAAGAGGGCGCCGCGGCGAAGCTGTGGCACACCGATTTGCAGTGGGAGGTCATGGATAAATGCCTCCAGCTGTTTGGAGGCGCGGGTTACATGAACGAATATCCGATCGCCCGCGCCTGGCGCGCGGCGCGCGTGACGCGCATTTTCGGCGGCACGAACGAGATCATGAAGGAATTGATCGGGCGCAAGCTCTGATCGCTTGAAACGGCAAGAAAGGAACTCCCCATGGCCACAGCATATATCGTAGACGCCGTCCGCACCGCGGGTGGCAAGCGCGGCGGCCGGCTCGCCGGGGTCCACCCGGTCGACCTCGGCGCCGCGGTGTTCGACGCGATCGCCGACCGCAATGATTTCGACACGTCGAAGATCGACGACGTCATCACGGGCTGTGTATCGCAGGGCGGCCAGCAGACGATGGACCTCGGCCGCAACGCGGTGCTGGCGTCGAACCTGCCCGATTCGATTCCCGCCGTGACGATCGACCGCCAGTGCGGTTCGTCGCAGCAGGCGATGATGTTCGCGGCGCAGGCGGTGATGTCGGGTACGCAGGACATCGTCCTCGCCAGCGGCATCGAAAGCATGACGCGCGTCCCGATGGGCAGCGTCGCGACGCTGTTCATCAAGGAAGGGCTCGGCCACTATAAGTCGGAGCGGCTCGAGGAAAAATATCCGGGCATCATGTTCAGCCAGTTCGCCGGCGCCGAAATGATCGTCCAGAAGCATGGCTTCACCAAGGACGACCTCGACGCCTATGCGCTCGAAAGCCACCGCCGCGCCAAGGCTGCGACCGAGGCCGGCCATTTCAAGCGCGAGATCGTCGGGGTCGAAATCGACACCCCCGAAGGCCGTCAGGTCCATCTGGTCGATGAAGGCATCCGTTTCGACGCGACGCTCGAAGGCATTGCCGGCGTCAAGATCCTGCAGGAAGGCGGCTCGATCACCGCGGCGACCAGCTCGCAAATCTGCGATGGCGCCTCGGCGGCGCTGATCGTGTCGGAACAGGCGCTCAAGGACCATGGCCTGACCCCGCGCGCGCGCATCCACCATGTCTCGGTGACCGCGGGCGATCCCGTGATCATGCTTGAGGAACCGCTCTTCGCGACCGAAAAGGCGCTGAAGAAGGCGGGCATGAAGATCGAGGATATCGACGCCTATGAAGTGAACGAAGCCTTCGCGCCGGTGCCGCTTGCATGGCTCAAATATCTCGGCGCCGATCATGCGCGGCTCAATCAGCACGGCGGCGCGATCGCGCTGGGCCACCCGCTCGGCGCCAGCGGGACGAAGCTGATGGCGACGCTGCTCGGCGTGCTCGACGCGACGGGTGGCAAATATGGCCTGCGGACGATGTGTGAAGGCGGTGGCCAGGCCAACGTCACGATCATCGAACGGCTTTGATTCGAGTTCGCCCCTCCCCTTCAGGGGAGGGGCAGAGAGAGACTTGGCTCGGCGCAGCCGGGCCTTAGTCGAGCGTGGTGGGGGCCAGCAGCCTTGCCCTACCTACCTCGACAGCCCCCACCCCAACCCCTCCCCTAAAGCGGAGGGGCTTTAGTTAGGAGAACCCCATGAAACTCGATTCCACCGTATCGGCCGTCGTCACCGGCGGCGCCTCCGGCCTCGGCGCCGCGACCGCGCGCGCGCTGGCTGCCAAGGGCGTCAAGGTCGCGATCTTCGACCTGCAGGAAGAAAAGGGCAAAGCCCTCGCCGAAGAACTCGGCGGCGTATTCTGCGAATGCAACGTCACCGACGACGCCTCGGTCGACGCCGCCTTTGAAAAAGCGCGCGCCGCGATCGGGCAGGAACGCATCCTCGTCAACTGCGCCGGCACCGGCAATGCGATCAAGACCGCGAGCCGCAGCAAGGAAGACGGCAGCATCAAGCATTTCCCGCTCGATGCCTTCAACTGGATCATCCAGATCAACCTCGTCGGCACCTTCCGCTGCATCGCCAAGTCGGCCGCGGGGATGATGACGCTCGACCCGATGGAAGACGGCGAGCGCGGCGCGATCGTCAACACCGCGTCGGTCGCGGCCGAGGACGGCCAGATCGGCCAAGCGGCCTATTCGGCGTCGAAGGGCGGCGTCGTCGGCATGACCCTCCCAATCGCGCGCGACCTCGCCAGCGAGAATATCCGCGTCAACACGATCCTGCCGGGCATTTTCGACACCCCGCTGCTCGCCGGTGCGCCGCAGAATGTCCGCGATGCGCTCGGCGCCTCGGTGCTCAACCCGAAGCGCCTCGGTAATCCGCCCGAATATGCGGCGCTGGCGCTGGCGATGATCGAGAATGGCTATTTCAACGGCGAGGACGTCCGCCTCGACGGCGGCATCCGCATGGGCCCGCGCTGATATGCCGAACCCGGAGAGCGGGCGGCTAGACGCCGCCAGCTACCCCGTCTGCATCGAACTGCAGACGCGCTTCCAGGACATGGACATCAACGGCCACCTCAACAATGTGGCCTTTGCGGCGCTGTTCGAAAGCGGCCGCGTCCTGCTCAACCGCCAGGTCCGGCCGTGGGAGGAGCGCCCGGCGAACGAGCGCACGATGGTCGCTGCGGTCGAGATCAACTATCTGGCCGAGGGCAATTTCCCCGACCCGGTTCAGGTGGCGACGGGGATCGGCCGCCTTGGCACCTCGAGCTGGACGATCGTGCAGGCGATGTTTCAGAACGGCCGCTGCATCGCGACCTGCGACACGGTGGTCGTGTGCCGCACCGACGGCCAGGCGAAACCGCTCCGTGCCGAGATGGTCGTGGAGCTCGAAGCGAAGCTGGCGAAAGCGGGCTAGCTCCGCCATTGCGAGGAGCCGAAGACGACGCGGCAATCTACCGCCCTCGCCCTTATCCGAAAATCGCTGGCTGGAGATGGCTTCGCTTCGCTCGCAATGACGGTGATTACAATTTCTTGTCCGCGTCGGGCACCGATCGGATCAGATCGCGGGCAAAGCCGATCAAGCCGATCTGGCGGCGGCGCTTCAGCCGCTCGGCGCGCAGGATCGCCGCCACCTCGCCATAACATTCGTCGACCGCGTCGTTGATCAGCACATAGTCATAGCCGTCCCAGTGGCTGATCTCGTTCGCGGCGCGCTCCATCCGCGCGGCGATCACTTCGTCGCTGTCGGTGTTGCGGCTGCGAAGCCGGCGTTCGAGTTCTTCCATCGTCGGCGGCAGGACAAAGACGCGTACGACGTCGGGGCCGGCCTCCTGATAAAGCTGCTGCGCGCCCTGCCAGTCGATGTCGAACAGCACGTCCTTGCCCGCGGCGAGCAGTTCCTCGACCGGCGCGCGCGGCGTGCCGTAGCGATGGCCGAAGACGTGTGCCCACTCCAAAAACTCGCCGTCGGCGGCCATCTTTTTGAAGGTTTCGGTATCGACGAAATGATAATGGATGCCGTCGACCTCGCCCGGACGCGGGGGGCGGGTGGTCGCGGAGATGGAAAGCGCGATGTCGCTGTCGGCATCGAGCATCATGCGCGAGATGGTGGTTTTGCCCGCGCCCGACGGCGAGGAAAGGACGAACAGGACGCCCCGGCGGTTCAGGTGGACGCTTTCGGTCATGCGCGCTATTTGCGCGGGTAGAGGCGGCGGTCAAGCGGGAAGGGCGGCGATGACGCGAAACGGATGGCTCGTTGCAGCCGTATTGCTGGCGCTGCTCGCCATCATCCTGATCCTGATGGGGCGCCCGCTTATATGCCCGTGCGGCACGGTCAGCCTGTGGCACGGCACCGTACAATCGAACCAGAACAGCCAGCAGATTTCGGACTGGTACAGCTTCAGCCACATCATCCACGGCTTCATCTTCTTCGGCCTGTCGCGGCTGTTGATGCCGCGCGCGCCGCTGTGGGCCGCGCTGGCCGTCGCGATCGGCATCGAGGGCGCATGGGAAATCCTGGAGAATTCGCCGGTCATCATTGACCGCTATCGCGAGGTGACGATGGCTTACGGCTATTCGGGCGATTCGGTTCTCAATTCGGTCAGCGACGCCGCTTTCATGACGATCGGTTTTCTCGCCGCCAGCCGGATGCGCGGGTGGACGACGCTCGCGGTCGCGATCCTGTTCGAGCTTTTCACCTTATGGGCGATCCGCGACAATCTGACGCTGAACGTCCTGATGCTGATCGCGCCCATCGAGGCGGTGAAGGAGTGGCAGGCGGGCGGTTAAGCGCAGGTCGGGCTACCGCTTCGAATCAATGCAGCGCCGCTCTTTTGCCGTCGGCGTCGAGCGGAATAGCGGGCGGCAATGCATCGCCGATCGCCTGACCGTCGGTCGGGGTTCCGGTCGTCCCGGCATAGGTATCGACGACGCCCGCATTGGCGAGCGCCGGATCGATCAGATGCGCCTCTTCGGCTGCCTTGCGCGCTTCGGCGCGATCGGCCCATTTCTTGGTGAGATAGGCGGCCGCGGCGGTCGCGGCGAGCGCGGCATAGCGCTGCGGAAAAAGCCGGCGCGCCGCGAACAATGTGCCCGCGCCGATGACGGCGCCAGCGACGGGGTGGCCGCCCTTCTGACGCCCGATGGCGCTGCCCAGAATGCCGCCTACGATCCGACCGATCATCTTCATCTCCCTTCCTTCCCCATCAATTCCCGGAAGGCCGCATGGTTCCGGTTTCAGCGAGCTGGGCCCAACATCGTGCGCGGATCGACCACCCGGTCGAAGGTCTCGCCATCGACATAACCGAGTTCGAGCGCGGCGTCGCGCAGCGTCGATCCCGTCTCGTGCGCATGTTTCGCGATCTTCGCCGCCTTGTCGTATCCGATTTCGGGTGCGAGCGCGGTGACCAGCATCAGCGAGCGATCGACCAGTTCAGCGATCCGGCCCTCGTTCGCCTGCAGCCCTTCGATGCAGCGTTCTGCAAATCCCTCCATCCCGGTCGCGAGCAGGTCGATCGAGCGGAGCACATTGGCGCCGATCAGCGGCTTGAAGACGTTGAGCTCCAGATGCCCCTGCAACCCGCCGACGGTCACCGCCTGATGATTGCCGATCACCTGCGCGGCGACCATCGTCAGCATCTCGCACTGGGTCGGGTTGACCTTGCCCGGCATGATCGAGCTGCCCGGCTCGTTCGCGGGCAGGTCGATCTCGCCGAGCCCGGCGCGCGGGCCTGACCCGAGCAGGCGGATGTCGTTGGCGATCTTGGTGAGCGCGACGGCGAGCGTGTTGAGACGCCCTGACAGGTCGACGAGGACATCGTGGCTCGCCAGCGCCTCGAACTTGTTCGCGGCGCTTTCGAACGCGACACCGGTGATTGCGGTCATTTCCGCTGCGAAGCTTTCGGCGAATCCGGCTGGGGCGTTGAGCCCGGTCCCGACCGCGGTGCCCCCTTGCGCGAGACGCGGCAGTGCATGCTCGACCAGCGGCTCGGTGCGCGTCTTGCACAGGCGCAGCTGCGCATAATAGCCCGAAAATTCCTGACCGAGCGTCAGCGGGGTCGCGTCCTGCAAATGGGTGCGGCCGATCTTGACGATGCCGTCCCATGCTTCGGCCTTCGCCAGCAGCGCGGCCATCAGCCGGTCGAGCGCGGGGAGCAGGCGCTTCCGCATGGCCAGCGTCGCGGCGACGTGCATCGCCGTCGGAAAACTGTCGTTCGACGACTGGCTGCGGTTGACATCGTCGTTGGGGTGGACCGGCGCCTTGCCGCCGCGCTGCCCCGTCAGCATTTCGTTGGCGCGGCCCGCGATCACCTCATTGGCGTTCATATTGCTCTGGGTGCCGCTGCCCGTTTGCCAGATGACGAGCGGGAACTGGTCGTCATGATCGCCGGCGACGACTTCCTTCGCGGCGGCCTCGATCGCATCGGCCTTTTCGGCCGACAGCCCGTGCTTGCGATTGACGCGCGCCGCCGCCTGTTTGACCAGCGCGAGCGCGTGGACGATTTCGATCGGCATACGCTCGCGGGCGCCGAAGGGGAAATTCTCGATCGAACGCTGCGTCTGCGCGCCCCAATAGGCGCTGGCCGGAACCGCGATCTCGCCGATGCTGTCGCTTTCGATCCGCGTGTCGCTCATTCCAGCAGCATCCTCGTCACCAATATCGAACTCGCCCAGATCATCGCGACGAGGCCCAGAAATTGCCAATATCCACCCTCGCCGACCCGTCGGCGGAGCCACGCCGCCGCGATCCACACGAGAACGAACACGGGAGTCAGGACGATCAGGCTGAAACGCAGCAGGCCATCGG
>JAEWIL010000255.1 GCA_023387085.1 Pseudomonadota bacterium | reverse complement strand
GCCGACAAGGCTGCGGCGCTGCACGCAGCGGCCGCCCGACTGCGCGCGCGAACGCCGGACATATTGGCCGCCAACGCCCGCGACATGGCGGCGGGCAAGAGTTCGGGGCTGACAGCGGCGATGCTCGACCGGTTGCGCCTTGACGAAGGCCGGCTCGGCGCGATCGCCGATGCGGTGGAAGCGGTCGCGGCGCTGGCCGATCCGGTCGGCCAGGTGATCGACCGCACGGTGCGTCCGAACGGCATGGAATTGAGCCGTGTGCGCGTGCCGCTCGGCGTCGTCGGCATCATCTATGAAAGCCGCCCCAATGTCACCGCCGATGCGGCGGCGCTCGGCCTCATGTCGGGCAATGCGGTGATCCTGCGCGGCGGCAGCGAGGCGGTGAACAGCAATCGCGCGATCCACGCCGCCTTTGCCGCGGGACTGGCGGATGCGGGTCTCCCCGCCGACGCGGTCCAACTCGTACCGACGCAGGACCGCGCCGCCGTCGGGGCGCTGCTCCGCGCGCAGGGCCTTGTCGACATCATCATCCCGCGCGGCGGCAAGGGCCTGGTCGCGCGTGTGCAGGACGAGGCGCGGGTACCGGTGCTGGCGCACCTCGACGGGATCAACCATCTCTATATCGACGGCGCCGCCGATCCGGCGAAGGCCGTCGACCTCGCCGTCAACGCCAAGATGCGGCGCACGGGCGTTTGCGGCGCAACCGAGACGATCCTGATCGACCGCGCCTATCCCGCGCCGCTCGCGATCGTCGATGCACTCGTCAAGGCGGGCTGCGAAGTGCGCGGCGACAAGGGCATCGCGGCGCTGAGCCCGCACGTCGACCCCGCATCGACGGGCGACTGGGACACCGAATATCTCGACGCGATCGTCTCGATCGCACTGGTCGACGGACTCGCCGGCGCGCTGTCGCACATCGACGGGCATTCGAGCCGGCACACCGACGCCATCGTCACCGAGGATGCGGCGGCTGCCGAACGCTTTCTGGCGCAAGTCGACAGCGCGATCGTGATGCATAACGCCTCCACCCAGTTCGCCGACGGCGGCGAATTCGGCCTCGGCGCCGAAATCGGCATCGCCACCGGGCGCCTTCACGCGCGTGGGCCGGTCGCGCTCGAAGGGCTGACCACCTACAAATGGCTGGTCCGCGGAACGGGGCAGGTCCGCCCCTGACCCGCAAGATTCCTACCGGCCTCCTCGGCGGCAGCTTCAACCCCGGGCATGGCGGGCACCGCGCGATCAGCCTTGATGCAATCGAAGCGCTGGGGCTCGACGAGCTGTGGTGGCTGGTGTCGCCAGGTAATCCGCTGAAGCCCAAGGCCGGGATGGCGCCCCTTTCCGCCCGCCTCGCGTCGGCGCAGCGCATGGCGCGGCGTTCGCCGATCCGCGCGACGGCTGTCGAAGCCGAGCTGGGCACGCGCTATACCGTCGATACGCTGAAGAAACTTCTGCGACGCTACCCGAATCGCCGGTTCATCTGGATCATGGGCGCCGACAATCTGGTCCAGCTGCCCCGGTGGCGCGACTGGCGGGGGATTGCCCGACTCATGCCGATTGCGGTTGTCGCGCGTCCGGGCTATAATGGCCGCACCCACGCCGCAGAGGCGATGGGTTGGCTGCGGCGCTTTGTCCGGCCCGCGGACCAGAAACGTCACTGGACGGACTGGAGACCGCCTGCTCTCGTGTTCCTGCGTTTTTCGCCCGATGTGCGATCCGCGACAGCTATACGGCAGGCCAACCCCCGCTGGCACGAACGCTATGCAGGACGCGCGATGCGCGACCCTGTGACGCATTCGCGTGTGGCCATGGATGAAAGGAATGAAACCGCTTGATAGCCGCCAGTAAGGATGCCGCGCCCGGCGCCGCACCTGCCAAAACGTCTTCGGACGACAGCGTGGAAGCTCTCCACGCGCTGATTCTCCACCAGCTGGACGAGGATCAGGCCCAGGAAACCATCTCCATCCCGCTTGCCGGAAAGAGCAGCATCGCCGACCATATGGTGATCGCGAGCGGCCGGTCGACGCGCCACGTCTCGGCAATCGCCGACAAGCTGGCACAGCGGATCAAGCAGGAAGCAGGCCGTCCTGTCCGCGTCGAGGGCCTGCCCAACGCCGACTGGGTGCTGATCGACGCCGGCGACGTCATCGTCCATCTGTTCCGTCCCGAGGTGCGCAGCTTCTACAACCTCGAGCGCATGTGGTCGTTCGGCGACGCACCGCCGGTTACGGCAGTGAATTGACGCGACCGCCGCCTAAAGGTTAGGCGGCGGAGATGTTGCTGCATATCATCGCGCGCGGGCGCATCGGGCGCGGGCCCGAGGCCGAGCTGGTCGAGCGCTATATGAAGCGCGTGAGCTGGGCGCAGAAGATTTCGGAGCTTCCCGATACCGGCGGACGCATGCCCGCTGCCGCAGACAACAGCCGCACTATCCTGCTCGACGAGGGCGGCGAGCAGCTATCCTCGCTCGAATTTGCAAAATTGCTGGAAAAATGGCGCGATGGCGGGGTGCGCGAGGCGCGCTTCTGCCTTGGCGCCGCCGACGGTTTCACTCCGGACGAGCGCGAGGGCGCCGATAGGGTCATCGCCTTTGGCCGCGCGACCTGGCCGCATCTGATGGCGCGCGCGATGCTCGCCGAGCAATTGTGGCGCGCCACCAGCATTATCGCGAACCACCCCTATCACCGCGAGGGCCGGCAATGAGGCGCTGGGCCGCCGCGCTCGCGCTGTGCGCCGCGGTCGCGGGTGGCGCCTATGCGGTCGCGCAAAGTGACGATGTTTTCGACCCCGAGGCGATCGCCGCACGCGAACGCCAGCAGCTCCTCACCGCCAAACAGCAATCCGCCGAAGCCCTGGCCCGCAGCAATGCACTCGAGGCGCAGGCGACGGCGGCGCGCGACGAGGCCGACCGGCTGAAGAAGCGCAGCGCCGCGCTTGCCGCGCGCATCCAGTCGGCCGAGGCCGACATCAACGCCGGCGAGGCGCGCGTCGCGCTCGTCGCGCGGCGGGTGAAGGCGCAGGAGGCGCGGCTTGCCGAACAGCAGCAGCCGCTGCTCGAACTCACCGCGGCGCTCCAGCAGCTCTCCCGCCAGCCGCCGGTCAGCGTGCTAGCGCAGCCCGGATCGCTGACCGACATGGTGCATGCGCGTGCGGTCATCGACGCGGCGATGCCCGTCATCGCGCGGCGGACCGCAGAGGTTCGGCACGAACTCGCCCAGCTCCGCACGGCACGGCAGCAACAATCGATCGCCCTTGCCGCGCTGGCCGCGAGCAAGACGCAACTCGCGCAGCGTCGCGACGCGCTGACCCGGCTCGAGAATGAAGGACGGCTGCGGTCGCGCGAATTAATGAGCAGCGCGCAGCTCGAATCGGACCGCGCGCTCGGACTCGGCGAGAAAGCACGGGATATTGTCGAGTTGATGGATACGCTCGAGGCCGACGGTGAGGTCCGCGCCGAACTCGCCGAACTCGCCGGCCCTGTCGTGCGCCCGCGCGATCCGACGAGCGCCGCAATCCAGCCCGCCGCGCCCGCGCCGGCCGAGGCCGAACTCGCGCGCGGCGCCTATCGCCTGCCCGTCGTCGGGCGCATCGTCGCGGGGCTTGGCGAAGTGAACGACAGCGGCGTGCGGTCG